>JAGAUN010000022.1 GCA_017620715.1 Muribaculaceae bacterium | reverse complement strand
TCGACCGCACCACCCCCATCACCGACCTGCTCGAGACCAACCTCGCCACGATGGTACAGCTCATCCACTCGCTCGACCCTCCCCCCTCGCCGCCGCCACGCAAAGTGACACACCCGCCCATACCCCCGCTCTCAGCCGAAGCGCAGAGCTACGACCCCGAAGACCTTGAAGACTACGACGGCGACCCCGATCACCTCCCGCCGTCAGCCTGCTACATCTTCCAATATCACCGCTACTGGCTGAGCATACATCACAACCCCGTCGCGACCATGCGGTAGTCAGGCACCGC
Source organism: Muribaculaceae bacterium (assembly GCA_017620715.1). GTDB lineage: Bacteria > Bacteroidota > Bacteroidia > Bacteroidales > Muribaculaceae > Paramuribaculum. Next base: position 18,313 of record JAGAUN010000022.1, on the reverse strand, counting down.
CCCCGAGAGGAAGCTGCAACACAGCCATCTCCTCCACCCCGCCTGTCAAGAGCACCATGACATTATTACCATAAAACCCTCCAATACCGCCCTGCGCATCAGACAATATGGGGCGGGGGATATGGCGCGTCAGCACCTTCCCCCGAACACCACACGAGGCTGCCGCACGAGGGTAAGCGCCCCGCAGGCAATGTAACCCTCCTCCCATATAGACTGATGCCCAACCCTATAGCACAAGTAAACCGCTGAAAGCGGTTGCTTTGTATATAACCCCACATTGACGCGCACGCGGCTATGTGGGGCACCACGTCACACAAAAGCTCAACGCCGAAGGTGTTGCTTTACAGTATAATATCCCCACTCCATAGTTATACCCTTCAGAATCGTCCTATTCCAATACAATCGTACATTTTGCATTGACTATGTGGCGGGAGATACGGTGCGTTAGCGCCTTCCCCCGTAACCCACCCTCAAAAATATGGAGCGGAGGTAACAGAGCACCGGCTCCTACCTCCGCTCCGTAAATATTGGGCGGGAAAGATTCGCTTTGTGTTATTTGATTAGGCCGTCGCGACGGAGGAGGGCATCGATAGTGGGATCCTGGCCGCGGAATTTGCGATAGAGGTCGGCCGGATTTTCTGTACCGCCGCGCCTGAGTATGTTGTTGCGGAACGATTGCGCTGTGGCTGCATCAAAGATACCGTTTTGCAGGAAGAGTGAGAAGGCATCGGCATCGAGCATCTCAGCCCATTTGTAGCCATAATAGCCTGCTGCATACCCGCCGGCAAAGATGTGGCTGAACTGGGGCGAGATAAGGGAGTTTTCTATCGGGGCAAAGATTTGTACCGGTGCTATGGCCTCTATCTCGAATTGCGCTATGCTGTCTACAGGCGATGTAATCGAATGCCATGCCATGTCGAGCATGCCGAAGTTGAGCTGTCGGATACATGAATAGGCGGCGCCGAACTGTGCCGATGCGATAATCTTGTCGACGTACTCCTGCGGGATAGTGTCGCCGGTGAGATAATGGCGGGCAAAGCCGTCGAGAAATTCTTTCTGAGTGAGATAGTTCTCGTTGAACTGTGAGGGCAACTCAACGAAATCGCGGTACACATTGGTACCTGAGAGCGATGCGAAACGTGTCTCTGATAGGAGTCCGTGAAGCGCGTGGCCAAACTCGTGAAGGAATGTCTCCACCTCGTAGGGCGTGAGGAGCGACGGCTTGGTTGAGGTGGGCTTTGTGAAATTCATCACAATAGAAATGTGCGGACGCGAATCGGTTGAATCGTTCTCGAGCCACTGAGGCTTGAACTCGGTCATCCAGGCGCCCGGACGCTTTGACTCGCGGGGAAAGAAGTCGGTATAGAGCACACCTATATATTTACCGTCGGCATCGGTCACTTCAAAGGCTTTCACGTCGGGGTGATATACCGGTATATCCTCGCGGTGCTTGAACTGCAGCCCGTATAGCTTGGTGGCGAGGCCGAATACGCCCGATATCACATTATCGAGCTCGAAGTAGGGGCGCAGAAGCTCTTCGTCGAGGTCGAAGCGGGCCTTGCGGAGTTTGTTGGCGTAGTAGCTGTAGTCCCACGGTTTTATTTCAATAGAGTCTGACTGCAGCTCGGAGGCGAAAGCGGTGAGCTCGGCCAGCTCCTTTTTGAGAGCCGGTCGATAGGCATCGGCAAGCTGCGCAAGGAAGTCGTTGACCCGCTCCGGAGTCTGTGCCATTGTGTTGACCAGACCATAGTGGGCGTAAGTGGGATAGCCGAGCAGATTGGCTATCTGCATACGTTTCTCGGCAATCTTGCGCAGAATGTCAACGTTGGAGTAATCGCCCGAGATGTTGCGGGCGGTGTAGAGACGGTAGAGCTTCTCGCGCAGGTCGGCGCGGTCGGAGTATTTGAGGAAAGCCATGTAGGTAGGCTGAGCCAGGGTGAACAGATATTCGCCCGGACGTCCCTTGGCAGCGGCCGCTTCGGCAGCCTCCTCCACCACTCCCTCGGGCAGACCGCTGAGGTCGTCGGCAGTAAGCCATATCTCGTATGTGTTGAGCTCACGTATTATATTCTGGTCGAACAGGGTGGTCAGTTCCGATAGTTCGGCCGAGAGGCGGCGGTACTGTTCGCGCTGCTCACCTTCGAGGTTGGCGCCCCCGAGAGCGAAACTGTCGTAGGTGCGTTTGAGCAGCATACTCTCCTCAGGGGTGAGTTTGTAGAGGTCGCGATGCTCGTATACATATTTCACTTTATCCCAAAGACGCTCATTGAGCGCAACCGAGGTATAGAAGTCCGACAATACAGGAGTGACACGCATCGATATCTCCATCATCTCGTCGTCGGTGAGAGCCGATTGCAGCGGGAAGAAAATGTTGAGCACGCGGTTGAGGTCTTTGTCGGCCTCCTCAAGAGCCACTATGGTATTGTCGAAGTCGGGAGTGGCGCGGTTGTTGCATATAGCTTCGATGCGCTGGCGTGCCTGTGCTATACAAGAGTCTATGGCCGGCTCGAAATGCGAATTTTCGATAAGATTGAAAGGTGGGGTGTTGAGGGGAGTGTCGAATGGTTGAAGCAGTGGATTTGAAGCCATAGCTGTGGGAACTGTCATAGTAACAAATAATGAAATGATTGGGAATAATAGCTTATGCATGTCGTGTAAAGTTTTTGGCCTGTAAAGATAGCGAAAAACCTTCGTGAGAAACGATAATTTGGAAATAAACCATTAAATTTGTGGTCTGAAACGAATGTGAACAATTAAATCGACGAATCGCCCAACACAGTATCCGATATGATAAACAGAGTATTGATAAGGATTAAGGTGGTGCAGCTCCTCTACAGCTATCTGCTCACTAACGGAGAGTTTAAGATGCGTACCCCGCAGGCCGATGCCTCGGCCGCCAAAACTTTTGCATATCGCGCTTACCGCTACATGCTTTTTAATATAATGCGTCTGTCGGGCGGAGGTGGATTGCCTCAGCTACATGTTCCATCCGAAATATCGCTCAATAAGTATCTCAAAGCCAATAAGGTGAGCAAAATAATGCTTGCCGACAGCGATTTGCGCGGAGCTGTGGCACGCGACGAAGAATATCCCGCACAGGTGAGCGACAGCCTGATTCTCGATATATACAACGAAATAGTAAATTCGGCCGCTTACCGCAGCTATGTGCACACACGCAACAAGGATTTGGGCACGGATGTGAAATTCTGGAGCACCATTCTCACCACCGTGATGTCGCGCAATCAGGCTTTCAAGGCCATGCTGCGCAATCTCGAAGGCTACTCGCTGCGTGGCGAGGAGGAGGCACTCGAAATGGCCGTGGCTTCAATCGACGAGCTGGCTATGAACAGTATGTCGCTTATCAATGCGCGCCGTCAGCTCCGGGAGTCGCTCGATAAAGCCTATCTGCTTTACAATGCACTGCTTCAGCTCCCTGTAGAGATAACCCGACTGGAAGAGATGCGCATAGATAATGCGCGCAACAAATATCTCGCCACAAGCGAAGACCTCAACCCCAACCTCCGCTTTGTTGACAACAAGCTCGTGGCTATGCTTGCCTCCAGCGAGGAGATGGCCGATTACTTTAAGGAAAATCCTTTCAGCTGGGCCGACGACACCGCCATGCTCTCGTCGATGCTCGAGGCGATAAAAAATACCGAGGAGTATGCCCAGTATATGCAGGCCGAGTCGACCTCGCTCAAAGATGACTGCGAGTTCTGGCGCACGATGTTCCGCAAGGTGATACTTCCGGGCGACGATCTGGCCGAGGTGATGGAGAGCAAGTCGGTATACTGGAACGACGACCTCGACATAATAGGCACTTTCGTCACCAAGACCATACGCCGTATTGCCGACAAACAGGAGGGCGAGCCCCTGTTGCTGCCGCAGTACAAAGATGAAGAGGATGCAGCCTTCGGCAACGACCTCTTTATGCTGTGCGTCGACAATTACGACCTGTATCGCTCATATATAGACACCTATCTCGACCAGCGCACCTGGGAGAGCGACCGTCTGGCATTTATGGATGTGGTGATAATGATTGCCACGCTTGCAGAGATAATCAATTATCCCGCCATACCGATAGCGGTGAGCATCAACGAGTATATCGAGATTGCCCATTATTACAGCACTCCCCGCAGCGGCCAGTTTATCAACGGCCTGCTTTATGTGATAATAGAGCATCTGAAGCAGGAGGGCAAGATTACAAAATAATTTTGCCATGCCGGGAATTAGAACTATATTTGACAAAACAAATAAACAGATAATAATTTTACCCTTATGATGAACTTCATTCTCTTAAACGCACCCGCTGCCGGCCAGCAAGGCGCAAACGGTCTGATGAATATCGGCCTGATAGTAGTGCTCGTGCTGGTGTTTTATTTCTTCATGATTCGTCCGCAGTCTAAGCGTCAGAAAGAAATACGTAAATTCCGCGAAGGTATTCAGAAAGGCGATCAGATTGTTACCGCAGGCGGTATCTATGGTCGCGTGAAGGAAGTGAGAGAAACAAATTTTCTGGTTGATATTGCCAACGGCGTGACAATCAAGATTGACAAGAACTCGGTATATCCTTCGGCCGAACAGGCTCAGACCGACGCCGAAAGCAAGGAACAGAAGTAACCTGGGGCAGTATACCCCTAATGCATTTACCGCCATTGCGGAGGGCCATGAGTGATGATATGGCGCCGCAATGGCATACGCATATCTGATAATGAGTACTCACCGGAGGCACATAGTAAGCAATCTGGCCCACAACATAAACCGTAAGATGCACACCCGCCGCGGGCGCAGCGTGCTGTCGTATCTGCTCTGTTGCGTGGTGGCCTTTGTGTTCTGGCTCTTTGTGGCGCTCGACGATGTGACGGAGCGCGACTATGAGCTGAAACTCGAATTGGTGAATGTGCCCGATTCGGTGGTGGTGCTCAACGATCTTCCCCCTTCGATAAATGTGGTGATGAAGGGCAGGGGCACTCAATTCCTCAAATATTATTTCACCAAGGTGCCTGCCATGCGCCTCGATTTCCGCCAGTATGTGGTGCCGTCGACTCACAGCATAAATATATCGCGCGCCAAGATTGACAGCCGTATACGTGAGATGTTCGGCCAGAATGTCAATATCATAGTGGTGCGTCCCGATTCACTGCATCTGAGCTATACCACAGGCAGGGGTATCAAGTTACCCCTGAGAGTGGTGTCGAATGTAACCACCACGCCTGAGTGCGTGCTTGCCGGGCCGGCTGTGGCCGATGTAGATTCGGTAACGGTATATATGGGCAATGATGCTCCGCGCTTTCGGGAGAAGTTTATCGAGACCGAGCAGATAGCCCTCAATGATGTGTCGGATACCACTGAGGTTGAGGTGACGGTGAAGCAATTGCCCAACATGCGTATTCTCCCTGAAAAGGTCAGGGTAAAAGTGCCGGTTGAAATGCTCGTGGCCAAGACGGTGTCGCTGCCGGTGACGGTGACCGATGTTCCCCAAGGGGAAAGGGTACTTACCTATCCGGCAAGCGTGAGTGTGCAGTATTTGGTGCCGATGCGAATGAGCGCGGTGCCTTTCGCGGTAAAAGCTACGGTCGATTTCAAAAAGATTGGTCCCGGGGCGCGAAGAGTGGCTGTTGACCTCTCGGATGTGCCTGAAGGATTCAAGATAGTGAGTCTCAGTCACGACAGCGTGGAATACGTGGTGGAGAAATGATGAGGCTGCACAATCTCACAGCTGTGACCGGCGGCATCGGGTCGGGCAAATCGGTAGTGTGCCGCATACTTGAATGTATGGGCTTTGCCGTGTACGACTGCGACCGCCGCGCCAAGCAACTCATGGATGCCTCAGACGAGGTGAAGTGTATGATAGCCCGCGATATTGCTGCCGCGGCTATTGACGACGGCGGAAATATTGACAGGGCGAAGCTGGCCGAGATAGTGTTTGCCGACAGAGAGAAGCTATTGATGCTCAACCGCGCCGTGCACAGTATTGTGATTGCCGATTTGGCTGAATGGTATGAGCAACAGTCCGGAATCTCTTTTGTTGAGACCGCCATATTGTATCAGAGCGGACTCGACAGGGTAGTGGGCGAGATTTGGGAGGTGACGGCTCCGATTGATGTGAGAATACGCCGCGTGATGGAGCGCAACAGCATATCGGCCGATCAGGTAAGAGCCCGTATCGAGGCTCAGAGAGCTGATGAAGATGCAAGCGAGTGCGCCACAGAGCATCGTGTCATTGTCAATGACGGTGAGAGGGCTTTGCTCCCTCAGATATGGAGATTGATTTTAGAGAAGTAACTCGAAATTGTCGGCGTCGCGCCACACATCGAAGCGTTGACGGTCGCGTCGAATCCGGTCGCCGTCGAGCGTTGCTGTGACGGTGCCGTCGGGATGCAGTTGCCCTATTTCCTTACCCCAGTAGTCGAGAGCGAGTGAATCGCCCCGATTGTATTGGCCGTATGTATCGGCACCCTCGCGATTGCATCCGAGCACGTAGCATTGATTTTCTATGGCACGCGCTATGAGGAGCTGACGCCATGCGTAGTAGCGCGAATGCGCCCAGTTGGCCGGCACCACGAGAATGTCGTAGGAGTTATGGCGGTTTCTGTTCCAAGCCGGGAAACGGATGTCGTAGCACACAGAGAGCCGGAGATGCCAGCCGCGAAAATCGATGATGGGCGACGGCTTGTCGCCCGGGGTGTATATGTCGGCTTCGCCGCCGTAACGGAAAAGGTGACGTTTGTTGTAGAAATGGGTGCTTTGGTCGTCGGGGTTTATGAAGAAGCCCTGATTGTATAGGCGGCCGTCGGAGAGCCGGGCCGAGTAGCCGCCGCATATAGCCGCTCTGTGTAGGCGTGCCGCTTCGGCGAGGGCGGTAAGGGCGTAGCCGTCAGGCGACTCTGCATTCTTAAACGCTTCGGCAGGGTCGGGCGTGAAGCCGGTGCTGAACATCTCTGGGAGTACTACCAAATCGGCCGGAGACGGGAGCGAGGCAATGCGTGCGAGCGCTTGCTCAACATTGGCCACGGAGTCGAGCGGCTTTATGTCTAACGGTATCAGGGCGATATTGAGCTGACGTTGCGGCATGGGTGTCAGTCGGCGGTGAATTTTTCAGGATATTTGCCCTCGAACTGTCGGTAGTAGTCTTTGACCCGGCGTAGGTCGGTTTCGATATTGCCCGTGGGGGTGAATGTCTGTTCTATGAGTATTCGCTTGGTGGCGAAGTCAATAGCACCCAGTACAATGGGTATATCGGCTTCGAGTGCTATGTGCAGAAAGCCGGTGTGCCAGTTGGATGTGCGGCTGCGTGTACCCTCGGGAGTGATAGCAAGCACCAGACGCTGCGATGTGCGGAAGCGGTGGATGAGGGTCTGCGAGAGCGACGAGCCGGGTTTGCGCGTGACGGGCACTCCGCCTATTGCTTTGAAAAAATATCCCAGAGGGAAGAAGAACCATGATGATTTCATAAGGAAACCGGCTTTACGCCCGGAGGAGGCGTAAGCCAGTTTGCCGAGTATGAAATCCCAGTTGGATGTGTGGGGCGCAACACATATTATGGCTTTTGGATAGTCGGGCACGGTGATGCTCACTTTCCATCCTGTGATGCGTAATATGAGTTTGCTGAACCACATGCGGGTAGGGTTTTAGTGGTGTGATTTATTTGCCGGCGATTTCTTTGCAGAGGTCGCGCTGCTGCTGGGGAATGGCCGAGTTCAGTTCCTTAACAATCTCGGCGAGTTGGTTGTTGAAGTCGTCGCGGAATTTGGTGAATGCGGCATCGTAGTATGCCTTGCGGGCGCGGCGATAGAGGGCGCGGTTTTCGAAGTCGCGGGGTGCCTTGTCGAAGGTGAATGTGACGTTGCGCACGGCGTGATCCTGGAATTCGGCTATGCGGGTTACGAGTTCGTTGAGCTTGGAGATGTTGGCCTGCGGTATATATTCGGCAGTGAGGATTGCTTCGAGAGCTACGTCGCCGCAAATGTAGCGGATTTCTTTTTTGAGGTTGCGTTTTTTAGCCATGAGTGAATTTATATTTAAGATGTTAATATGATTCAGAGAAGTTGTCGATTAGATACGCCCGTATCGCTTTGTAGGTGGGGGCGATGGCGACGGAAGGGGCCGTGACGTTGGGCTGCCGGCGGTCTTTGGCTATATTCTCGGGGGGTGAGGGCAACGGTATGCGGGTGCCGATGAGTGTGCGTATGTTGTCGGGGTAAGTGTCGGCCCGCGCGGTGGCGAGGAATACTACGGGATTGTCGCTATGGGAGTGTAGCGAGGCGGCGCGGTATGCTATTGCCGTGCGCCTATCCATGATGTAGCCGTAGCGGCGGTAGGTGTCGACTATCTGTTCGGCTATATCGGAGTCGCTGAAGGTATGGCACTGAATCAATGATACGAGTTGCGGCGACTCGTGTATGAGGGCGTTGATGCGCGAGAGGTTGGTGGCGAGGGCGCGGTCGTTGAAGGCGCTGACGGCGAGTTGGCCGTTTTGTATTTCGCCCCACAGGCGCTCGTTGTCGTGGCCGGCTGCAATGATGGTTTTGAGCGGCAGGCCCATCTGCTTGGCGAAGAGTGCGGCGGTGAGGTTGCCGAGGTTGCCGCACGGAGTGGCTATGGTGAGGCCGTCGGTGTTGATACCTGTTTCGGCGAGTCGGGCATAGGCTTCGAAGAAGTAGAATGTCTGCGGCAGCAGGCGCGCGATGTTGATAGAGTTGGCCGAGGTGAGGGCTATGCGTTGGTTGAGCTCAACGTCGGTGTAGGCGTTGCGTACAAGCTGCTGGCATTGGTTGAATGAGCCGCGCACGCTCACGAGGTGTATGTTGGCGGCGCTATGCGGGTCAACGTCGATGCGGGTGCGCTGCGGGTGGAATATTATTACGTTGACGCCGGGAATGTTTTCGAAGGCGCGTGCCACGGCGTTACCGGTATTGCCGGAGGTGGCTACAAGCACGTTGAGCGACTGTGAGCTCGATGCGCTGAAATGTCGGATGAGCCGGGCCATGAACCGTGCGCCCACATCTTTGAATGAGCCTGTGGGGCCGTGAAAGAGCTCGAGGGCGTAGATGCCGGGGCTTACCTGATGCAGTGGGATGGGGAATGAGAGTGTGTCGGCTACGATTGATTTGAGCTGCTCGGCGGGAATGTCGGTGCCGAACAGGGTAGTGGCTGCCACGTAAGCAATCTCGGTGAGCGACATCTCGGGGATGTGGTTGAAGAGAGCACGGGGTATCACAGGAATGCTGTCGGGCATATATACCCCTGCGTCGGGCGCCACGCTTTGCATTATGGCTTTGCGCAGCGGTACCTCGGTATACCGATCGTTGGTGCTGTAATATCTCACAAAGCAAATTTAATGGTTTTGCTATCGATAAACAACTATTGCGGTATGATTTTTCAGCGGGTTGGAATCGGGTATGGCAAATAGTTGTATTACAGTGATTTGCGATATAATGTGCTTTTCTCAGGCGGTATAATCGGGTGTTTTGTGTAACGTATTGAAAATCAGCATTTTGCCCCCCCCAATTGCAAAAATATGTAAAAATATTTCCGACTTAGGGTGAAAACTACTTATTTTTGCAAATATAAACATGTACTAAAGTGGTTGGTTATTAGGCTTTGGGGGCCGGCTGGCACCTCTTAATCCACCCCTATGAGATATCATGAGAGTGTATGAATTGTTTTGAACTCGGTTGTAGTGATAAAAAAGTGATGCTAAAAAAGATTTCCGATCGCGACATGGCGGCGGGAGTCATAGGTCTTGGCTATGTGGGTTTGCCGCTTGCGGTGGAGATGGCCAAAGCCGGATTCAATACAATTGGTTTCGATATAGATACCGCGAAAGTGGATTTGCTCAACCGGGGCGCGAACTATATACCCGATGTGGATGACTGCGACCTGAAACAGCTTGTGACGAATGGGGCTCTAACGGCTACGGCTGATTTCAGCGACATAGCCAAAGTTGATATTGTGGCTGTATGTGTGCCCACACCTCTCGATTCGAGCCGGAAGCCTGACATAAGCTGCGTGGTAGCGGCGGCTAAATCGGTGGCTGCGTATCTTCACAAGGGTATGATAGTGGTTTTTGAGTCTACTACTTATCCCGGAACTACAGAAGAAATTGTGAGGCCGATTCTGGAATCGTCGGGGATGAAGTGCGGCGAGGATTTCTATCTGGGCTTTTCGCCCGAGCGTGTCGACCCCGGGAATGCCCATTACAAGACAAAGAATATTCCTAAGATAGTAGGCGGTATCGGTAGTGATGCCTGCGAGCTTATCTCGGCAGTGTATGAGGTAGTATTGGACAGTGAGGTATTCAGAGCGTCGTCGACCACGGTGGCTGAAATGGCCAAGATGCTGGAAAATTCGTACCGCAATGTCAATATCGGTCTGATAAACGAATTTGCCATTTTGTGCAATAAGATGGGTATTGACGTGTGGGAGGTGATAGATGCCGCAAAAACAAAGCCGTTCGGGTTCGCGCCGTTTTATCCGGGCCCGGGATTGGGCGGTCACTGCATACCGGTAGATCCGTGTTTTCTTAACTATAAGGCAAATGACTATGGATTCCGGTTTGCTACGATAGAGGCGTCGATGGCAGTAAACGACTATATGCCGGAATATTGTGTGAGTCGTATCGGAGAGATATTAAGGCGCCGGGAGGGGAAGAGAACAGAGGGTTCGAAGATACTGATGCTCGGCGTGGCTTACAAGGAGGACACAAACGACTGCAGGGAGTCGCCCGCCATACAGATTTTTGACAAGCTGCTTGCCGCAGGGGCTGAAGTTAGATTTTTCGACCCGTTGATCGCTAAATTCACATACAATGGGCGTGAATTTGAAGGTGTGCAGGAGCTTACCGCCGAACTTATCGAGAGCGCGGATATTGTGGTGATTACAACGCCGGCACACCGTAATGTGGATTATGAGTATGTGCAGCGCCATGCAAGGGTTGTGTATGATACCCGAAATGTAATGCGGGATATTGCCGACAAGAGTAATGTGGAATTGCTTTGAAAGAGAGTATATGGAAGAAAAGAGGTATTTTGTACATCCGTCGAGCTATGTTGATGATAATGTAGCTATAGGTGAGGGTACCAAAATATGGCATTTCTGCCATATACAGTCGGGCGCATCGATAGGAAAGGACTGTTTGCTAGGGCAGAACGGGTATGTCGGCTCTAATGTGAAAATCGGTAACGGCGTGCGTATACAAAACAATGTATCGGTATATGAGGGCGTTGAAATTGAGGATAATGTGTTTTGCGGGCCATCGTGTGTGTTTACTAATGTGGTAGCTCCGCGTGCGCATTTTCCGGTGCACGGAGTATATGCCAGAACTCTCGTCAAAGAGGGGGCGACGCTGGGGGCGAACTGCTCGGTGGTGTGCGGCCATACGATTGGGCGAAGTGCTATGATTGCCGCCGGAGCCGTGGTTAGCGGGGATGTGAAGGATTATGCGCTTATGTCCGGAGTGCCGGCCCGACAAATAGGCTGGGTGTGTGAATGCGGCAAGCGCCTCGATGAGTCCTTGACGTGTTCGTGCGGGAGAGTATATTCACAGGAAGGAGAAAATCTGAAGAAGTGCCGTTGAGTTATGCAGTTCAGAGACTTGCAGCGACAGTATGATGTGCTGAAGGCCGACATCGACAGGGCAATGCGAGATGTTGCCGCTTCAGGCGCCTACATTATGGGTGCTAAGGTGAGAGAACTCGAAACTCTCCTTGCCGATTTTGTGGGAACGAGGCATTGCATATCTTGCGCCAACGGTACGGATGCTCTGACGCTTGCCCTTAAAGCATGGGATGTAAAACTGGGCGATGCCGTTTTTGTGCCTGATTTCACATTTTTTGCCTCGGCCGAGGTGGTGTCGGCACAAGGCGCGACGCCGGTGTTTGTGGATGTTGACCGCGATACCTTTAGTATCGACGCTACAGATCTTGAGGCTAAAATAAAAGCGACGCTCCGGGCGGGTGAGGTGGTGCCGAAGGTAATAATTGCGGTGGATCTGTTTGGACTTCCGGCAAATTACCGGGTAATACGCGGTATTGCGCGCAAGTACAATCTGCTTATACTGGAAGATGGGGCCCAGGGGATGGGAGGCTCGTCGGGCGGCAAACGCAGTTGCTCGTTCGGTGATATATCAACCACATCATTTTTCCCGAGCAAACCGCTCGGCTGTTACGGTGACGGCGGTGCATGCTTTACCGACAACGATGAGTGGGCGGAGCTGATACGCTCATACGGCATGCAGGGCAAAGGCTCTTCGAAGTATGACAATGTGCGCATAGGGATGAACTCGCGATTAGATGCCATTCAGGCGTCAATACTTAAAGTAAAGCTGAGGGCTTTTGCAAGTGAGCTCGAGGCGGTTGACAATGCCGCGCGGGAATACACAGCCCGTTTGAATGGCATTGCAGAGACCCCGGTTGTGCCTGAGGGTTTTCGGTCGAGTCGGGCGCAATATACCATAAAACTGAAGAGCCGCTTGCAACGTGACTCCCTGAAGGATTATCTGCAGGAGAGGGGAGTACCCACGATGGTGTACTATCCTACGCCCATACACAGGCTGAAGGTTTACGATAAGTATAATCTGCCGGATACCGACTGCCCGACAACCGCCATGTTGTGTGATACGGTGCTCTCTCTGCCCATTCATCCCTATATTACATCAGGAGAAATAGAGGGGGTATGTAACGAAATCAGCGCATTTATATCGCGGTATAAAGGGTGAATTGCCAGGCCATGAAATCTGACTCAGACAAAACACTTTTCAAAAATATCCTCAAACTGATATCTTCGGAGGGTATAGGGAGGGTTGTGGGTTTCATGGCGGCTCCGTTGATAACACGGTTGTATACACCATCGGACTTCGGATTGCTTGCTGTTTTCGCATCTGTATGCGCATTGCTGTATCCGTTTTGTACGCTCCGCTATAATGTGACCATACCGCTGCACACCAACGACAGAATATGTATCAATGCCGTGGCGGCTTGCTTCTTGATTCTTGCAATCAATACAATAATCGTGGGTGTGGCCTTTCTTCTTTTCCATTGTCAGATACTTATGCTCTTTTCGTCGGAGGCCATAGATGCTTACTGGTATTTTATTCCGCTTGCATTCTTTTTTTATGGTACTAGGGAGATACTGTCATACTATTGTACGCGTTGCCGCGATTTTTCGACCATAGCGAAGGTGACATTCTTTCAGAAAATAGTGGGAGTGGCGACCAAAATCGGTCTCGGACTGTTGCGGTTTAATGTGATTGGTTTGCTCATAGGCAATGTCATGGCCGACAGCGGAGGCCTGAGTTTATATTTACGCACATACCTGAAGAAGCTAAAAGGGCTTATCGGAAATGTTTCTTGGCGAAAAATCGCGTTTGTGCTCAAACGATATATTGATTTTCCTCTGTACCGTGTGCCGTCGCAAATATTGCTTACGGCGGCGGGGAGTCTGCCTATACTTTATTTTGCATGGCATTTCGGGTCGGGTACAACCGGTCAGATCAGTCTGGCAATAACGATGCTGACGATACCTGTGAATATTGTGTGCACTTCGGTAGGGAAGGCGTTCTATGGCGAAATAGCATCGATGGGAAGGAGAAACAGTGGGGAAATCTCGGCTCTTACACTACGGATAATGTGGCGGCTTTTAGTGGTAAGTATTGTTCCGTTTGCGCTTATAGTATGCTTCGGGCCATGGATATTCGAGACCTTATTCGGCGGAGAGTGGAGTGATGCGGGTACTTTCGCCCGATACTTGTGCTTCTATCTGATATTTCGGTTTGTATACAGTCCGGTGAGCGATGGCATATTCAATGTGTTTGAGCGGCAGAAACTCGTATTATGGCTTGAGGTATCACGTATCTCGGTAGTAGTTTTGAGCCTTCTGATATCTTACTCATACCGCTTTTCCGTCACCGATACCGTTATCATTTACAGCATCGCCCTTACAATTCAATACATTCTATCCATTATCTTTGTGTTTCATATTTTAAGAGATAAGTTATGACCGGAAAGACAATCATCCATATTGCTCCCTTTCCCATCCAGAATATGGGTAAAGGCAAAGGGCGTGTCTCGACATACCTACTGCTCAAAGGTCTGGCAAACAATGGATATGACAATATATATATTACCAACAGTCCTTATGCAAGTCCGGACGATTCAGAGCCGGGGATAAAAGTCGTTAAAATAAACGATCCGCTTGCTAAGACTAAATTTGCCTACAAAATATTCTATATGTGGCTTTTCTATTTCCCTATAATATATCCGCTCTTTATTTATCTTGCCATAAGAATGGCAAAAAACAGGAATGTGGTTATTGTATGCTGCCATTCATATTACTTGGCATTTGTGGGATACATACTTGCCAAAATATTTAAAGCAAAATCTGTTTCGAAATTTTATGGTATTGGAGTGCCAAGCGCTCCGTTGCATCCTGACTTAGTGCGCAAATCGGCGTTCTGGTTACCTACCGATTTGTTTATTATCACAAATGACGGTTCAAACGGCTATGAGTATGCGCTTAAGAGAGGTGTATCGCCTGATAAGATAGCATTTCTTCGCAATGGAATCGACAAACCGGAGAATCTGGAAAAAGACTGCCTCTTATATAAACAACTGGCTCCAAACAATGAAAAGATTTTACTCTCGGTTTCGCGGCTGGTTAATTCAAAAAATGTAGATAAAATAATATCCGCATTCTTTGACGTATCTAAAATCTTACCGGGCACACGATTGGTTATCGTTGGCGATGGCCTGATGCGTAAGGAATTGGAAATTAAGGCATATGAGTTAGGAATCGCCAACCGTATCACTTTTGTTGGAGCAATCTATCATAACGATGTATTCAGATATCATAGTATTGCCGATATATTTATCAGTTTGAACGAAATCAGCAGCCTTTCAAATCCTGTCTTTGAAGCAATGACCTGTGGAAAATGTGTTATTGCTTTAGATCGTGGCGCTACCCGCGAATTAATAAAGGATGGCGAGAACGGAATAGTAATAAACTCCCCTTGCGAGCTGAAAGACGCGATAATAAGACTGCTTTCGGATCGCAGCCTGATTAGGCGATTAGGCCTGGAAGCCAAAAAGACAATCGCCGTATGGCCATCATGGGAAGAACGCGTTCAACAGGAAATAGACTTGATAAATCAGTTATGCGAGGATAAAAACACGAAATAAAGAACCCACCAGCCTATAGGATGCGACCGAAAGAAAATGAAAAAATAGATTTTGTAATAACATGGGTAGATGACAATGACCCGGTATGGCAGAATGATTTTCATTACTACCGGCGTCAAAGTCAGTTTACGGACGATACCCGTAATTTACGCTACCGCAACTGGGACAACCTACGCTATTTGTTTCGTGGGGTGGAGAAGTTCGCTCCCTGGGTAAACAAAGTGCATCTCATCACCTGCGGACATATACCCGATTGGCTGGATATTAATGCCCCCAAACTAAATTTCGTAAAACATTCGGATTATATCCCAAACGAATATCTGCCAACATTCAGTTCACGGCCTATAACACTCAACCTGCACCGCATCAATGAATTATCCGAGCATTTCGTTTTATTTGACGATGACTGCTTTTTGATTGACAAGGTTAATCCTGAAAGATTTTTCAGAAAAGGACTGCCTTGCGACAAGGCCGCTCTGAACCCCTTATCTCCCAACTGTAATTTCTCGCATAACATATTAAGCGATTTGGTTGTCGTCAATTCATCATTCAACAAATATGATGTGATAAGCCGACACTTCTGGAAATGGATTACCCCACAGGCAGGCAGCAAGATCTGGCGCACATTATTATTATTGCCGTGGCCTCGCTTCTCAGGATTTTACGACCATCACCTCCCGCAGATTTTCCTCAAGTCAACCTTTGAGGAGGTGTGGGAAAAGCATGAAGATATTATGGTCCGCACTACAGCGTCACGGTTCAGGAGCATCACGGATGTCAATTCTTGGCTGATCCGTTATTGGCAGTTAGCCAAAGGGAACTTTGCCCCGCTTAACGTGCAGAAGGACAGTGCCTATTTTTCAATATCCGACAATACTTTGGATAAAATTGTGAATACCATAGAGTGTCAGACGAAAAGAATTATTTGTCTGAATGACGGAGAGATCTCTTCTTTTGAAGCAGCCAAAGAGCAGATAAATGCGGCATTCGATAAGATATTACCGGAAAAATCATCATTTGAAAAATAATTAGCATAAGCACCAGGAGTTATATAGTATATGACTGGAAAAAACTTCGCATTAATCGGTGTGGCCGGCTATATTGCGCCACGCCATATCAAGGCTATAGCCGATACGGGCAACAATCTTATTGCAGCCTACGATTGCTTTGACAGTGTGGGGCGGTTGGACAGTTCGTTTCCCGACTGCGATTTCTTTACCGACTATGAGGAGTTTGACCGATTCTGTTGCGGACGGATGGCATCGGACAATCCGTTGCACTGGTTGTCGATATGTACGCCTAACCATACGCACGATGTCTTTATACGCTACGGATTGCATCTCGGTACGGATGTGATCTGCGAGAAGCCGCTTGTGCTCGAACCGGAGAGTATAGACAGTCTGATGGAGTTGGAGCGGCAGTCGGGGCATAAGGCGTACACTATACTCCAGCTACGCCTGCATGAGTCGATAGTGGCGCTGAAGAAAAAAATCGATGAGGGGCCTGCCGATAAGATTTATGATGTGGATTTAACGTATATTACTTCGCGGGGAAAATGGTATTATGCTTCATGGAAGGGCGACATAAACAAAAGCGGAGGTATAGCCACCAATATAGGGGTGCATTTCTATGATATGCTGCAGTGGATATTCGGGCGTGTGACGAAAAATATTGTGCATGTGATGAGCTTTGACCGCGTTGCCGGCTATCTGGAGCTGGAGAAGGCGCGGGTGCGATATTTCCTGAGTATCAATGCCGACTGTCTGCCCGAAAATGCCGTGGAGGGCGAAAAGAGGACTTACCGGACTATCCGTATCGATGGCAATGAGTTTGAATTCAGTGAGGGTTTCACCGAACTCCATACGTTAAGCTACCGCAAAATACTTGCGGGTGAGGGCTTCGGTATAAGCGAGGCGCGCGATTGCATTCAGACCGTAAGCGACATACGCCACGCCACTCCCGTAGGTCTGCAGGGCGACTATCATCCTCTTGCAAAATTGCCGCTGTGCGCCCACCCGCTCGGGTGCAGTTTGCGTTGATGTGCAATTACGTGGATTTTTGTAATTAGTCCGGATTTTTGCAATTAGTCCAAAGATAGCGATGTAACGATAAAAAAATGAACCCCTTGCGCCGGGAAAGGAGGCAAGGGGCTTTGTGTGCGCGCGGGGGGACTCGAACCCCCACGACTTAAGTCACTAGATCCTAAGTCTAGCGCGGCTACCAATTACGCCACGCGCGCATCAATTATTACGCTGCAAAGATACGGCAAAAAAGCTATTCGGCAAAAAATAGAAATAAAAACCCTGAAATTATTGCACAGATAAAAAATAATCCATACCTTTGCATCGCTTTTAAGAGGAAAGCATCGATGATTCGCTAGCTCAGCTGGTAGAGCACAACACTTTTAATGTTGGGGTCCTGGGTTCGAGCCCCAGGCGGATCACCAGTAAAATAAGCCAAATTGCTAATCCACAGCAATTTGGCTTATTTCATTCCTCAAAATTAGTCCTCCTTTTGTCCTCCTAATCCCGGTCTGGGTGCCTGGTAAGCGGATTTTAATAAAAAACTTATGACAAACGAACCACCTAAAGTAACGGAAACTGGACTGTATAGTGTGAAAGAGGCCGCAAAGCTTCTTGGTGTTAGTTGTAGCAAATTATACACTGCGGTGAAACGCGGAGCAAGATGTGGTGGTATTGACGGCAGAGTGCGACGCGATAACGGACGCTTACAGTTTACGGGCAAAGAAATTCTCCGATACTGGAGAGGATAGTGTTTCGTGATTTCAGCTCAGTTCTATCAACTAATTCACTGTAGTTTAGCTTATTGTTTTCCTCAAAATCGTCTGCAAATTGTCTGCAAAACCAAAAATTGCGTCAACATTCTGTCAACGCCGTGGCGTGGTAGTGCGTAGGAGTCGATTATGATTCTTTGCCTCCGAGACGCTTTCTTTCGGCTTCAAAGGCTTCGAGGAAGTGAATTTCCACTGGAGATAGTTGGTATTGTGTGCGCTCCCGGAATTTGTCGTATTCCTCGTTGGCTTTGAGTTTGGCAACTTCGGCTGACACGCTTCCGGCATGGTTCAGCAATTCTTTACCCGACAGTTTCAGGAAATCGTCGAGTTTCTGAATCCAGTC
>JAGAUN010000021.1 GCA_017620715.1 Muribaculaceae bacterium | reverse complement strand
ATGATCTGGTGGCACGTCTGGCCGAGCGTATGGCGCGTGCCTACTCGATGGCGCTTCTGG
Organism: Muribaculaceae bacterium; assembly: GCA_017620715.1. GTDB lineage: Bacteria > Bacteroidota > Bacteroidia > Bacteroidales > Muribaculaceae > Paramuribaculum. The sequence continues at coordinate 16,126 of JAGAUN010000021.1, read as the reverse complement.
TGATAGAGAGCAACTCGCTCGAATCGTCGGTGTCGGAGTCATCGCAATACATACTCGAGCAGCTCAACGAGCGCTACCCTAATATGTATGTGCGCCACTCGCGCGACGCGGCCCGCGGGTCGGCTCCCGAAACACGCGTGGGCTTCCACACCAACCGGGGGTCGAAGTCGGCCGCCATAGCCAATCTGATACGTCTGGTGCGCGAGGCCCTGTACGAGGAGAACTCGCACGATGCTCTCAATGAGATGCTTCTGTATCAGATTGATTCATCGGGGGCGTATGCCGCCAAACGCGGCCACCACGACGATCTGCTCATGACTCGCGCCATCGGGTTCTATGTGATAGACTCTCTGCCGCCTCTCGACCTGCATCCGGGCTACCGATAGCCGGGCGATGAACCTTTTCGACGCTCCTGTTGTTATAACATATACTCTGATAATCGACTCTTATGAATAACCGAATACACGCATCTGACCATATACAGGTGCAAATTTTGACGCCCGACGGCCAAACGGCCGACACTATGCTCAGCTCGGGATTCAATAATGTTGAGGAGGCGGTTGATGCCGCTTACCGTGGCTCGGAACATGCTACGGCCGACTGCCGCGACTATGTGTATGTGGTGAGCGACCTCACTACAGGCACCTCGGAGCAGTATCGCTACAACGCTCATTCGCACCTGAAGCTGATACCCCGGCCGAGATAAAAAAACAAAAGGGAAATCTCACGACTTCCCTTAAGCTTCAAATACACAATTATCTATAAAACAACTATTGTCTTTTTTTCTGCCAAAATGTGATAGTGCCGCGATTGAGTCCGGCTCGGCGGGAGCGGCGCTGAGGCACGCGCACAACGAGGCTATAGGCTCCATCGGCTTAGAAGCTTATGCTTACTCGAAGAGAGTGAGGTCATGATGTTGATTGCGACCGTGCGAATCTCCGTATATATGCATATACACGCGGTAGGTTTTTAACGAAAAATTAATCGCTTATACGGGAGTATTCTTCAGTCTTTCCTGTGATAATGATACACTTGGCAACATCCTGCCGTGTTGCATAACCTATCTAATGCGACGCAAAATTATGAAGTGAAATTATAACAGGCAAGAATTATAGATTTTTTAACATAAAATTCGTTAGCGGGGGAAGGCGCAGACCCTCGGGGGGCGTTCGGGGGAAGGCGCTGCGCGCCGTATCCCCGGCCCCATACTTTGAGGATGCACGATGCATGATTGTGCGTTCGGGGAAAGGCGCCTGCGGCACCGTATCCCCCGCCCCATAGACTTAAACGATGGGGAATTACATGCGCTGGAATTTGGTGGGGGACAAGCCGGTGAGGTGCTTGAAGTATTTGCCGAAGGAGGACTGGTTGGAGAAGTTGAGCTCGTAGGCTACCTGCTGCACGTTTTTGCCGGAGAATCGAAGGAGGTTTTTTGCTTCGGAGATGACGAACTGGTCAATCCACTGTGCGGCGGAGCGGCCTGTCTGCTCTTTGACTACGTAGGAGAGGTATTTGGGTGAGATGAGCAGCTCGCGGGCGTAGAAGCCTATGGAGCGCTCGCGGCGGTGATGGCGTGTGACCAGGGTGATGAATTCTTTTACGTAGGTGTCGCGGCGCGATAGCTTGAGGGGCTTTTCGCCGGAGGCATGGTTGGATGCGAACTGCATGAGCTGGTATGCTGCTGCGGCTACGAGCGAGCGGGCTATGGAGCGTACGTACTGGGCGTCGGTGTTGTCGACGGTGTTGTAGTGTATGAGGTCGAGATAGCGGCACATGAGCATTACTTCATGGTCGGTGAGTTGCATTATGGCGGGTGAGCCGGGTGCGAGCCGGTAGGTTGACATGATGCTTATCTCGAAGTTGATGTCGCGCAGAAATTCGGGCGATATCATGAATACGTATGCGTCGAGTGTATCCCAGTCGACTCCGCGCAGGCTGAATACGCTCTCCGGGGGTATGAGCAGCAGGGAGTTGTGGCGCAGGGTGCATGGCTGCATGTTGACGTTGAGGTCGATGCTGCCGCCCAGGCAGAGCACCATGGTGAGTGCGCGCAGGCGCATGGTGTGGGTGGAGAATTCGGCGAACTGTTCGGTTTTGATTACGCGCGAGAAGATGTAATCGTCGGCAAGGGAGCTGAACTGGCGGGAGTACTTGCGTATGTTTTTGCCTTGAGCTGCTGGTATGTCGGCAGTCATAGTGTGAGAGAGATGGTGTTTTTTTTATATATCTAAAGGGGAAACTGTAATTAATTACGGTGCAAAGATAGTATTTATTTGTGTGCAAATGGCCAACAATTGGTGTTTTTTGGCTGTAGGTACGAAAATAAGTAATTATGCAATGCCGTGGGAATTGTGTATATTTGCGGCATGAAACAGGAACAGGTTCAACGCCAGACAAAGGGCGCCCGACGAAAATCGTCGGTGTGGGCTCTGCTGCTCAAGATAGTGGTGCCGCTGGGCGTTACCGTGGGGCTGTGCTACATACTGTTTCGGGGCATTGACCTGCGCAGCATGATGCGCATCGTGGCCGAGGAGTGTTCGTTTGGCTGGATTGCGTGCGGGCTTGTGCTCAATATAGGTGCGTTGCTTTTCAGGTCGCTCCGCTGGCGCATACAGCTGAGAGCGATAGGGGTGCGCCCGTCGCTGTCTACATTGTTCATGAGTTTCTGCGGCACTTATGCTGTGAATCTCGTGCTGCCGCGTCTGGGCGAGGTGTGGCGCACAGGCTATATAGCGCAGGATTCGCGGGCGCCGTTTGACACCGTGTTCGGCTCGATGGTATCAGACCGTCTGGCCGATACTCTTGTGGTGGGGCTTCTCACTGCCGTGACCTTTGTGGCGAGCGGCTCTGAGCTGATGAGTTACCTCACACAGGAGGGTGGTGAGAGCACCGTGGGTATGCTTATGGCTTCGCCCTGGACATGGGTTGCCGTGGCGGCCGTGCTCGCCGGGTGTGCGGCTATATGGTATTTGTGCCGCCGCAGCGGGTGGATGCGCAAGATTATTGATTTTGCGCGCGGCCTATGGAGCGGTTTTATAGCCATACTGCGCATGCGCGGCAAGGGGCTGTGGCTGCTTTACACAGTCGGGCTGTGGGGTTGTTACTTCACGTCGCTTTATCTTGCCTTTCACGCCTTTCCGGCCACTGAGGCGCTGCTTGCCGACAAGGGGATAAAGGTGGTGGCTGTGTGCTTTGTGCTGTCGAGCCTGTCGATGGCGGTACCCTCGCAGGGGGGTATAGGGCCGTGGCAATGGGCCGTGATGTTTGGCCTGAGCCTGTATTCGGCCGGTTACCCCGAGCTGACAGATGCCTATACAGCCACTTTCGCCAATACCGTGATGGGCACGCAGACACTGCTCTTCATAGTACTCGGTCTTATTACCTTTGCCGTGATAGCGATACGCAACCGCCGCGCTTTGCGGGGCGAGTAGGGGGAGATGAATTTTTTTTAACAAATATTATCGTAGTGAGGTGCGGAATTTGAGTATCTTTGCATATTGTGATAAATAGTATAGTTTCCATTGTAATTAAATAATAATCAGTATATAAGATATGTCTACAATCAAGTGCATAGGCATTCTCACCTCGGGCGGGGATGCGCCGGGAATGAACGCCGCCATCCGTGCCGTGACCCGCAGCGCCATATTCGGCGGTTTTCGCGTAAAGGGTATATACCGCGGCTATCGCGGCCTGATATCCGATGAAATAGTGGAGTTCAAGACGCAGAATGTGTCGAACATCATACAGATGGGCGGCACGATACTGAAAACGGCCCGTTGCCCCGAGTTTCAGACACCCGAGGGGCGCCAGCTGGCTTACGACAATCTGCGCCGCCACGAGATTGACGCGCTTGTGGTGATAGGCGGCGACGGCTCTCTGACCGGCGCGCGGGTGTTTGCCAACGAATTCAACTTCCCCATAATCGGTCTGCCCGGCACTATCGACAATGACCTGTACGGCACAGACGCCACCATAGGCTACGATACCGCGCTCAACACCATTATGCAGTGTGTAGACAAGATACGCGACACCGCTACCTCGCACGAACGACTGTTTTTTATAGAGGTGATGGGCCGCGACGCCGGTTTCCTCGCCCTTAACGGCGCTATAGCATCGGGAGCCGAGGCGGCCATAATACCTGAGATTTCGACCGAGGTCGACCAGCTTGCGGAGCTTATACAGAACGGTTTCCGCAAGAGCAAAAACTCATCGATAGTGCTTGTGGCCGAGAGCCCGGTGACCGGTGGGGCGATGGGTCTGGCCGAGCGTGTGAAAAACGAGTATCCCGGTTACGATGTGCGTGTGTCGATATTGGGCCACCTGCAGCGCGGCGGCTCTCCTACGGCCAAAGACCGCATACTGGCTTCGCGCATGGGCGCTGCCGCCATCGACGCTCTTCTCGACGACCAGCGCAATGTGATGATAGGCATACGCAACGACGAGATTGTGTACGTGCCCTTCTCGAAGGCAATCAAAAACGATAAGCCCATCAACCGTACCCTCGTTGACACTCTCCGCCGACTTTCTATCTAAGATACGGAGTTACGATACCGACGCATTCCGTCGGCTTGAGACGGCTCTGGGTGAGGAGCCGCTTATCTCGGTGCGCCTCAATCCGGCCAAGCCTGCGCCCGCGTGCATAGATGCGGGTGAGCGGGTGGCGTGGTGTGCCGACGGGGTGTATCTCGACGCCCGTCCGCAGTTTACACTCATGCCCGAGCTGCATCAGGGCCGACTGTATGTGCAGGAGGCCTCGTCGATGTTTATATCGCATGTAATCAGAGAGCTGACGCAGCCCGATACTCCTGTGGCGTATCTCGATGCGTGTGCCGCTCCGGGGGGCAAGACTACTGCGGCGATAGCGGCGCTGCCGGCGCGGTCGGTAGTGGTGGCCAATGAATATGTGGCTGAGCGAGCCGACATACTGCGCGAGAATCTGGCCAAATGGGGGTATCCCTATTGCCGGGTGATGCGCGGCGAGGTGGGCCGTATGGCGCGCGGCGGGGCGCAGTTTCAGATTGTAGCGGCCGATGTGCCTTGCTCGGGCGAGGGGATGATGCGAAAGGATATACGTGCGGTTGAGCAGTGGAGTCAGCGCCTGGTGGAGCAGTGCGCCGAGCGGCAGCGCTCTATCGTGACCGACCTGTGGCCGGCGCTGATGCCGGGCGGCTACATGATATACAGCACATGCACATACTCGCGTGAAGAGAATGAGGAGGTGCTGCAATATATTATAGAGGGGCTTGGCGCGGAGCCGGTGACGATACCGGTTGATGCCGCGTGGAATATACAGCCGGGTATCGATACCCCCTATCCCTGCTACAGGTTTGTGCCCGGCACTACGCGTGGCGAGGGTCTTTTTATGGCTGTGGTGCGCAAGCCGGGAGCCGACACGCAAGGGCGGCCGCCGAAAATGAAGAGGGTGAAACCTGATTGTTCCGAGGCTCCGAAGCAGGTAGCGGCGATGTGTCGCGACTGGCTGGGTATAGATAGCCGTATCCTCGCCGACGAGCGCGGACGTGTGTGGGCGCAGCCTGATACTGAGCACTTGCCGTGGCTGCAACCGTGGCTCAGGCCGATGATACACGTAGCCGATATAAAGGGTAATGCGGCGTTGCCCTCGGCCGAGCTGGCGCTCAACGAGATACTGCGCCCCGGCGCACTGCCGGTGTGTGAGCTGGGCTACGATGATGCGCTGCAGTATCTGCGCGGCAACGCGTTGGCGCTTCCGGGCGACACTCCCCGCGGGGCGGTGGTGGTGCAGTACGGCGGTGTGGCTTTGGGTATGGTGAAGAATCTTGGCAACCGCGCCAACAATCTGCACCCGGCACCCTGGCGAATACTTAAGTGAGAGTTTGATTAGGGGAGGGAGGCAACGCCGGCAGTTTATTCTGTTCTGATATGTTATATAACATAAGTTGGTATTAATGGGAGTGCCGTTTTTATTTGTACCTTTGCATTGAAATGTAGATATGCATTTCGTTGTAATATTGACAAGAGGCGTTATGCCCATTTCCTTGTACTGGAGAAGCGTCGGAAACTTACTCACGTATGCAAGAATTGGCTTAACGGTTTCCATGCTATATAGCGTGGAGCTGTTTTATTCCACAACTTCATACAAAGGTATTCCGACCACCTTCCGGTAAAGGCGTGGCATAGCAGTCCACGCTTCTTTTTGTGTATAAGGTCGAAGGACTGCAGACCCCAAAACATCTTTATAAGTATGAGAAAAATACTATTTCTTTTTATGTTTGTAATCCCTTTGCTGAGTTTGGCAGCGAGTGGAGTTCTCACCGCACAAGGTAGTGTAAATGGCCTTCCTGTCTCCAGAGACCAAAATTGGGAAGTGTGGTGTGACTCAAGCAAAGATCAGATACAAATTCAAAACCATAAGACTGGAGATCTTATAACCTTTAAAAAATCAGGGGATATGTCTTCAAATGGTGCACTCTGTTATAATGCATATTATAGAGGGCAATTAAAATTGAGTAACGTCTGGATTCGAATATCCATTAGCGAGGATGAAATTATCAGTTTATCCTATAATCGGCAAAACGAAAAGTGCAATTTTTCAAAACGAAAAGTACATTTTTTGAGGTTTTCGCTCCCTTTCGTCGCAGCTCGTTTAACCGCTGTTTGAACGGTGTTTTATCGGTATTAAAATAGTTGAATTTCAGCATAAAATAATTCCTCGGATTGTTGTTTATCCAGGGAATTATTGTTACCTTTGTATAGTATTTTGGAGGCTTTCACTCCTATTTCAGAGCGTCCCTTCTGTCGAATGTCGCGTATTTTTCGACCTGTGGAATTCTTCTCGGTCGGCCGGACATTATTCCTTTCAGACATCTTTCAAGCGTCCGCGCCATTGCAGGAAGCATCTCGCTCTCGTAGAAATCTCGCGGTCGCATATCATAATCGATCCTTACGATTTCCTGCTCGCAGATGTCGCCTGTGTCAAGGCCGCTGTCCGCCCAGAACCATGTGGCCGCAGTTATTGGCTCGTGCCGTCTGTATGCCCACTTAATACTTGCCGCCCCGCGTCCGTATGGCAGCGGTGATGGATGAAATATAAGTGTCCCGTGGAAAGGCCGCGATATTTCGTCCATGCCAATCTTTGTCATCAGCAACGGCGCGACTGCGACATCCGGGATAACATCACCACGCGCAATCTTGCAGCCACACTCGCGGATTGCCTTTTCCGCCGCTTTATAGGCCGCACAGTCCTTTTGTCCTACGATTTCAACTGTCATCATTGCCGATATATTTGAACGCCTGTACTGCGCGGAAGTGACCGCCGTAGCCTGTCGAACACTTTCTGCGGCCTGGGGATTTTGACGCGGAACGCTTCATCGATGCCGAACTTCGCGCCTTGTTGTCGCCGTAGAGCATTGCCCCGGTCTGAATCCATCTGCTTGAGTGGCGCAATGCCCCGCAAAGCTGCGGATGCGATGTATGGAAGAATACCGGGAACTTATGGCCGCAGCGTCCGTTTCCGTCAAGGTGATACTGGCATACGGCGTTGAGGAACTTTGTGCCGACACCGATCCCTTGCCATTCGGGAGCAACCACAAGGCGCGTCGCCCGGTATGCTTTGGCCGTAAACAAGGGTGCGACGGCAAGGTGGCAGACAGGCTCGCCGTCTATAACGCCGACAAAGTATTCTGCGGCCACGGGGAGCGGCAGATCTAAATAATAATGCTTCTTAAAGAGTCTTGGGAATACAGTTCCCCGGACTTTATAAATTTCAAGGGTGAGCTGCGGACGTTGCCGAAGGCAGTCACGCTCGTAGAAGCGTGCCTCCGCAGTATCATAGATCCAGTCGGGCTGTAGCCATTCGATTACATCATAGTGACACGAAAGAAGCACTATCTGCCCGCTGCCGCGCCGCCACGTCTTGGCAAAAGCCGCCGCGCCGACCTTTGCGATCTGCCTGTCGATAACAGACGTGAATTCGTCCACCACGGCGTGAGCCGGACGCTCACAGGCGAGGCGGGCAAGTCCCGCACGGAACTTCTCTCCGTTGCTGAGAACGTGGAACGGTCGAAGCCATGCCGGGACATCTCCGAGGCCGACAGCCGAGAGCATTGCGGTGACCGTGTTGAAATCTCCGTCGGGAGCGATGCAGTCTACAATGGGAGCGTCGTCGCGCCATCCCGAATATAGATCATAAATCGGAGCGTCGGGGAATATACGGCTTCCGATGCTTGTCTTGCCGCTGCCGGAAGGCCCGACAATAAGGCCGATTTGCCACGGCTTGCCCTCGATGGGCAACTCCGCGACGGTACTCCAGTCGCAGCCGTTCTCGGCGTTAAACAGGCTTTTGACGCGGGCAGCGCGATAACTGTTGAAGTCGCTGCAACGATGATTTACCTCTACTTTCATACGCACACGATTTTAAGAGTCAGACCTTGCGCCGCGAGGCGTTCATAGACGGCCTTTTGCTCGGCCTCGTCCTTGCAGATGACGATAACGCCGTACTGCTGCTGATAAGTGAATTTATTTGCCATTCATGTTCATGTTGTTTTTTTTGATTGTATGGCAAAGTTAGCACCGACGGCCATGCCGGACACCATTTTTAAGGCTTATCCCGCTGCACCGTCGTTGCAGTCGGCGGAGAATCGTTTCACCACATTGTAGACCGTGCGCTCGGACACGGCGTATCTGTCGGCGAGGACGGCCACGGAGTAGGTTTTCTTCTCGCCGCGAGCGGCCATGTCGAGGTAGTCCCGGAACATGGGCATATACCGCTCGTCCCCGGCCTTGTAGCCGAGTTCCGCAAGAACTTGAAGCGTCTGCCCGCTAATTTTCAAAGCGTCAAATAGGTTCATTCGAGATATTTTCGTAAATTTGCATTGCCAATCACATACTAAAAGCAGCGACACACGGCGGTCAAAAGGCTTATACAGCCCTCGACTGCGCGGTGTGCCGCTGCTTTATGATTGTATGTGATTGGCGTCCTACAATCTGGTCGGGGGCTGTTTTTTATTGCCCTCCGACGTAAGTTTTCGGTTATTCTGCTTTTTTCATCGGTTATTTAGTTGGGGTTAAGATTTTAACGCTTATCTTTGCGACGTGCATTTGAACCCTCGATAGATTTGCGATTTCGATTTCAAGTTAGTGTATGGTTCGTGCGGTATATGTAATTCCCTCTCACATCAAGTTATCGCGGCAATGGCCGCGTCCGACAGTAGGGATTGAGCATATTATAGACCCCGTTGAGATGATTTTGAACGAAGCACCGACAGTATAGTCAGCGACAATCTACAAGATTTCACAACAGAGCATATAACGAGCGACAGCCGCCGGGGTTTTTAGAGGAGCAGTTTTCACCGCCCCTCTTTTTTTGTGTCTAATCGGCGGAGAACCCACGGCGAACCACGGTCTGCTTGTCGATTTTAACCCCGTTCCTTATCACGTCGCGTTGCTCGAACCACAGGCGGTATTTCAAACGCGCCATTTCGCCGCCCGCGCTCTTGAAGGTTTTTCCGGCAGAGGCGAATTGCAGCGCGATCCGGGCATAGCAACTGGCCTGTGTCTTGGGCTTCGTGCCTTTCTTCGACGCTTTGACGCGAGTGCCGACAACCTTATACAGTCCGTTCCCGGCGGCAATTTCCTGTATTGTCCCGGCGGCCACTATCATATCCTCACAGATTTTGCCGAGTTCCTTTCCGATAAGCGCGTTGTCCTCGATGTCCGTCACGCCGATGCACTTTGGTACATACCAATTGTTAGGTGAGGACGTGGAGAGTATCACGCCTTTGTAGTGGACATATTGATTCTTCGGCTGACGGAGCATACTCTTACCTTTCCATGCGGCGTTTGTGCCTGTCGTGCCGCCGGAGCGACGCTTTCGGCTGCGCTTCTTCTTGCGCAGGAGGACGAGCTGCACACCCTCCGGGATAAAGCCGTGGCGCACATACACCGTCGAGCCTTTCACCACCTTTATGTCGATATGCAGGTTTTCCGTCACCGGGAAGAAGCCTCCCCACGTCTTGGCCGCGCTGTTCCAATAACGGACATAGCGGCGCAGATCGGGCAGAATCTGTTCCTGGGTGATATTGTTCGCGCTGTGGCGGTAGACGTTGATGGTGTACTCGTCCGCGCCGTTGAGTTGGAAACAACCCTTGCGGCAGTTCAGACGCACGTTGTCCTTTTGGGCATCGAGCTGAACGCGGGTGAGGCTGTCGGTTGACAGTACGGTGAGTTTCTTGGCGAGGTCGCTGTTTACGGCTGAATAGTCGAGCAGCTTTTTCGCCAACTGGTCGTTGCTCTCGATCATCGAGAAGCCGGAAGCCGGGTAAAGTCCCGGCATCCCCTTGGCGTAGGCGGGAACATATTCGGCATAGCGGTAGATACGCGCCTCGCGGTATGTCGTGCCGTCGGCCACGATATTCTCGGTGGTCTCCCGGATCTGAATGCCGTTGCCCGGTTTGGCTGCTGCCTTGAAGCGCAGCACCTCGCCGTCTATCACCACCACGCCGTCAGTCGTGGCCGTCGGTGCGAGCAGTATGTAGCGTTTACCGCCTATCCTTGCGAACGCCTGTAAAAAGGTAATCTGGTCTTGGATGAACGACAGCCCCTGTGTCGATAAGGGATAGAGGCCATTGCCACCACCTGCGACCGCCGTCGATAAATATTCCGCTCTGTTCATTGCTTGAGTTTGTTGGAGTGTAAATCGGAGTTTTTGATAGGATTCTGTATTGCTCGACGATAGCCTTTACTTTGTCGAGCTGTGTTGTGTAGATATTGTTGGGAACGCGCACTATGAACGAGTTCTGCGGCGCGTTGAGCCGCGCTTCGTCGGCGAGCAACGGAGTCGGGTGCTCCGGCGGATCTCCCTCTGCGGGCTTCGGGTTCTTGCCCTCGTCCACGGCGAGCAACTGGTTCGGCATAGTCGGGTCTTTGGCATAGACCCACTCTCCCTCGTAGCCTTGCGCATCTTCTATCTCAAAGCCTTTACGCAGATTGAAAGCGTCATTAAGCGCGGCGCGGAGATAGCAAACCTGTCCGTTGTGGCTGAGCCTGTATATGTGGTCGCCTCGCGCCTGCAGAAAGCGCGGGTAAAGCCCGGCCTCGCCGAGATACAGCGGCGAGCATAAGGCGCGGCAGAAAGCGAATATCCGGCGCAGCCGCAGGAACGTCGGCAGCATGGTCGCTATCCACCTGTCAAAATCAATGTCGAAAATCATCATTCGGCAACTTGATAGGCACGGCCTTTGACCGTGAGGTTCTGCAATGCGTAATAGCCCGAATAGGGACGGCGGTAGCCCACGACGCGCGAGTAAGCATCAGAACCACCCGCAGCGGCCTCTACTTTCACGATGTCGGCCACGCGCACTCCCTCGATAGACTGTATAGCAGCCATTAGGTCGGAGTTGCGGTATTCGCCGTTGAAAGGCAGTCTGGAAATAACCCCGCTCACGGCCTCGGTGATAACGTCCTTGCCGTCGCGAAGTAGCCGTATGGCGGTGTAGCCGTCCGCGTCCTGCCGACCGTTGCCCGTGGGCTGTGCCGTGAGTATGGCAGGGTCGTAAAGCACCACCAGTTCCACACGCATATTGTCGGCGGGTTCGTTCAGCACCTTTATAGCCACTCCCGCGTCCTTTATCTGCGAGAGATAGCCTTTCAACCCGGCGAGGTCTTCGGGCTGTAGCGGTGTCGGCTGTCCGTTGTTGCCGCGTGCCGCAACCTTGATGAACACCTGTGTGTTGTCCTCGGTGGCGACCGCGTATTTCACCACTCGCGCCTTTTCGATGTCGGATTCCGTCATGCCCGATGTGTCGTAATAGTCGGCCACCACAACGCCGTCGGTCATTATCAGATCCTTGCCGCGCATATAGGAGAGGGTCTTTGTGACATACCAACGGAGTGTATGCGGTCGCAGAGCCTCTATTCTCGCGTCGATCTCCTCGCGGTGGCGGTCGAAAAGTTTCTCAAGCAGCCAAATACAGGAGGCCACGACGTAGAACATAAGACTCTCCAACGACACCGGGGAGAAAGCCTTGTCAAACGTTTGGTTCTCTTTCAGTCCGTACCCTGTGCGGATAGCGTCCTGTGAGATAAAGGTCTCGCATATCTGAGCCTTTATCTCGGCGATAGTCCGAGCCATTGCCTCACGCCTTGTTGAGCGCGGCTATGGCCGAGCGGTAAGCATCGAAATCAATCTCCGGGCGCGGCGTGTCGCCGTAGCGCAGGTCGAGGTCATACTGGATGTCGGCCACCACACGTTCCGGGTCGGGAACGCCTATGTAGCGCATCTCGGAGAAGGCCACAAGTCCGCTGTCCACCTCCTTGCCCTGCATCGGTTCGGCGGGTGGCGGTGTCCCGTTCTTGGCGGCTCGGCTCAACGCCTTGCGCTTGCGGAACGCGGCGCGTTTGTCTACTTCGGGGATTGTTGTCTTGACAGGCTCGAAGTCCCAACGAACAATACAACCCCTTTTGCGACCGGTGTTGAACTGCTCAACTGCGGGGAGCATCTCCCCGCTGAAAACTCGTGCTGTCATTCGCTTTGCTTTTGGTATTTTGTTTCTTGATGCGTTTTTACGCTTGCGGTTCAGCATACGCTTCACCCGCTCGCGGTGTTTATACTTTTGTTTCAGAACTATCTTGGTGAAGTCCCACTCCACGACGATGTATTTGTGCCACACCTCGGCGATCTGCCCGCAGAAAGCCCGGCGCATCCCGTATTCCTGCCCCTGCCGCATAAGGCCGAGATAGGAGTTGATGCAGCATACAAAATGCTCGGCGTTAGCCTTGCACCATGCCGCGCCGCGCTCCTCCGCCTGTCGGTTGAACCCATGCAGACGGCACAAGGCTTTGCCGAGGGTGCGGTTGGCTATATAGATGCGCTCTCCCTTTATCACCGTGCCGAGGAACTTCACGCCCTTTTTGTATTGCTGCAGATAATATTTCTTCGGATTGACGCGCACCTCGGCTGTCTGCCACAGATGCTCCCGGATTAGCGGCATGGCGAGCAATAGTTTCTCCTTGTCGCAGTCCACCGTCGCCGTGTCGTCCACATAGCGGTCTATGTCGAGGCCGAGGCTCTCGGTCAGGTAATGGTCTGTTTCGTCGAGCAGAAAATTCGCCACGAGCTGCGAGGTGATATTGCCTATCGGCAGACCGTAGCCCTCCGGCACGGTAAACAGGCTTTTGTTCTGCGGCAGCTCCTTCCACTTGCGCGGATCGCCCTGCACTATGCACCCCTCCGCCGGGGAGTTGAGCAGCGTTATCCGTGTGAGGTACACAAGCGTTTCCAAGTCCGCGCCGTTGTACCGTTCCCGGATAAAGCGGCAAAGTTTCTCCGTCACCATCGCGCGGTTTATCGACATGAAGAAGCCTTTGAGATCGTATTTCAGAACCCAGCAGTCGCGGGTGTAGTTCCCGGATTTCTCGCGTATCGCCTCGTGCAGATGTTTCACGGCGGCAAGCGTCCCCTTACCCTTGCGGCAGTTGAAGCTCGCCTCTATGAACTGCGCCTCGAAAAGCGGCTCTATCCGTTGCGCTATCCACGTCTGCACTATCCTGTCCCGGAACATCGCGGCGAACACCTCGCGCAGCGTCGGCCACTCCACAAGGAAGGTTATCGACGGCTGAGGCTTATACTGCCCGGCCTGTATCTCGTCGCGCAGCTTCAGCAACTCCCGCTCGTAGTGTATCTCGAACGCCGCAGCCGCCTCAGTCCACGCCTTGTTGCGGCGACACTGAAGGTAGGCAGACAAAAGACTGTCGTAGCTTATGGTGATATGTCCCGGTTGGTTGTTCATTTTCCGATGAAATTCCGACACCGCCCGCACGTCGTTAGTGTTGTTTCTGTTGTTGTTGTTGATGTTGCCATTGTAGTTGACAACCCACGAGCAGTAATCTTCCGTGACTGACTTGTTCCTTGCTCTGAATGAGAGCGCACAGACCTTTTCATAAAAGAAAATCGCGCTTCCGTAAGCCGTGGCCGACGAAACACTCACTCTTAGACACCTCTTTTTGCTCTTTCAGCCGTCGCCTTGCGCCACGACCCGAGCTGCCCGGATATATCCGCCATAAGCTCCGACAGACTTGTCTGTTTCTGCAATGGCAACACGCGGTTCTCGTTGCAAAGACGCATATATGTGTTCAGCACCGTAAACTTTGTCAAAGCGCGGTCTATGTAGATCAGCTTCGTGTTCACATTCTGCTCGTCCCACGCATACACTATCAGCGCGATAAGATCCGTCGCCGCGTCGAGCGTCTTCTCCCAAAGCCAGCGACGCCACTTCACAGGCACATTGTCGCTCAACCCGCACATCATCTGCACGAGCCTGTAAACGCTCTTGTATGCCCCGGTTGTCGCCGCTCCGTTTGCCATTCCAGTTAATTCTTTAATCGTCTGCAAAGATACAAAAAATTTTTCGACCGGGCTTCGCCCGGATGCCGTGTCCCCTCTGCCCGGTCGCCCTTTAAGGGGGCGACCTCACCAAAGGAAAGAGCAAAGGTTTAATATTCAAAATGAAAAGCCGACACCGCCCGCACGTAGTAAGTGTTGCGTCTGAGGTCGTAGCGGATGTAGCCATCGTAGTCGACAACCCACGAGCAGTAATCGTCGAATACTGTACTCGTCCACCAATACTCAGTATGCCCGTTGGGATTCTGCCATTGCCCTTTGTCATTCTGATAAGGCAAAAGAGCATAAACCCAAGTATCGGGGTCAGCGGCCATTGCCTCCTGCATAAGACTATTGATTGCTGCGCGGTTAAGCCATATCAGATACATCTGTCCTGCCGACGGTAGCCATCGATTCTCTGTGTAGTCATATACGACCGACCCGACCCATTCAGCCGCCAACGCGCCACTCACCGCGCCAAGTATCTTGGCCGTGTTCATATTGCCGTCCATGTCGGCGCGGGCGCGGTTCTGTGCCTCGGTGTAATCACCCGCATATCGCCCGGTCTCGGTGTGGTTGTTGATATGCTCCATGCCCGGTATATACATGCCGTAGGCTCGGCTGTTGCACCACACCATCGTTTCCTTTGAGAAAGAGTTGGAGGCTATCATGAAGCAGGTGTCGGCAGTCGCCACCATTATGCCATAGGTATAGTAGTCCATGAAGTTCTCGTCCTGCCGCAAGTCCGCGTTTGCCCGCTCCTCTATTTCATCCCAATCAGATGTATAATGGTCAAACAAGAACGGTGTCGGGCGGTACGGTTCGTCGCCCCAGTCCCTATCCTCCTCGCCACCGTGGAAGATTGCGCCCATCCACCATACACCTATCGGCACACACCAAAGAACGATGGTCTGCCGATTATCGACTGCCGCCGTGTGAACCCATTGGAATGATGCGCTCAATCCGGGATGTTTCGCAAACACTGCGAATTGGAAGCCGTGCGGAACATCAAACTCCACAAGCCCCTCCTCGTTAACCGTCAGCTCCTTTCGGGGGAGGTTGACCGCAGGATAGCCTTTTGTCGTGAAAATATCCACATACACTGTCGCCTCAGTCGATTGCGCGGTGTGTCCCTCTGCGTCAAGCGTATTCACGCGGACTTTAACGTGTTCCCTCGGTATCTCTCCGAGCACGTCCACTATCTCGCCAACGGCATCGACGAGGCCGACGAGCGTCCCGCCTACCATCTCCGGCGTGATTGATTTCGGCATTACTGCCCCTCGGATCTCCTCCGAGGTTGCCCGCAGTTCGTCGGGCTTCCACTCCTGTTTCATATCGTTCTTTGTATCTGTTGTTGTTTGTGATTCCTTTGCTCCTTTTGCGTCTTACGAAAATGCCGCCGTAAATGCCCCCGCGAAAACCGCCGCTCTCGTCTGCTGCTTCCTCACAGGGTCTGCCGGGATTATCTCCCAGTCCGGCTGAATTATTATCAGTCGTTTGCCGAGCAGCCCCGCAAGCGTCTTTTCGCTTACAGCCGTCGCCGGGCATATACCCTCCGAGGCATACTTCCCGGCAATCCTCGCGTCCGCCACGTCCTCCGCCTCCCACGCTATCTCCGCGCCGTGGCTTATCTCCCCGGTCACGCTCAGTCCGTTGCGCAGAGCCAATGCCCACACGCCCTCCACCGAGCCTGTCGCGGCCAACGCTATGTCAACGAGGCATTGCCCCTCTCTCGCCAGTGTCTTCATTCCACAGTGATTTTTCCGTTAT
>JAGAUN010000020.1 GCA_017620715.1 Muribaculaceae bacterium | reverse complement strand
CAGCCACGAAGTAGCCTGTGTGGGCCGATCGCTCGCCACCGAGGTGAGCATAGCGCTTAAGCAAAAATATGCCGCAGAGCCCTGGGTAGACAAAATTGATGCCATTGGCGAGATAACCTCGGCGGCCTGTCTGGCACACGACTTGGGCAATCCGCCGTTCGGCCATTCGGGCGAGAAAGCCATTGCCACATTCTTCAGCGAGGGCGCCGGTTCGGCACTCGAGCAGTCGCTGACACCGGCCCAGTGGGCCGACCTGACGCATTTCGACGGCAATGCCAACGCCTTCCGCCTGCTCACCCATCGCTTCAAGGGGCGCCGCCCGGGCGGATTCGCCATGACCTATTCCATGCTTGCCTCGATAGTGAAATACCCCTACGAATCGGCATTGGCGAACAGCAAGAACAAATTCGGATTCTTCACCTCCGAGCGCGACGATTTTGTACGCGTGGTCACAGAGCTCGGCATGCAGCCCGATTTCGGCCCCGCCGGCGAAGTGCGATATGCCCGCCATCCCCTTGTTTACTTAGTGGAAGCGGCCGACGACATCTGCTACGAGGTGATGGATATTGAGGATGCCCACAAGCTCGGATGGGTCGGCACCGAGAAAGTGATATCGCTTATGCTCGATTTCTTCCCGGCCGACCGAGTGGCGCGCATGGAGGATGTGATGAGCACTCTCCGTGACCCCAACGAGAAGATAGCATACCTGCGCTCGGCAGTGATAGGCACTCTGGTCAAGGCAGCCGCCGAAGCCTTTATCGAAGGTGAGGAGGCCATACTTGCCGGAAACTTCAGCGGCTCGCTGCTGCAGCACATACCCGAACGTCTGCACCGCGCCTACAGCCGTTGCGCCGAGCTGTCGATGAACAAAATATACTGCGCACCTGATGTTGTGGATATCGACCTTGCCGGTACATCAATAATCTCTTATTTGCTCGAACGGCTGGTGGAAGCAGTGCAAAACCCCGACTACAACTACTCGCGGCTCCTTTTGGCCAAAGTGCCTCAGCAATACGAAGTTGACGCACCAACGCTCTTTGCGCGCGTGCAGGCGGTAGTCGACCACGTGAGCGGCATGACCGACGTGTATGCGCTCGACCTTTACCGCAAGCTCAGCGGCATGAGCCTCAAAATCAACAATTAGCCCACAACCGGAAGCACCCTACACCTTCAGGAAATATTTGTGACGGTACATCAGGGCGAGAATGGCCAGCAATATGGCCGAATTGCCCAGAGTGAGCACCGCCTCGTAGTATTGCGGCCCCACGAACGGCTCCACGCCGTAGGTCACCGATGCCACCACACTCCTGAAATTGACCACCTCACCAATCACGTAGGCCGCTATGGCGTTCATGCCGTAAATCTTCAGCCACGACACTCCGCGGGTAAGTCCGAGCCCGTCAACGAGGTAATGCGTCAGCGCCATAAGCAGAAAACATATCCCTCCGGAGTAGAGCGCCATACTCGACGTCCACAGCCTCTTTATAATCGGTACGCCGGTGGCGGCTATAAGTCCGGCCACAACAGCCGCAACGCCTATTACGGCAAGGAGTAGGGTATTGCGTCGGTAAGAGGTGGGCGATTCCTTTATAATCCGGCCGGCAAACGCGCCCATCATCACCGTAACTCCGAACGTAAGGCTGCTCCACACCCATGTGTAGGTGAGGTCGCCGCGCAGCGGGCCCAGCACCACAAGGTCAACCGTATAGGCAAAGTTGCCTTCGGGCGAATAGTCGCCTCTGATTGCCATAGGCAGAGTGTAGATAACCAGCAGCGCCACAGTGGCCGCAACCTGCATGCTGCGGTTCAGATGCAGCAGTATCATGGCGGCGATGAGGTAGCCTGCGGCTATGGCCTGCAGAGTATTGTTGTATACATAAAAGCGGTCGGGCGAGAAGGCAAGCAAGTTACCCTGCACAATCATGCCGAGCAGAAAGAGCAGCAACACCCTGCGCAGAATCTTTTTGTATAACGGGCGGTAGCTTTGACCCGGGCGGGTATATTTTGCAAATGAGAACGGCATGGATGCACCAACCATAAACAGGAACAGCGGCATCACAATATCCCATAGCCGGAAGCCCTGCCATACCTCGTGGTCAAACTGGTAAAGTATAGCATTGAGCCACGGCAGGTCGGCAGCGCGGCCCACTGCCACCAATACAGGCTGAAAAAACAGCAGCACAAACAGATCGAGACCTCGCAGAATGTCGAGCGACGCGAGGCGCGGGTGCGCGGAAGTTGCGCCCATATCAGCGCTCGGGAGCGAAAGCGTGACGGTAACCGTGCACCTCGTTCCAGGCGCCGCGCGTAAAGTCGGGCACCTCAACCGGCGCCGAGCCGTTTTCAATGGAGATGGCCGAGAGCGGAATCAACGAGCACCATTCGGCCAGATCATATACATCCATGTCGAGCGGAAGCCCGTTGAGCAGACAATACACCAGACGATAGTCCATTATATAATCCATGCCTCCGTGGCCGCCCACCTTCTTGGCCTCTTCGCCAATGCTGCGTATGAGCGGATGTTTGTATTTCTCCACCAGGGCGGCCTGTTGTTCGGGCGAGATAAAGCCGTGAGCCGAAAGATTCTCGTGGTCGGGCACAGAGTCGGCCGCAATCTGCTCGGGCACAAAAGCGTAGCCCTCAACCGGGTACTTATTGGCAAAACCCTTGGTGCCGGTAAGCTGATACATGCGGCTGTAGGGGCGCGGCGTCACTACATCGTGCTGTATGTGTATGGTTTTGCCGCCGGCGGTGCGAATCATGGTCATGGTATGGTCGCCGTTGGCATATGATTCGGGAGCCTGCCCGGTAGTACGCTCAATATAGGCGGGCCCGTTGACCGGCTTGGTATCCATAGCCACGAGGGTAGTCATGCGGTCGCCGCGGTGTATGTCGAGCAACTGGCATGCCGGGCCTATGCCGTGGGTAGGATACACATCCCCGCGGTGCTCGCGGTTGTAGTCCATGCGCCAATTGTTGTAATAGTAGGGCCAGAATTCCTCAAGGTTGTGTATGTAGCTGCCCTCGGTGTGGAGCACCTCGCCGAAGAGACCTTGCTGCGCCATATTGAGGGTGTTGAGCTCAAAGAAGTCGTAAATGCAGTTTTCAAGCATCATGCAGTGCAGACGCTTGCTCTCGGCCATGTTGATAAGCGCCCATATCTCGTCGAGATTCATGGCGGCGGGCACCTCTATGGCAGTGTGTTTGCCCTGCTCCATAGCATAGAGCGCCATGGGAGTGTGGTGCTTCCAGTCGGTCACTATATACACAAGGTCTATGTCGGGCCGGTCACAAAGTTGCTTCCACGCCTCTTCGCTGCCATAATATCCGGGCACCTGTGCATGTCCGTTTTTCACGAGCATCTGCTCAACCGAAGCCACACGCGCCGAATCGATATCGCATACAGCCTTTACCACAGCGCCCGGTACATGCAGCAGACGCTCCACAGCCGAATATCCGCGCATACCGAGGCCTATCACACCTATCCTTACCGAATCCATCGGCGCGGTGGCAAAGCCTACCAGATGGGTCTGGCCGGCGGGGCGTTGGGGTACTGTGGTGGTAATCGGGGTAGCCGCTGATGCGGCGAGAGTGATTGCGACGGCCATACCGGCCAGTAATTGCCTGATGCTCATGATTGTGATAAGTGAATGATTGGTGATGATTCACAAAAATATAAATAAATGAGTATATTTG
>JAGAUN010000002.1 GCA_017620715.1 Muribaculaceae bacterium | reverse complement strand
GAAGTCCGAAAACACAAACGAGGGCATCACGGTATCGAGATCAATCACACACAGCACCTTGTCCTCGGCATCAAAAAGCATATTGTTTACCTTGGTGTCGCAGTGGCATATACGTTTGGGCAGACGGCCCTCGCGGTGCAGACGCTCGGCGGCGGTCATGCGCTCTGCCGCACCGAGCAGCTCGTCGGCTATAGCGCGCGTGGCCTCCAGGCGCCCGGCCGCATCACCGGCAATAGCCTCGCGCAATTGCTCGAGACGGAACTCCATGTTATGAAAATTGGGTATCGTCTCCACCAGAGTTTCCTTTATATCGGTGAGCTGCGCTTCAAAATCGCCGAACGCACGGCCCGCATGGCGTGCATAGTGGGCATTGACGGTATCAAACGTATAGGCATCCTTTATAAATACGGTCATACGCCAGGCATCACCCTTGTCGTCAATCAGATAGGTCAGGTCGGCATTATCGGCCAGAGGCACCGGGGTGAGTACACGGCGCATAGCATCGGCGCCAGCGGGCAGCTTCGAAACCAGATGTCGTGTCACCGCAAGAATATTGGCCTGCAGCCCCTCCACATCGGTAAAGATTGCGGTATTGATGCGCTGCAGCACATAGTCGGGGGCATCACCCTCGGTGGTTATCAGATAAGTATCGTTTATAAGGCCCGCACCGAGGGGCTTGATCGATGCTACCGGAGCCGCCAGGGCAAACTTACCGGCAATGTGATGAAGATGATCCATGATATTCGATTGTATTTATATATTTATATTATTGTATCTCCGAGGGAATCTGCTCGTATGCGCCCAACGCGGGTGTGGCCGGGCGTGCGGCGCCGTAAAAATCGGTCAGAGGCAAGTCGGCGGCGGTAGTGCTCAGATCTGATGCCCCCAGAGCCACCGACCCCTCACCCAGGCGGTAGTCGAAATAATACTCCTGGCGATTGGTCTGAAACAGCGGGTCTTCGCCCCACAGTATCGAGGTGAAATGAGCATCGTCGGTGCCGTTGCTGCGCAGCAGCGAGCGGTGCACATACACCTGTGTATCATCAAGATCGCCCGGCCACATGTCGGCCGACGACCCGTAGAATATACTGTTGCTCACCGACACCTGAGCCAACGGCAGCTGCGGCGCTTCATCGTCGATACTCTCGGCATTGCAGTGGCGTATGGTGAGCAGCGCCCCCGTTATGCCCGAAAACAGATAGTAGTTGGCAAAAGTGCAATGGTCAAAATATCCCTTGCCGCCTGTCACAGCCACCGCACCGGCACCTGCTTCGGCAAACTCCGTGGCCACGGCGCGTATCGAACTGTGACGGCTCAGCAGCACATTGTCGCGACTGTTGCGCAGACGGCAGCCGCGCAGCGTCAGTATCGGCTCCTCCGAAGCATGCGGCCCTTCCACTATCACACCATACTCGGTATTGCGTATCTCGGTAAACTGCAGCTCCGACGGCGACGCATCGCCATGTATCGTCATGCCGGCCCACTGGCGCGACATCAGATCGAACGTAATACCCGTAATAACAGTGCCGCTGCGGTCGCCGCGTATCACCACCGGGTGCTCCGGCGTACCCTCCGAGCGTATCGACCCGTGCACCTCTATAGTGCCCTTGTCGTGCATATACACCGTCAGACCGGCCGGCAGAGTAAGCTGCGCACCCGCCGCTACGGTAAGCGAGCCGAAAATGCGCACGGGCTTGTCGGCGCTCCAGCGCGTATCGCTCTCTATCACAGGGTCTTTTAGAGTCACCACATCAAGACCCGTAGCCTTTAGTATCACCTTCTGTGTCACACCGTTGGTGGTAAACTGCAGCTCCTCCTCCACATCGGGCGCCGACAGCGTAGCCGGCACCGTGCCCGACACAAGAATGAAAATCGAATCGTCAGGCCTGATCTCCACATCGTGAAACTCCCGGCCCGCAAACCCGTCGACATTGATACGGAAACAGCCCTGCGAATTATCGGCAAAGCCTATACGACTTATCCTCAACACCTTGTTAGAGCGATTGTAAGCCTTCAGGGCGTGAGTCTGCGACGGCTCATCAAGAAATATCGTGCCCACATCGAGCGTGTCGGCCGAAAAAAGCGGCTGGTCGGCCGCCGACAGCGTCACATCATCTTCAATACACGAAGTAAGCGACACCGCAGCAACAACTGCCGCAGCAAATATACTGTATAAAAATTTAATCCGATTCATATTCGAAAAACGCCGCAATTTACCCATTATTGCGCATTTATGAAAATTTGACACCCCTCCCCTATGGAGCGGGGG
>JAGAUN010000019.1 GCA_017620715.1 Muribaculaceae bacterium | reverse complement strand
TTTGTCGCGATTACTGGAAATAAAAACTTCGCCAAAAACATTATTGAATTCAAAGTCATCACAATCTATTGGAGCGAATTTTATAGGATAGCTCATAGAGTACCCATTTCCAGTCTTACCATATCCTGTTAGGAAGATATATTGTTTAGATGTTCGATAAATTCCACATGCTCTTTGCGTTTTAGGTTCTTTCGCCATTCTCGGCTTTCCCAATTTAACCATTATCCAACCCAATATTTTCTGCCACTTTTTCATTTCAGCAACTTCCTATCATTGTCGCCGCTTTCCAGTACGCTCATCTGATGGATAGCGATTTGGTTCAGCTTCACAAGCCGCTCGCTCTGCGTCATGCCCTGCTCGATGAAAACCGCATTGAGGTTTTCCATATTCGACAGACATATAAGCTCGTTGATTGTGGCGTAATCGCGTATATTGCCCGTCAGGTCAGGATGAGCGTCGCGCCATTGCTTTGCCGTTACACCAAACATCGCCACGTTGAGCACGTCGGCTTCGTTGGCGTAAATCATGCTCGCCTGTGCCGGAGTTACCTCTGCGGGGATAAGGTTCTCCTTTATCGCGTCGGTGTGTATGCGATAGTTGATTTTCGACAGCTCGCGCTTCGCCGACCAACCCAGCAACCGCTGTTCCTCCGTCTTTAACCGCTGAAATTCCTTGACTATATAGAGCTCAAATTCGACTGAAATCCAACTTGCAAACTTGAAAGCTATATCCTTATGTGCGAAAGTTCCGCCATATCTCCCGGATTTTGAAACAATTCCAATAGCGTCAGTAACCTCGATCCATTTCTTTGGAGAAAGAGTAAACGCATTTAATCCGGCCTGCAATCTAAACCCCTCGAATTCGGTGGGTTTGAAACCGGGATTATATAGCTGTTCCCAAATACCTAAATACTCTATGGTATTTCGGTTGCG
This sequence comes from Muribaculaceae bacterium, assembly GCA_017620715.1. Classification (GTDB taxonomy): domain Bacteria; phylum Bacteroidota; class Bacteroidia; order Bacteroidales; family Muribaculaceae; genus Paramuribaculum. The sequence goes on along the minus strand of JAGAUN010000019.1, from coordinate 2,910 downwards.
CATCCAGTTTGCAATAACGGCATTTGGCTCATCGCTTTTATGACGGGCCAAATCCGTCAACGAGATATAATCATCACCGTTGTGATTTATAATCGTAATGTTCGTATTCTGTACAGTTATTTTTGCCATTGTTTGAGATTTGGCTGTATGCCAATACGCAAAGTTACTAATTTTCGGCGACATACACTGCATTCCGCTATAACACAAGCCCACCCTCGATTGTATCAATATACTTCATACTTCCGCTCGGCAAAGCCAAATAAATTTGGCTTTGCTCTCGACTTATTCGTATCTTTGCCATCGCTATGCAGATACGTACACCACAACAGATTACTCAGGCCGCTCTCGAAGCGGGTTGTGCTAAAACCGCACTCTCGCCGCTGCGACTGTCAGTGCTCGCCGTTATGGCCGGAGCATTCATAGCCCTCGGCGGTATTCTTTCAATAGTAGCCGGATGGGGATTACCCGAAGCCACTGCCTCCAACCCCGGATTACAGCGCCTTCTCTCGGGCTTAACATTCCCCATCGGCCTGATACTCGTAGTAGTATTGGGCGCCGAGCTCTTTACCGGCAACAACGCCACCATGATACCGGGCTACATGGCCGGGCGGCACCGGTTCACCGCCGTTGCCTACAACTGGCTTATAGTGTATTTCGGCAACCTCGCTGGAGCACTCCTCTTTGCCTGGGGCCTGGTATACTGCGCCGGCCTCACCGCCGCCGAACCCTACCACACCGCTGTGGTCAACACTGCCCTAACCAAGGTTTCGCTCCCCTGGCTCACGGTACTTCTCCGCGGCATAGGCGCCAACTGGTGCGTATGTCTGGCCGTGTGGCTCGCGCTTGCCGGAAAGACTCTCGTTGAAAAAGCCATAGGCTGCCTGCTTCCCGTCATGGCATTTGTGGTGCTCGGCTACGAACACTGCATCGCCAACATGTTTTTCATACCGCTTGGCATGATGGAGGGCGCCGACGTAACCCTCTGGCAGTTTGTTTGGGCCAACCTCATACCCGCCACCATTGGCAACATTATAGGAGGAGCTGTGTTTGTAGGCTGCATCAACGCATGGCTGCACCTCTCACCCCGCAAAGCATCATGAGCGACCCTCAGCGCACACGCACCATATACCGCGTCACCATAGTAGGCTCCATAGTCAACCTGCTGCTGGTGATATTCAAATTTGCGGCAGGCATCTTAGGCCGAAGCTCCGCCATGGTTGCCGACGCCGTGCACTCGCTCTCCGACCTCTTTTCCGACATAATAGTGCTGTGGTTTGTGCGTCTGTCATCGCGCCCCGGCGACGTAGACCACGATTATGGCCACGGCAAATACGAGACACTTGCCTCGCTCATTGTGGGCCTCACTCTGTTGGGCGCCGGCGCAGGCATACTGATTGACGGCGTGGCGCGGTGCATCGACTTCTTCCACGGCGTGCCGCTCGACCGCCCCGGATGGATAGCGCTCGTGGCCGCACTTATCTCGATAGTGAGCAAAGAGGGTCTTTTCCGCTACACACGCTCGGCAGCCCGACGCGTCGACTCGCCGGCACTCATCGCCAACGCCTGGCATCACCGTTCCGACGCACTAACCTCCGTGGCTGCCGTCGCGGGCATTGGCGGCGCCATACTCCTCGGCCCCAAGTGGCGCGTTCTCGACCCCCTCGCGGCAGCCGTAGTAAGCATATTTATCATAGTGGCGGCCCTAAAAATCATCAAGTCCAACACCGACCAGCTGCTCGAAAAAGCTCTCCCCGCCGAGATTAAGCAAGATATCACCCAAATAATACTCCAGACGCCCGGCGTTTCGGGCATACACCGCCTCTACACACGCCGGCTCGGCCCCACCACAGCGATAGAGGCACACGTGCGCATGGACGGCGACATGCCGCTGCGCCGGGCCCACACCATAGCCTCACATATTGAGCAACGTCTGCGCAGCGCCTACGGCCCTGCCACCCACGTGCTCATACACATGGAACCCGCATAGCATTACACGCGCTAATCCAAAAAATTATTCGTACTTTTGTACTCCCCAATTCAAGTATACCATCAACAATGATCGACCTCCTGATATTGTTTCTGCTCATCGTGGCCCTATGGATAGGCTACAAGGTGGGTGCCGTGAAGTTGCTCGGCTCACTCTGCGGCCTGCTGCTCGGCATGCTGGCCTGCCATCTGATAGGCCATCAGTGCGCCTCTATTGCCATGCGCTGGATTCCCGACCCGGTCAACGCCACCATCGTGGCCTACTGTGTGCTTTTCGTGGCGATATGGCTCTCGGCCGGACTGATATGCAGCGCAGCAAAAAAAATTCTGCAATCGATATGCCTGGGCAAAATCGACGCCGCCCTGGGCTCGATACTGCTCGCCTTCATGACCCTCGCCGCAATGAGCGTGATAATCAACCTCTACATCGTGTTCGACCCCACATCCGACCTGCTCGCCGGTGGCGGCCCGCTCGCTCAGAGCGTCACCGACATGGCGCCGCGGCTCACCGGATATGTAGTATCGCACCTTTAGCCCCCTTTATGCGTTTATTATAAGTCAACACTTGTTTCCAACCGCATCAACAATATGAATCAAGATATACCGTCGGGTTGCCCCATAGCCGATTCGCCTGCCGAAAAAAACTCCCGGGAGTCAGCGCAGATTATCGACAACGTCACCAACTCCGACTATAAATACGGCTTTACCTCCGATATCGACACCCACATCATACCCGCCGGGCTCAACGAAGATGTGGTGCGCTACATATCGCGCGCCAAGGGCGAACCGGAGTGGCTGCTCGATTTCCGCCTCAAGGCCTTCCGTCACTGGCTCACCCTCACCCCTCCGCACTGGGCGCATCTCAACATTCCGCCCATCGATTTTCAGGCCATCAGCTACTACGCCGCCCCCAAGAAGAAAGAG
>JAGAUN010000018.1 GCA_017620715.1 Muribaculaceae bacterium | reverse complement strand
TATACTATACCTATATCGGCCGCTCTATATTCAATCAGATGACACTGTGGTGTGTTGTTAGACTTTTTTAATGTCTATCAACCTGCAGAGATGCGACCTTTGCCATATTGGATTGTTTGTATGACGTAACTGAATCGCGGAGGCGTGAGGTTGCGATAAATTTGTTTGATTCCCTCGTTACTGATTTCAGATAGTGATATTAGACTTCAGGATTCTCATAAATAAATAGTTGAAACGGCAAGGAGGCCGACCTCGAAAGGTCGACCTCCTTTGCAGTTTCGTATAGTCGGTTGGAGGGATAATCAGACGTTGAAGAGGAAGTGCATAATGTCGCCGTCGGCCACTACATATTCCTTGCCCTCGATGCTCATTTTACCTGCTGCTTTTACTGCGCTTTCGCTGCCGAGAGTTACATAGTCGTCGTATTTGATTACTTCGGCACGGATAAATCCTTTCTCGAAATCGGTGTGAATGATTCCGGCGCACTTGGGTGCTTTGCTGCCGCGGATGAATGTCCAGGCTCGTACTTCGTCTTCACCGGCTGTGAAGAATGTCTGCAAATCAAGCAGGGCGTAGGCGGCACGTATGAGTCGGCTTACGCCTGACTCTTCGAGGCCTATTGACTGAAGGAATTCGAGACGATCTTCGTAAGAGTCGAGTTCGGCTATCTCGGCCTCGGTCTGTGCTGCTACTACGAGCAGGCTCGAGCCTTCGGCTTCGATTACGGGGCGTACGGCTTCGACGTAAGCGTTGCCTGGAGCGGCGGAGGCGTCGTCGACATTACATACGTAGAGTACGGGCTTTGATGTGAGCAGAAACAGGTCGCGTGCAAATCGTTGCTCGTCGGGGGTGTCAAGCGTAACGCTGCGAGCGGGCTTGCCCTCTTTGAGTGCTTCCTGGAAGCGCAATAATACTTCGTATTGCATCTTTGCGGTTTTGTCGCCGCCGGTCTGTGCTTGTTTCTGAGTCTTAGCTATGCGTGAGTCTACGGTTTCGAGGTCTTTGAGAAGGAGCTCGTAGTCGATAATTTCTTTGTCGCGAAGGGGATTGACGGTGCCGTCGACGTGAGTGATGTTGTCGTCGTCGAAGCAGCGGAGCACGTGTATTATTGCGTCGGTTTCGCGTATGTTGGCCAAAAATTTATTGCCGAGGCCTTCGCCTTTGCTCGCGCCTTTGACGAGGCCGGCAATGTCGACTATCTCAACCGTGGCGGCCACTATACTGCGGGGGTTGCACATTTCAACGAGTTTGTTGAGACGCTCGTCGGGTACGGATATTACTCCAACGTTGGGCTCGATTGTGCAGAAGGGGAAGTTGGCCGATTGGGCTTTAGCGTTTGACAAGCAATTGAAAAGGGTGGATTTGCCTACGTTTGGCAGTCCTACTATTCCACATTTAAGTGCCATATATGGTGATTGGTTTTATTGTTCGGTTGCTGATTTGGGGTTTATTTCCTGACCATGTTGCGCAGGGCTATGCCTATGTCGTTGAACATGGCGGTGATGGGGGTGAGGAGCGGACGGATGGGGGTGTCGTGGCCCGGTGTGAATATCGACAGCTGCGACGGCAGGCATTGGATGGAGAGGTCGGCGGGAAGGCTGAGGGGTTCGCCATCGATATGCACCGCTCCCTCGGAGGGACGATGTATGGATAGCCCGCGGGTGCGGAACGTGTGTATGAGCATGTTTTTCTCAATGGTTCCGGCCATGAGGTCGAGTCCTACCAATGCGGTGGTGAGTATGTTGCCGTAGTGTATGACGGTGACGTCGAGCAATCCGTCGGTGATGGATGCGTGCGGAGCAATGTAGGCGTTGTTGCCGTATTGCGAGGCATTGCACACGGCTACGCAGAAAGCACGCTCGGTTATGACCTCTCCGTCGATGGTTGTGATGACGTACTCCTGGGGTTTGTAAGTGAGATATTCGCGCAGAGTGCTTTTGACGTACGTGAGTTTGCCGCGTTTTTTCGATTGTGCGAATTTGTGGCTTACCGTTGCGTCGAAGCCGGTACCGCATGTGCAGAAAAATGGGAGGCCGTTGATGGAGCCGCGGTCGCAACGAAGAGCGTTGCCACGTCCGATTATTTCTATCGAAGCGCGCACATCGACCGGGATATTGAGATGTCGAGCAAGGCCGTTGCCCGACCCACACGGTATGATGCCGAGCACGGTCGATGAGCCGCAGAGTGCGGTTGCCGTTTCGTTGACCGTACCGTCGCCTCCCGCGGCCACTACTATATCGTAGCCGTCGGCCACAGCCTGTTTGCCCAATCGGGTGGCGTCGCCCGAGGCGGTAGTCCATACAGTGTCTACTTCGATGTTTTCAACACCGAGGCGCATCTCTACCTTTTCCTGCAGGCCTTCTTTGCTTGAAGTGCCGGAAATGGGATTGATAATCAGAAGGGCTTTGCGTGGCTTCATTTCGTAGGCAAAGGTAGTGAATTGGCGCTATAATTACAACCCCGCCGGAGGGTGTCGCCGTCAATCTCTATCAGTTGTTCGTCGACCATGATACGTATCAGCGGTATTATGTCGGGGGCGGCACGGCTCAGTTGCTCAGCTATATAGTCGATGCTGTGGGGCATAGCGAGTACGTGAAGTATAGATTGGCGTAACTGAGGGGTGTCGACAGGGGTTTTGCGTTGTTGGCGGCATACGTCGCAAATGCCGCAGGGTTGGGTGTTTTCCTCACCAAAATAGCCGGTCATGACCTCCATACGGCACCGTCCGGGATTGAACACCAGACGTTTCACGGCATCGATACGTTGCTCCATGCGGCGGCGTTGCTCTTCGTATACAGCTTTCGGCAACTCTATATGGCGCGGTAGTTCGCGCGATGTTGTCATGTAAATGTACGGCGTGGTTTTGCGCGGTATGTAATGTATGGCCTGTAACCGACTTAGCTTCAGTAGGGCTTCATAAACTTCGTCGGGGGAGAGGGAGCTGCGGCGGCTTAACATACCCTCGTCAATGTAGACATAATCGGCAAACAGACCGGTATATGAGCGCAGCAAAATCTGAAATAGCGTGTCGGTCTTTTTATCAAGAGGGAGGTCGTAGAGCTGACGCTTATCCATGATTATCATCACACGTGAGCGCGTGGCCACTTCATCGACATACTCCCAGTATCCTGCGCGGGTGAGTATGGCCATGGCACTCCGGGTGGTGGCGGGGTGCAACTTGAAGCGCTCGCAAAAGAGCGAAAAGTTGAATTCGTAGAGGCAATTGTAGCCCGAACCTACTGCAATGTCGAGGAAGTTGCAGGCCAGTTCGTACACCTTACGTATCTGTTCTTTAGGCGGAAAAGCCTCGTTGAGACGGCGTGTGAGCGATGCTTTGTCGGTAGGCGGAGTAGTGATGATTACGGCAAAGCACGGTTTGCCATCGCGCCCGGCCCGACCTGCTTCCTGATAATATTCTTCGATTGAGGGGGGTAAATCGAGGTGTACCACCACCCGCACATCGGGTTTGTCGATACCCATGCCGAAAGCGTTGGTTGCCACCATCACGCGTATTTCGGATTTCTGCCAGGCGTCTTGCCGCTGGTCTTTTTCTTCAATCGACAGTCCGGCGTGGTAATAGTCGGCCGGAATATCCCATGAGCGTATCTCTTCGGCTATCTCGCGGCACCGCCTGCGCGAACGCACGTACACTATCGTACTTCCTAATGTAGCAAGAAGAACGCGCTTGAGCATAGCGGGTTTGTGAACGGCCGTACGCACTACGAAAGTGATATTTGGTCGTGCGAAACTTTTGGTAAAGGTACGGCTATCATTTCTAAACCGCAGAGAACGGCATATATCGGCACGAACCTCGGGTGTGGCCGAAGCTGTCAGTGCCAGCACGGGTATTTCGGGGTAGGCTTTGCGCAGAGTGGCAATCTCGAGATAGGAGGGGCGGAAATCATACCCCCACTGCGATATGCAGTGAGCTTCGTCGACCACAATCAGACTTACCTCGATGTGGCGCGAGCGCAGAGTGTCGATAAACGAGTCGGTGCGCAGGCGTTCGGGCGATATATAGAGGAGCTTGAGCTTACCCAACGAGCAGCGGTCGTATACGAGTTTGGCTTCGGCCCTGGAGATGCCCGAATGTATGGCGGCGGCAGGTATGTCGATTGCCCGCAGATTGTCTACCTGGTCTTTCATCAGCGATATGAGCGGGGTCACAACAATAGTGAGCCCCCGAAGCATAAGCGCCGGAATCTGGAAGGTAATGGATTTGCCGCCTCCCGTAGGGAGCAGGGCGAGAGTGTCGAGGCCGCTGAGCACTGAGCGGATAATATCTTCCTGGGGGTCGCGGAATGATTCGTGCCCCCAGTATTTCTGCAGTAGCTCGAGGGGCTCCATCACTTTTTGATATGGATGCTCTTGATGAGAAGCTGTATGGGCGATGCTGCGCTCTGGTGTTTATTGTCTTCGATGGTGAAACAGATATCGAACGGCTTGCGCTCATGTATGTAAGGAAAGTGCTCGGCCATATTGAAAGCTATGCCGTTGAATACTTTGCCTGAGGTATCGTCGACGAGTTCGAATTTGATATGTTCGAGGTTCTTACCCACCAGTTTGCTTGTGCCGAAGTCCATCACATTGCGTGCGCAGAACACCGGCTTGGTATTGCCCGGTCCGAACGGATTGAATCGGCGTAGGGTGGATATGAAAGCGGGCGTTATGTCGGAGAATGTGATGAAAGCATCGATGTTGAGTTGCGGCTCAAGCTGCTGCGGCTGGATATGAGCGCTTACAAACTCCTCGAACCGGCGTGTGAATTCGGGGATGTTCTCTTCTTTGAGTGACAATCCCACGGCATAAGGATGTCCGCCGAAGTTCTCGAGGAGGTCTCGCGCTGAGTCTACGGCTTTGTATATGTCGAATCCTTGTACTGAGCGCGATGAACCTGTTGCGAGACCGTTGGCAAGGGTCAGCACCACCGATGGTTTGTAGTAAAGTTCGGTGAGACGTGAGGCCACGATGCCTATTATGCCCTTGTGCCAGTCTTTGTTGTATATTACTATCGATTTCTTTTCTGACAGCATCTCGCCGCGCTTCTCAAGTATGGCGTTGGCTTCGTCGGTGATGCGCTTGTCGAGTTCCTTGCGGTCTTTGTTGTATTGGTCGATGGCTTTGCTGAGCTGCGAGGCTTCGGCAATATCGCGGCTTACGAGTAGTTCCACCGCTTCGCGGCCGCTCTGCATGCGGCCTGATGCGTTGATGCGCGGACCGATTTTGAAGATTACGTCGGATATGGTAATCTCTTTGCCGGTGAGGCCGCAAGTGCGAATCACGGCACGCAGACCCATGTTGGGGTTGGAGTTGATGCGACGCAACCCGTGGTAGGTCATGATGCGGTTTTCGTCGACCATAGGCACAATGTCGGCGGCAATGCTCACGGCCACGAGATCGAGCATGCTCTCGAGGTCGGCGGTAGGAATGCCGTTGCTCATGGCAAAGCCCTGCATAAACTTGAATCCCACGCCGCAACCGGAGAGGTGCGGGCACGGGTACGGACTTCCCTCGAGTTTGGGGTTGAGTATTGCGGCTGCATCGGGAAGACGATCGTCAGGTACGTGGTGGTCGCAGATTATGAAGTCGATGCCGAGCGATTTGGCATAGGCTATCTCGTCGATGGCTTTAATGCCGCAGTCGAGAATGATGATGAGTTTTACATCTTGTTGAGCCGCGAGGTCGATGCTTCGCAGCGATACACCATAACCCTCGTCGTAGCGGGTGGGTATATAGTATACGATGTTGGAGTAAAACTGCTGAAGATACTTGTACACCAGGGCTACGGCCGTGGTGCCGTCGACATCATAGTCGCCATAGACCATGATGCGTTCTTTTTTACCCATAGCTTTGTTGAGCCTGTCGACAGCCTTGCGCATGTCGGGCATCAGGAAGGGGTCGTGTAAGTTCTTGAGCGAGGGGTGGAAAAACTTTTCCGCCTCGGCCGTGGAAGTGATGCCGCGCAATGCAAGGAGTTCGCTTATAGGCGGCACGTTTTCAAACGTTTTAGCTAACTCCGACTCTGATTTTTGCTCTTCTGTAGTAAGGGGTAGATAATTCCATTTACCGGTCATTTATATAGTTTTTTTTCTTTATATCGAGTCACGCTCGCGGCCTGAAATGGATGATGGAGAGAATGTGGGCGCTTGGCTCACGGGTGTCAGGCTGCGATGAGGGGAGATAGGCCTTGGGGGAAGGGTATACCTGCCGCAAGCGCAAAGTTAAACATTTTGTGCCTAATTCCTATGCTGCCGACCGTGGATAATGCAGCCGCAGAATGTTAAAAAAATATACTTTTTCAGGAGCGATGTCAGCCCTGGCTGTCGATGTGTACGTCGAGCTGCGGGAAGGGGAAATGTACGCCTTTTTGCGGCAAAAGATTGTAGAATACCTCGTTGTATTTATAGAAAAGAGTCCAGTAATCGGACGCGAGGGCCCAGGCGCGTATTGTGAGCACAACCGATGAGTCGGCGAGTTCGCTCACTACCACTACCGGCTCGCGGTTTTCCTTCATTTTTGCTTCCGCTGCCGGTGACTCTTCGGTGTAATTGTCGGGTGCAAGGTGCTCTTTTACCTTTTTGCGGTGACGGCGGAAATGACGGCTTATCCATGAGCGGCGCTTAGGTTGCCCGGTGTCGCCTTCTGTATTCAGGGTATCGGTGGCGGCACTTTCCTGCGAGAGTTTGCGCAGCTCCATGTCGGCCTCAAAAGTTGACTGTACAAAACTGTTGTCGGCCTTCATGATGTTGAGTATGGCGTTGCGGGCGGTGTCGACATTGTCGCCGTATGATATCGATATAGTCCAGTCGATACGGCGATACGACTCACGCGACCAGTTGTTGATGGTGCCCGTAGAGAGGCCTCCGTTGGGTATGATGATTGATTTATTGTCGTAAGTACAGATTATGGTCGAAAAAATCTGAATCTCGGTAACCCGGCCTGCATAGCCCTGAGTTTCAATATAGTCGCCAACTTTATATGGTTTGAGCAGCAGTATGAGCACGCCACCGGCAAAATTCTGCAAAGTACCGCTCAGCGCCATACCTATAGCAACGCCGGCCGAAGCGAACAGGGCGATAAATGAGCTTGTGTTGATGCCAAGAATGCCTATTACGGTCACCACCAGTATGAAGTAAAGCACGATGCGTACGAGCGACAGTATGAAGGTGGTGAGCGATGTGTCGACTCGGCGCCGGCTTAATACCCCTGCAACAAATGAATAGAGACGGCGGATAATGAACCGTCCGAGGTAGAACACGAGTATGGCTATGGCGAGATGGAAGGCGAAGTCGACCATCGTGTGGGCCAATTTATTCAGGAGATCTTCGATTGACAGTGTCTTTAGCAACTTCAGGTCGCCGGCGGTATCAGCGGCTGTCTGCGATGCGGTAGTGGTAAGACTGTCGGGAAGAAGTGGTATTGACTGGAGGAATATCATTGGTTGTCAGTTGTGAAGGCATATTTTGCCACATCATTCCACCATGATGTGGCTCTGTAATTGTAGGTGTCGGCTTCGGATTCAGATTTGAGCACCTGACACCCCAGGCCGTGGAAATCGTCGGCCGGCAAAGTATAGACATAGGGGGTGGCCCGGTGCTCTTCAACTACGGCATTGAATGTGGCAAGCCATTGGGCAAGCAGCTGAGTATCGGTACACAGATGCTCGATATGGTGCCGCATATCAAATATGCCGGTATCCATAATTATCGAGCGGAAATAATTTACGGGCTTATACTCCGGAGATGACGGGCCGAAGGTTGAGTATATATTGCGGGTGAGGAGCGCGAGCTGATCGAGCGGGGATGTGTGAATCAGCGATATGCTGCATCCCGGGCCTGAATCGTTGATGTATTGGTCGGAGTAATAATGGAATGTGTTGGCGAGTGCCTGCGACAGCTGCAGTGGGCGCTCAAACATCACGGATACGTTTTTATCGTACGGCATCCCCTCAACTCCGAGTTCGGTGGCCGATGCTACTATCAGCGGAGTGATATGGCGCAACTCGTAAGCGACTTCAACGGTTGCCATATGGCAGCAGTCGAAATAAATGAAGTCACACTTGAAATCGGCTATAGCGCGGGCAAGCGATTCGATACTCATCTTTTTGCCCGTAGGTCTTTCCCATCCGAATGACTGGGGCGCCACGGCGGGCGAGGTCTCGATGGTACCTCGGTCGTGGAGCCATCCGGTGCCGTGGCTCCATAATACCAGCCCGTAACCGGTAGCCGGCGCAAGTTTTTTGACATCGGATATCACCGAGCGCATACGCTCTTCATCGACCGACGAAAGACCGTCGGTGTATGTGACGAGGGTTTTTACCGTGCCGTCGCGCATTATCTCCCTGAGCTCGGGCCGTTGCGCGGGTGGCGCGTAATAGACAATGAGACGACCGGGTGTTTCGTCGGAAAGCGATGCCATTCCGATGCTCATTTCGTTAAGATCGTCGACGGCAAACGATGATAGATTGTTGTCGGCTACCATGTATACCAGCACCGTAGAGGTGTGGGGCGCAGGTGGAGGTGTGGGCTCGTCGGCAGAGCTGTCGCGGCATGATGTGCCCATGCAAAGCGCTGCCGTGATGAGTATTGAAAACGTTATTGTGGATAGTAGTTTATGCATATATCAGGCGTAAAGTTACTAAAAATCGGCGGGAGGCGGAAAAAGTATAGGATAATAAAATTAAAACATTTATCTTTGCTTTTATTAAACTTACGTTAAATCCAATATCACTTACAACCGATGACAACAGGAAAACCTTATGTAATAGGCATTGACATGGGTGGCACCAATACGGTGTTCGGCATAGTCGACGCTCGAGGAGTAGTGCTTGCAAGCAATTCTATAAAGACTCGCAAACACAATAAAATCGAAGATTACATCGATGAACTTTATACCGAGACACAGCGACTGATAGATTCCGTTGATGCTCAAGGCAAAATATACGGTATAGGCGTGGGCGCCCCCAACGCCAATTTCTTTACCGGCGTAATAGAGGATGGCGTGAATTTGCCCTGGCCCACTCCGATTCCCTTTGCCAAGATGCTTTCCGATAAATTCGGTATTCCCGTGGCAATAACCAACGATGCAAATGCGGCTG
>JAGAUN010000017.1 GCA_017620715.1 Muribaculaceae bacterium | reverse complement strand
GGTCATTGCTATTTGTTATATATCATGCAAAGATACTGCTTTTTTATCACACCACAAAACAATCACAACCATTTTAATGTTTTTTTTCTTTTAGCGCTGGCTTCTGGCAAGCATAGACACATTGGCAGAAAATACTCTCCCAGCTACACAATATTTATACTATAACCTCAGCGACGCAGAATTAACAAAATTATACATACCGCAAAAGATATTGACAGCAACTTTTGAGTTTCCACCATTTCCGCAACTTCCGCAAGGTTGGTGGTAGTGGTGGAAACTCTGCGGAAATCCAAATTACAATCCATATTTTCAGCTCTTAATATTTTAATATACAGCAGGTTTATTCCGCAACAATGATTACGTGTGCTAAGTATCAAAATGATTTTAACGTTTTTATACAATATTCAATAATATATACATATTTATGTATTCTCAGCGCATTGCGCCAACTGTTCCACCACGATTCCGCAAGGTTGGTGGAAATGGTGGAAATGGTGGAAACGTGTATTTTTTATTACAATCTATTCCACTATCTACCATATAACATTATGCTAACTGCCAAATGACATTCTGCCGGCTGTCACGCCTTTATCTTGCCACTTTCATGTCTATGTCAGGCTGCGTGGCGGCAATGGGAAAGAAAAAGAATAAAAGCACTGCCACATACAGTGCTTTTATTCTTCATATTTGAGCCTCTTGTCGGATTCGAACCAACGACCCCGAGATTACAAATCACGTGCTCTGGCCAACTGAGCTAAAGAGGCGAGGTTGCTTTTGCAAGAGGCTCTTGGCCTCAAAAGCGATGCAAAGGTAGCACAATTTTTTAATTGCGCAAAATATTTTTCCTCTTTTTCCATATTTTTTTTGCTGCGCGATTGGGTTTATCAAGAATTATTAAAATATACAAGGACCGGAGCGGCAAACGGTATAAGCATGATTTTGAATATATTCGCATTATCATTACTTTTGTACTACTTTTACCATACCTACCCAATTATATTATATGTCAAAGCAAATTAAAACTTACGGCGTTATAAGGCACCCCCTCGAGGTTGCCATTACGATTCTTCTGGCGGTGTTGCTGCCCGGTTGCCATGATGACGACACTCCCCTCGCACCAGAGCCAGTGGGCGAAGAATGGATTGACGCGGCTTTTGCCGCCAAACTTCAGGAACTGGGATTGATTGAAGATGCGCTCTCCGTGACGCCCTCGATGGTAGCCGACATTACCGAACTCAACATATCGGAATCCAATCTGTCATCACTACGAGGAATAGAATGGTTTAAGTCGTTGGAAAAATTTGATTGCGAACGCAACAATCTTACCACACTGTGCATTGACGGGCTAAAATCGCTTCGGTACATGGCATGCCCCTACAACCGACAGCTTACAACGCTCAGTGCTAAAGGGTGCGTTGCATTGGATTATCTCGATTTTGCGAACTGCAATGTCTCAGAAATAGATATTGCAGACTGCACCGGTCTCACAGAACTCGGATGCGGCAACAACGAATTAGAATCGATTGACGTGACCGGCTTCTCGAATCTTGAGCGACTTTATTGCTACGGCAACTATTTGGAGACGATAGATCTGAGCGGCTGCCCGCAACTGCAGCAACTTATAAGTTTCGATAATTTACTTGAAGGACTGGATATAACTGTCAATCGCAAGCTCACCATGCTCTACACCATGATCAATCCGGGCCACGACGGTAAATTCATAATACGTGCATGGTTTGGCAACGACGATGTACCTGACAATTTCAGTTCCGGCAGCTGGACGTACGAGGACAAAGTCACCGTTGAATATATCAAGGCCGTATAGTAATCAAAGCTTTCCTTAATAATTCGAGCGCGCCGGCACTGCGGGTGTCGACGCGCTTGTCATAAATATATATAGTGTAATAAAGGTTTCTACGAGTTGTGTATTTAACAATAGGTAATGATGCGGGTCAGGGCTTCTCCGTGGGTATAGGTACATTCTCCGGCCGGATCTTGGTGGAAAATTACCGTGAACCGATAGGCTTTTATCCAATTGCCATGGGAATCGAACTCGGTGTACACATACCCCGAAGTGGTGTCGACATTGGTCAAACCACAGACTACTTCCGAGCTCACAATGGCAGGGCTTAGTGAATCGCCGATGTAAGAGTATGAATTAGATTCGAATGTACTCCATTCAGACTTCGTATCGGCTATGACGCGACCTTTTGCATCGAATAAATACGTAGCCTCATCGTCGTAACAAATTCCGTCGGTGTCATATCGAGTGATATAGGTTACGGTTGAGTCGGTATATTCAACCGTAACCACACCGTCGGTATCATATTGCGGTACAATCGTGCTGTCGGCCGAGAATGTGATTGTGGTGGAATCGTGAGGTGCCGCCTGCGCGAAACCGGAATCAAAATCAACGCGACTCTCTACTATGGTTACCGACTTTACCGGGCCGAGCAGCCCCATGCAGGCGCGGTCGGTCATCTGCTCGGGAGTAAGAGCGTGGGCCGACGCGGCTGTGAGGACCAAGGAGAATATGATGATTGCTTTTGATTTCATGTTGCTGAAATTCGTGTTAGTAATAAGTGATGGTTCGGGTACTGGTTCCATTTATATTTTCCACAACGGGGTCTACGTCAGCTTCACTTTCCCGCCTTATACCATTGTAGCTGCGCTTGGTCCAGTTGCCGTGGGAGTCGAATTGGAGATACTCGTAATAAAAGTCTGACTCGTAGACATAACCGCCCTCACCGGAATGGTATGTCACACGATACGGCACTTTGGAGTCGCCTTTATAGAAATATTGCGTCTCGGTCACAAAAAACTCTATATCTGACCGCTTCTTTACAATGCGCCCCTTGGAGTCGAAAGTGTATACATAGCCGAATTTCTCGCCGTAGGGCTGAAGGTCGCTGCGTGTTGTGGCAGTGTATGTAATGCGGTATTTTTCGCCCTGGCCGGTGGTATACGACGTGGCTGTCTGATACTTATATGTATAGGTATCACTGTCGTACTTGATGCTAACAATCTGACCGGCGCTGTTGAATGTTGTAGTGGAGCCGCCGTCATATTTAACCGTTTTCACCGGGCCGACGAGCCCCTCGCAGGCACGGCCGTTCATCTGTTTGGGTGTGAGCGCCGCGGCCGAAGCCACGGCTACTACGGCAAGCGCAAGTGTAATAATTGTTTTTTTCATTGCTTCTTGAATCATTAAGGGTCTCGGTATAAATACCGATTAATTGTTTTGGCTATCGGTTGATACAGTAGAGTCGTTCCACCCTATTGGTATATTGCGGAAGGCGAATTCATAGGGTGTCAATGTGCCTCCCATCGGAAACGATACGAGTTGCAACGACTTTACACTTAGAGGAGCGCTATCAACAGTAATGGAAAGTTTTACCGGCACTCCAATGGGAAATATTATGTTGAAAGGGTCATCGACATCGGCCCAATTGAGTGTACCCTTAAAACTGCTGCCGTTGTCGGCGTACACCAGTGCGTCATAGGGCGACCAACTGAGTTTTGTCTTATTTAAATCGATACGGCCTTTGTTGATGACAAGAAAGGCAAGTTTGATTTTGTTGTCGACGCGCTCACACGAAAGCGGCTTGATATGCAGGTCGGGGTAGGTGCACGAGGCTTTGGGGTCGTCGCTGTTGGCAAAGTCCTCTATAGGCAGGTCTTTAAAAATATAGTGACCATAGCTTTCGGCACGGGTAGTAGCATCTTTATCAAACAATGTCAGGTCGAGAAGCCGGAACGATTTCACTGACTGTGGCACATCTCTGACATATACCTGGGCGCGCACAGCGCTATGGCGGTAAAGACCGTAATAACCAGGTGAATTCAGACCCAACTCATACCATTTAATCCTATACTCACGTCCGTTGTCGCCGAGAGCGTATTCCTTGTCGTTGCCAGACGTTGTTCCGGAGGGCAATTTTAATCGAAAATTCTTGGGTGTGGTGTTGGTAATAATCAGATTGACCAATACTCCTTTTGAATAACGTTGGCAGCTTTCAACTTTGACATCTACGCCTGAAATAGGTTTTTGCGTGCTCTGCGCGGTAGCCTCGAGTGCAAATGCCGACACAACGGCTATAGCTATCATATATATAATGCGTTTCATATTTTGCTTTATTAAGAGATTGAGGAATTAACGTTTACGCTTTTTGCCGGGCTTTTTGCGAGGAGCCGTGGGAGCGGAGGTCATTTTCTTCACCGGAATATTCCAAAACTCTATGGTCAAGGGGTCAACACGGAATTGGCTCATTACCAATAGGGCGTACGCAAGCTCGGTGAGGTCGGAGGGAATGTCGGATATTTCTACCGTAAATGTTTTGCTTTGGCCGGCATCCACTGAGCTGCTTTGGGTAAATTTGGCGGGATATCTTGTGCCGTCTTTACCAATTATGAAGCAATCCCATTCGGGTAATTCCAGTGTACCTTCGTTGAAATTGTTTTTCATCTGAAACGAAAGAGTAGCCTTTTTGCCCGAGCGCGTGCACTTCATGCCGGATATATGAGCTGACCAGATAGAGCACCGTACCGAATCGCCCTCGGTATTCTCCATAGGCATAATACGTATATTCCGGCTCACTCCCGCAGAGTAGTTTCGGGTATTTGTATTTCCCGGAATATCGTAACAGTTAAGGGCAACTTTTACAAGCGAGAACTCGGTTAAGTCATACGGCACATCGTTGACAATCAGGATAAAGTCTTCCGACCATACACCCGGAGGTATATTAAACTTAGTTGTTCCAAGTTCGAGCTCCGCATAATAGTCAATGCTGTCGGATCCTATCACATAGGTGCGGCGATCAGGATTTCCGTCCATTGAGCCGCGTATTTCACCCCGAAGATTCTGGTCGCCTATATTCTTGATACCGACCGGAATATATACTCTGTTGCCTACACGATTGGGGGTTCTTATATTTATCAGCGGTTGGCCCTGAGCTGACGCGTCAACGGCGACGGCGACGAGCAGAAGCAGGGTGAATAAACGTAATATTGTTTTCATTACTTTGTATTGAGTGGGTTAACGATTATTGCCAGTCTACTATTGTGCCTGTAAATTCGGGCTCGGCATCGGAGAGGTCTACTTTCCATGTATATGCTTTACCGGGATCGAAATAGCCGGTCTCGGGCGCGAAGAATTCAACCTCGCTGCCGTTAGCAAGGGTGATGCGGCCTATTGTCTCGGTTGTGCTCATAAAGTTCATGGGCGCAACGTAGTAATAATAGGTGTCGTCGGTAGTGTTGCGGCGCATGGTTACTGCGGCTAAGGCTGTGCCTGTAGCAAAGGTATCGCCGTCGATGTCGACACGGTATTTCGGTTTCAGATTCAGAAGCTCAACCTTGCTCACGGGCGAGGGGGCGTTTTCAATAGTAATATCGAGTTTCGACAGTATGTGGGTGAAGTTTAGCACTACGGTGGCGCTGGCCGTTTCCTCTACGGCAAAGAGCATGTCGGTGTAGCCCCCCATGAAGTCCATGGTGTGCTCGTTGATGGCCTGCACATCGCACTGGTCGTTGTCGAGGTCGGGATAGAAAGCTATGTAGCGCAGCTCCTGGCCGAGTTCTTTGGTTATCTTGCGCGAGTCGTCGATATAGTCGAAGCGCGAGGTAGTGCCGTTGTATACGAGCGAGTATGCGTTTTCGCTGCGCATATCCTGCTTGGCTATAGCTATCACGTCGCCGTTTTCAAATGAGGTGTCGGTGGCTTTAGATGTGGCCTTGAGGCGCGGCCGGAATTCTACGGTAACCAGCGAACCGGAGGGCTGGTCAGGGGCATCGGAATCAGACGAGCTTGAGCACGACGCAAAACTTACGGCTACGAGCGCAGCCATAGCGGTACTGAAATTGAAAATCTTTTTCATAATGTATTGGTTTATTGTTGTGATTGTGGCTTAATAATAGGTGATGGTGCGGGTCTCGGTATATCGTATTGTCTCTATATAATACCTCTTGGTGCGCGGGTCGTGTAACGGGTCTTTGATAGTAAATAGGAGCCGGGGCTCACCATCGTCATTCCATGTCGTTACATGCAGCTCCCATCGGTCGTTAAAGTACGTGTTTCCACCACCGGTATTTATCTCAACCTTTCGCTTCGTCCAGTTGCCGTGTGAGTCGAAGGCAAGATAACGGTATTTGACTACCGTAAACGAGACATCGGAGCCATACATATACGCTGCAGCCGGAAAGCGGCCTACAGATTTTTCGTAAATATTCTTATATCCCCACGAAGCATCGATGCATTCCCTCATAGTGAGCGGAAGTCCCCACGGTGTGAAGGTGTACTCGATACTGGCACCGTAAGTGTCGGAAGTGTCGGTGTCCAGACGGCTTTGCTTGCCGTAATCGATATGCATCTCAAAACTGTCTCTACACTGATAGCCGGTACGCATAAGGTATTGACGGGCCGTGCGATCGGTATATAGCGTAGAGTCACCGTCTCTGTATATTTCCCAAAGGAGATAGCCGGCGCGGTTAAACCGCATAGTTGTTGTACCGTTCCACCAGGCTATTTCATTTAATGTGGCCGATGGATTGAGTTTGTTGCGATAATAGGTGTTTTTACGCGTAGTCACC
Source organism: Muribaculaceae bacterium (assembly GCA_017620715.1). Taxonomy (GTDB): domain Bacteria; phylum Bacteroidota; class Bacteroidia; order Bacteroidales; family Muribaculaceae; genus Paramuribaculum. Next base: position 29,724 of record JAGAUN010000017.1, on the reverse strand, counting down.
ACTTTTTTCACAGGGCCTACGAGATTCTGGCAGGCACGGTCGTTCATCTGCTCGGGGGTGAGAGCCGAGGCGAAAACGGCCACTATTGCAAGTGTGAGTGTAATGATTGCCTTTTTCATTGTGTATATTGGTGTGGTGTGCACTCAATCAATAATCGCCCAACAAGAGTGTGGCATACCATTTACCGTCGATGCGCTGACATTCAAAATGTCGCGGGCCGTCCTGACACCAGGGCCCGAATGAGTAGTATTCAACAGTATCGGCATTTTTCACCGCCCAATATGAATATACCTCGCTTCCTTTGTTTAAGTCCAAAAAACCGGTCAGGGCATTCTCTTGGTTCATAAACCTATCCATGGCCTCTACGCGGCCTTCGTACTCGTTTCCACGGTAGCGGCTCTCGCGGAAGGCCTTGTCGCTGCGGAATTTCTTGATGAAATCGGCAAATGCCTCTCCTCCACTGTTGCACGGCAAATGAAGGTTATCGATGTTGAAGGTAGCGAAGGGTTCATAGTAGCTTATGGCGCGGCGCACAGTATATGTATAGTTGCCGGGGATGGTCTGGTACACGGTAGCCTCGGTCCAGTTGCCGAGCGAATCGTATTCGGTATACTCATAACAGTAGCGGGCTGCCACGACATCCGCACCGTTGAGCAATTCCATTGCCATAGGAGCGGGAGCGGCCGAATCGGCATAGATGTAGTTGTATGTCACATTATCCCAATCCATATCGTAGGGTGTGATTTCATGCTTTGCTAAGCGACCCACAGCATCGAATGTATGACGCTCCTCAACCCAATCATCCCCTTCCATAGCTTTTTCGCGGCAGCCGTCGCTCAAACGCACCACATACGTGGCATCATCATGTGTATTTGTAAAGGTTGAATCGGTTTTCCAATCGATGCGCAGCAGATGTGGTCTGCAGGCAAACGAGCCGGTCAGGGGCAGCGGCGCCTCGATGTCGAAAAAGAGACGCCCGTCGGGGTCAAATATGGTTGAATTCGTACAATTGCGATTGCCATTAATCTGAGTATAAACTGTATGCACCGGGCCATACAAGCCGAAGCAGGCACGGTCGCTCATCTGCCCGGGGTTGAATGCCGGATAGGGCGCGCCTGTCAGTTTCAGTTGAGTTGCGAGCGAGTCGGGACATACCGATGCGGCATCAGGGGGAGTATTACCGCAAGCTGCCGTGGCAAAGGCGCATATAAGGAGTATTGATGTCAGAAGATATTGCATAGTGCGTGTTTTAGTACATACATTAATAATAGGTGATGGTGCGGGTCTCGGTATAGCGGGTTACCTCAACATATAGCTGCTCTGTGCGCGGGTCGCTGTACGCTTGTTTGATGGTAAACAAAGGGCGATCATACGCATAGCCCTCCTCGGTAAATTCGTAAACTGAGAGTTCCCACTTATCGTCAAATTGTGTGCATCCGCCATAACCGTCGGTAACTTCGCGTTTCGTCCAGTTGCCGTGCGAGTCGAATTCGAGATAGCGATATTTCAGAACCGTAAAATCTACGCCGGAACCTGAAGCGTACCTCGCAACCGGGAAACGTCCAGCCGATTTTTCGTAGACGTTCTTGTAGGCCCCAGCGCCAATGCCTACGCCATCGAAATCTGCAGTCAGCGGTAAGCCCCATGGAGTGAATGTGTATTCTATGCAGTCTCCCTGAGCGGCGTCCTCGTCTACCCGCTTGCGCTTGCCATATTGTATCTGCATATCGTTGTTATTACCACCAGTAAAGGATGTATATAAGTGATACTTACGATTAGCGCGGTTGGTGTAGAGCATTGTAGCACCGTCACTGTATATTTTCGAGATGAGATAACCGGCGCGGTTAAACCGCATGGTAATAGTGCCGTTAAAGTAATCTCTGCTACTTAAAGTTTGCGTAGAATCCCAATTACTGTGAAAGTAGGTGTTTTTACGCGTGGTCACCACCTCCTTCACCGGCCCTATGAGATTCTCACAAGCGCGGTCGTTCATCTGCTCGGGGGTGAGAGCCGAGGCTGAAACTGCGGTTGCCAATGCAAGTATTAAGCTGAATATATGTCGCATAGTGGATTCTGTTTTTAAGTTATCGGGGATAGACCCATCGGGCACGCATAGGCACATTATAATTGGTAAGGAAGCAGAAACCGCCCGAGGGGTTGTGGTAGGCCATTTCATAAACCCAGTCCTGATTAAATGCACTTGGCGTGTCGTAAGCCCACAAATCACGCAAGTCTTCAGTCGGTATGTTCTCTTCATTTCTTATAGCGTACCTCACTGTCGGGCCAATCTGATTGCCGTCGAAATCATAACGCTCTATAGCCCTGATTTCGCCATTATTATCTACACTGTATGTTATTGCAATATGGTCGTTGTAAAGATTAATTTCAGCACCCTCATATCGGCTACCGCGCTTAAAGGTTTTTTTATAGATAATGTTGTTCGACTCATCATAGACCCTGTAAGGTGTACCGCGCGAATAAGAATAGCCTTCACATATAAGGTAATTGCCGTTAGGAGCCATCTGTTGATAGTTGGGTTTGGATTTTATCCAGGGCGAGAGTTGGTTGCCATGTTTGTCGATAATGGTCATATTGTCATTTTTATCCCATACGAATATCTTGCCGGCTACTACATAACGCGCCATTTGGGCTATGTGTCGACCGTCTATATAATTCACCTCGAGCACCGGCTTCATATTCTTGTCGAGCAACTGGAATCCGTCGTAACGGGCTACCGGTATCACGTCTTCATTGAAGATGCCGCCGTCGTATATGCCGTCAAGCAGGCGCTTGGTGTTTCCGTTCTCGTCAATGCTGTGTATAGCACACATTGAGAGAAAACCGGGACCTGTGGTCACCATAAATCCATTGGCTATGCAGGTGAGTGGGCGCATGCCGGGATCGGCAATTATTTTACCGTTATGCAGCGCTATCCCCTCACTGCCCCGGCCATCCAATTTCACGCCCTGAACTTCTATCCGGCGCGGGCGCAGCTTCTCGGTAATAGTCTCAGCAAGCGTGGCATCAACAACCACGCCGGGTATCTCGGCTTCGTTTTCGGCCGGCACATCACTGTCGGTTGCTACGGAATCGGTGCGCGACTCCACTATCTTTCTCGCAGGCCACACGGTGTATACCGGATACCAGTTTACGTAAACAGCCTTCAAAGAGTCGGCCATCACGGAATCGCGTTCTAATTCGTTCCATGCGGCAATGAGCGGCGCGGGATTGAATGGGGCCTCGGCCAATTGCAGATACTTTTTCAGGAAATATGCGTCGGTATGCATGGAGGCATTGTATCTGTAGTGCATTACCAGATTGGATGAATCGGCATAAGCGGGTGTGTTTTCGTAGTAGCCCTCTTCTTCGTCGTAGTCGCTCATGGCAGGTATGGTGTAGGAATAAACATCATACGGCTTGGTCAGCGCGTCGAGGTCGAATGTCGATGATCCGAGCATCTCGCCTGAAAGGGAGAAACTATCATAGCCAATAATGCGGCCTTCGTCGCTGTATTCACGGTAACACTGCAGCGTATCGCCGCTGAAAGCGATTACCCCGTACCGATTGGGCATACGGTAGAGCTCCTTGCCCCGGTGGTCGGCCACGAGTATGGTATCGTTGGAGAGGGAGAGCGCCATGGCATCCTCACCTATCACTATCTCTCTGACTTTGCTTTGGCCGTATACCGGCAGCGCCACAAGCTCGCCGGAGGTGTTTACCGCGGCCATCGCGCCGTTGCTGAGGGTGAATGGCAGCAGGCCGTGCCGGTAGTACGACGAGCAGTTCTTTACCGCCAGGCCGCCTACGGAGTCGAGACGGAACACCGGTTTACCCTCGTGGTCGCGTATCACTATGTGACCTCGCTGCCGCGAGGTGGGTATACGGTCGTCAACCAGGTAACCGCAGCCGTGCAGATTGTTAAGCACCGGAGTGAGATTGCCTTCTCCGTCTACCCGGTAAAGGTCGAACACACTGTCGCCGTACGCTATATTGTCGTCAGAGATAAAGGCGCACATGCCGTTGACGGTGTAGCCCGGCATTCCGGCCTGCGCCAGCGGTGTCACGACTCGGCCATCGGTGCCGATAAAACCGGTAGTGTTGTTGAGGTTATTGTAGAATCCTACAAATTCGGCATCGGAGTGATGCGACGGTGAGCCGCACGATGCGAACATTGAACTTGCAGCTAACAGAAAGGATGCGATGTAGATTGGTTGCTTCATGGCTTTTTGCGGGATGATGGAATTAGATTGGAATTGCGTAAGTGGAACGGGCAAAAATAGTTATTGTATTTTGATGGTGTTGTCACTAAAAATAGTGTATCGGTGCCGCTTCGTCTCAATTTTATTTAAGAGGTCGCGCCGCCTTTCAACACTACAGGCAGCGCGACCGGGGTTGCTTATTGCGTAATTCTCATATCCTTATTACATACGAGTGAAAGTGTTGCCGTTGCGTTGGTAGCGGATTCCCATGCTCGATTCCCAAATCTCTTCGCCACAGATGCCGCGGGTCATCTTGAGACGGGTACCGTCGCTGAGCACAGCCTCTCCCTTGGTCGAACCATCAGAGATAAAGAAAAGAAATATACGTAATACAATGTATGCGCAGACGAGTAATGCTATACCGATACCGATGCCGAAGCCGAGAGCGGCCCCTACAAGTGCCACCAGAAGTACGGTGCCGATACGACCTATTTTTCTTCCCACAGTATCATAATTTTTGTGGGTGCGGATTATTGCATACACAATATATGCAATGGCAATGGCTGCGCAACCGAACACTACATACTCCACTACAGCTTCTCTGCTTTGATGGCTGGTAAATAATTGTATAAGACAGCCGCCCAAACCGGCTATGATACCGATGGTAAATGTGATGCAGAAGTTTATGCCGAGCGAACCGGCTCCTTCGGTTGTGTCATTGTTGAAAAGTTTACGGTCAATGAAGTTGAAAAACGATTTTGTCCAACGTTTGCCAAACCATTCTTTTTTTGTACGTGTCATAATTCTGAAGTTTTTTAAATTGTTTTGGATTATTAAAGTTTTTTGAAATTGTTTCATCGTCAGCATCGGGGCTTTATTTCCGGGATGTATTGCAAAGGTATGGCGCCCGAAAGCGGTTTATATCATTCCGAAGCCGACTTTATGACAAAAGCCCCATGTTTGTATGACGAAATATGGCAAAATACAGATGAAAAGGTTTTATTAGGTATATGATTGATTTTCAGAAGTTAAGAGATAGATAAACAGCAAAATTAGCTATTGTTTTTACATTGAATTGTCACTATTTTTAGTGATTTTATCACAAACAAGGGTTAATATTTGTAAATTTGAGTTAAAATGCGTAGATTGCGCGATTTGGTTGTGTTTCGGGTTGGCTGAAAATGATATTTACGATACCTTTGAAACACTTTTTTACAATTAGTCCTATCATGATACGAACCTTTTGCTATATACTGGCCCTACTAACAGCAACCCCCGCAACCATGGCAGCCGAAGAGACCTCCCGCGCACAGGCGCTTTACGAACAGGCCTCGATCCTGATGAGCGAAGGCCGGCTCGACGAGGCGCAGAGCGCATTCGACCGCGCTTTCGCACTGCCCGACGTTGAATCCGACGAGGTATACCCGCTTCTGCTCAACGAGCAGGCCACCCTGCTCACATGGCGCGGCGAGCGCGAGGCTGCCATAGCCGCCAAGCGCGCTGTGATACCCATGCTCGACTCTTTCGGCGACACCGAACTCGACGTGAGTGTGTACTCCGACCTCGGACTGCTTTACAACCGCGCATCGCGCATCGATTCGGCCACCTACTTCTTCGAACTGGCCGACTCGGCCGCACGTGTGCTCGGCGACCCCGGATGGCAGGCGAGTGTGAAACAGAACATCGGCGTGATGTACTACAATCTGAAGCATTTCGACACCGCTGCCAAATATCTGCGCGAAGCGGCCGACTATGGAATGGAAGCGGCCGACGACTATTCGATTGTAAGCGCTCTGCAACTTCTGTCAATTGCCCAGATTGAGCAGAACGATACCGTGCAGGCGGGACAGAATGCCTTGGCGGCATGGAGGCAGGCCGTAGGCTCGGGCAACACTTCGCTTAAACTGCGCTGCATCCCGTCGCTCTACCGCTACTATGAGGCGGTGGGAAAAGCCGACTCGGTCGACTACTACATGGCCATAGGCAAGGAGCTGTACGACCAGATGCCGCCCAATTCTGTAATAAGCCAGGGCTATGTGATGTCGGCCGCCCGCATGTATTTCAACCGCGGCGAGTGGGCCAAAGCACTCGAGTGGTACGGACGTCAGCTCAAATCGCCCATGTACAACGACCGCGCCACGCTCTACTCGCAGGTAGCAGCCTGCTACCGCAATCTGGGCCAATGGGAGAAAGCATGCATATATCTCGACTCGGCACGTATTGTTACCGACTCGCTCGCAGCGGCGGAGAGCGCTGCGCGTCTCGACGAGTTCAATGTGAAATACGGAGCCATGGAACGCGAGATTGAGAATCAGGAGCTGCGTCTGGGTGTTCTGCAGCGCGAGCGCATAATACTTATTATTACCCTCATAGTGGTAGCCCTCGGCATGGGCGCGATATGGCTCTACCGTCACCAGCGCCGCATACGCCGCGACATGGAGGAGATGAATCGGCGCCGCGACCTCGAATCGGCTCAGAACTATATACGCGGCCTCGAAGATGAGCGCAAATATTTTGCCAAAGAGCTGCACGACGGCATTGCCAACGACCTGCTCGGACTGAAGATGAAGATTGAGACGGGCAACGGCGACCGCAACACCATAAGCCACCTCGTAACTTCGGCACGCGACGCCGTACGACGCATCTCTCACAATCTCATGCCTCCCGAATTCGAGTCGATGACCCTCAGCGAGGTAATGAAGGAATACATCGCTGCGCTCGACCGCGATTGCCCGGCGCGCGTCACCTTCACCTACAACGGCACAGGCGACCTACCGCCCGAAAAGGCACGCGAGGTGTATCGCGTAACTCAGGAATATCTCATGAATCTGCTGCGCCACGGCCGCGCCACCGAGATAGAGGTACGTCTCACGTCCGACACCAAAGGGGTGGTTGAGCTGCAGATATTCGACAATTCGCCCGTCACTCCTCCCGGAGCGGCCGTCTCCAACGGTATAGGGCTGCGCACCATGGCCGACCGCGCCCGCTCAATGAACGCCATTATCGACCAGGAAACCCTTTCCGACGGCCGCAACTTATTCCGCTTTCAATTCACACTAATATGAAAAACAACACAACCAAACTTATAGAACGCATAATAGTAGTTGACGACCACCCGGTAGTGACTCAAGGCATAATGGAAATACTGTCGGGGATCGGCAATGTGAAAATAATTGACGGCACTAAAGAAGAGCATATTACCCCCCCCCCCGTTATTATAACTCCTTATATATCATTGATTTAGAGCTCGGACACGGAAGCGGATTTGACGAGATAGTGCGTCTGCTCCAAACCGCTCCCGGCTGCAAAGTGCTCGTGTATACAATGCACGAGGAGCCGTGGATCAAAGCCAGAATCAACAGTCTCGACGTTGACGGTGCAGTGTCGAAATCGGAACCGCTCACCCAACTGCGTCGCGCCGTGCTCGCAATCATGGATGGCGAGAAATATTTCAGCGAAGTGTTTGCCCGGCGCAGTGAATGGAACACCGACTGCGAGACGGGCAAAGATATGTCGGAGCGCGAAAGAGAGGTGCTCAGGCTTATCTGTTCAGGCTGCACAAGCGAGGAAATAGCCCGGGGTATGCACCTAAGCGTAAACACCGTGCTCACCTACCGCAAGCGCCTGCTCGACAAATTCGACGCCACCAATACCGCCCAGCTCACCTTCCTCGCCAAAGGATTCATCAACTGAGACACCTCTCCTCCCCCTGAAATGGCAAAGACCGCGTAACAAACGCAGTCTTTGTCATAACAATCAATTAATTATATGCCAATTCAATCAATCTGTTGTTGATGGAAGCTGCCCTCACGGGTTGCTGTGTGTTTGATGCAAAGATAAGCATGCGGCTGGGCCCTCGGCAAACATTTGCGGCGCCACTGTGATGAAATGGCGCCTTTGTGTGACAAAACCCCGCCATAGGCTGACGTAATAATTGCACGCGGCAAAAAACAAATAAATTTCGCTATATTTGCATTGACATAAAAACATATTGTTATGAACGAAATGATTAATGCACGCATCCTTGCCCTGCGCGACGATATGCGCCAGGCCGGTGTTGATGCCGTGATTATTCCCCAGACCGACCCCCACCAAAGCGAATATCTTGCCGACCACTGGCAATTGCGCCGTTGGCTCTCCGGGTTTACCGGCTCGGCCGGCGACCTGGTTGTGACTCAGACACAGGCGTGGCTTTGGGCCGACTCACGCTACTGGCTTCAGGCCGCACGTCAGCTTGCCGACACCCCCGTATCGGTAATGGAAGAGGGCAAGGAAAATGTGCCCGACATAAGCAGCAAACTCAAAGAGTCACTTCAGCCCGGTGCCACCGTAGGCCTCGACGGCATGCTCTTCACCGCTCAGAAGGTAAAGGAGCTGCAGGATATACTCGCAGAAAAACAAATCACCCTTCGCGCCGATTACGACCCGGCCAACCGTATATGGGCCGAGCGCCCGGCCTTACCGCAAGCGGAGGTGTTCATACACGACACCAAATACAGCGGCGAGAATGCCTTGCAGAAGATTGAGCGCATTATGGCCGCAGTCAACGGCAAAGGCGCCGACGCCATATTCGTGAGCGACCTCGCCGAAATAGCATGGACGCTCAATGTGCGCGCGGCCGACGTGGAGTGCAACCCCGTGGTTACCTCGTTCCTATATCTCGGCCCCGACACCCGCATTCTCTTTGTCGACTCTGCCAAGATACTCCCCGTTGTAAAGGCTCGTCTGGCCGAAGCCGGCGTCACCACTATGGGTTACGACGAGGTTGTTCCGGTGCTTCAATCCATAGCACCCGATGTTAAAGTGCTCGTAGACAGTGCCCGCACATCATACGCGCTCCTCATGGCGCTCGGCGAGAAAGTCATGACCGCCTCATCGCCCATACCCATGTTCAAAGCAGTGAAAAACGATGTGCAGCTGGGCGGCGTGCGCGACGCAATGGTGCGCGACGGCGCGGCAATGGTGCACTCGCTCATGGAGATAGAGCAGACCGTGTCCGCCGGCAAGCCCCTCACCGAGATTGGCGTGGCTGCGATAGTCGACGGCAACCGCCGCAAAGACCCGCTATTCTTCGACCTCAGCTTCGACACCATCGCGGGCTTCGGTTCCCACGGAGCCATTGTGCACTACACTGCCAACGAGGAGTCAGACGCCGATGTACACACCGGCTCGCTGCTGCTCATCGACTCCGGAGCCAATTATCTCGACGGCACTACCGACATAACACGCACCATATCGCTCGGCGCGCCAACCAACGCCCAACGCAAGGATTTCACGCTGGTGATGAAAGGCCACATAGCCATAGCCACCGCCATATTCCCGGCCGGAACACGCGGCGCACAACTCGACGTACTGGCCCGCATCAATCTCTGGAAAGAGGGGCTGAGCTATCTGCACGGCACCGGACACGGCGTAGGCCACTTCCTCAACGTGCACGAAGGCCCGCAGAGCATTCGCCTCAACGACACACTCGCGCCCCTCACTCCCGGCATGATTACATCCAACGAGCCGGGCCTGTATCGCGAAGGCGAATACGGCATACGCTGCGAGAACCTGGTGCTCACCGTCGATGCCTTCACCAACGATTTCGGCCACTTCCTCAAGTTCGAGACCCTCACATGGTGCCCGTTTGACCTCTCGCTCTTCGACACCTCGCTCATGACCGACGAAGAGATTGCATGGGTCAACGATTACCACCGCAAAGTATGCGAACACCTCCTTCCGGTACTCGACGCCGAAGCCCAGCAGTGGCTCATTGAAAAAACCGCACCCCTAACACGCTGACACAACATGGCTCTGATAATTCCCCTGCGCGGCATAACGCCCACCATAGGCCGCGACTGCTTTTTAGCCGAAAACGCCACTTTGATTGGCGATGTGACCATGGGCGACGAATGCTCGATCTGGTTTAACACCGTATTGCGCGGCGACGTCAACACCATAACCATCGGCGACCGTGTGAACATACAGGACGGCTCCGTACTTCACACCCTCTACCAGAAATCGACCATCGAGATAGGCAACGACGTCTCGGTGGGCCACAACGTAACTCTGCACGGGTGCAAGATACACGACCTTGCGCTGATAGGCATGGGCGCCGTGGTGATGGACGACGCCGAGGTAGGCGAAGGAGCCGTAGTGGCTGCCGGAGCTGTGGTATTGTCGCGCACCAAGATAGGCCCCAACGAACTGTGGGGCGGCGCGCCGGCCAAGTTCATCAAGATGGTCGACCCCGCCACCTCAGCCGAACTCAACCGCAAGATAGCCCGCAACTACCTCATGTATTCACGCTGGTACACCGACCCCGACGCTGAGTAAACAGCACCGTCATAACAGATTTCGGGAGGCAACGCTACAGTGCGTTATGCCTCCCGAATTGTTTTATCTCGATATGTCACAAATCTATACCGTGCCGTCAGAGCTTCACAGCTTTCGATACCGTTGCGGCTATCTCGGCCATGCGCTCGGGCGCGAGCTCCACATGTTTGCGGAAATCAACCTGCGCTTCGCTGTCGATAGGCACAAGATGGATATGTGCGTGGGGCACCTCCATGCCGAGCACAGCCTCGGCTACGCGCTTGCAGGGCATCGTGGCCTTGAGCGCCTCAGCTACACGTTTGGCAAAGAGTTCGAGCGCCAAATACTCCTCGTCTGAGAGATCGAATAAATAGTCAACCTCACGCTTGGGTATAACGAGTGTGTGACCCGGAGCCATGGGGCGGATGTCGAGAAAAGCGAAATGGGCATCATCCTCCGCCACCTTGTAGCAGGGAATCTCGCCGGCCACTATTTTACTGAATATCGAAGCCATTGTTGCAGAGTATACTTTTTAGAAACTGATTTCTACTATTTCGAACTTCATTAGGCCGGCGGGCACCTTTATCTCTACAATTTCGCCGAGCTTGTGGCCAAGAAGACCCTGGGCGATAGGAGTCGACGAACCTATTTTCTTCTCTTTGAGATTGGCCTCGCTGTCGGCTACAATAGTATATTCCATGGTCATGCCGTTGGCCACGTTTTTAATCTTCACGCAATTGAGTATCTGCACCTCTTCCTTGTTGAGGTTGCTTTCGTCAATGATACGGCATGAGGCCACGAGGTCTTTGAGCTGAGCTATTTTCATTTCGAGCAGGCCCTGAGCCTCTTTGGCCGCATCGTATTCAGAATTTTCAGAGAGGTCACCTTTGTCGCGGGCCTCGGCTATGGCGCGTGATATTTCAGGGCGCTTTACGGATTCAAGATAGGCTATCTCTTCCATTTTTTTCTTGTAGCCCTCTTTGGTCATGTAAGTTATAGGCATGGCTAATAGTATTTACGGTGTTTTGGTGTGTGGATTAAAAAATAGTGGAATCTCCACCCTGCCGGGCGAGACTCCAAGTGGGAGTGTTGCGGCTCTCATGCGATACCGCTCTCAGTATGTGCTTACAAAATTAGACCTTTATTTCGATAAAAGCAAGTATTTCACGCATCTTTTTTTGCCAAGTGTATGTTAGATAGATACTATGAGGGAATACCTGCTCAACCACCGGCATACGATATACCGGCTACTCAACCTTACCATACTGGGGCTGTCGGTAGCACTGGTCGCATATCTATCGGTCGACACCCTGCGGGGCGTGGAGTTTATTTACGACCGCGGCTACATGACATTTCAGCTGTGGGTGTGTGCCTTCTTCATATTCGACTTCTTCATGGAGATGTATCTGTCGGCAAACCGCTGGCGCTACCTGGGCCGACGGATATGGTTCCTCTTACTCAGCATCCCGTATCTCAATCTTGCGCAGTGGGGCGGAATGACGCTCACCGGCGAGCTGCTCTATTTTGCCCGTTTCATACCGCTTGCCCGCGGCGCGCTCGCACTGGCCATTGTGGTGGGATATGTATCGACCAACCGCCTCACCAACATCTTTGCATCATACTCGGTGATACTGATTGCTATAGTCTATCTCGGTAGTCTGATATTCTACGAGCGGGAGTCGGGCATCAACCCCGCCGTCACATCATACGGGCAAGCTCTCTGGTGGGCGTGTGCCGACGCTACCACCACCGGCTGCTCTATCTATCCGGTCACACCGGCCGGACGCATCACAGGGGCCGTCATGGCCGTCATGGGCATGGTCATGTTCCCGCTCTTCACGGTAGTAATCACATCGGCCGTACGCGCCCACATACACCGCTTTGTCGGAAGCGGGCGCGCCGACTCGGCAACTACTTCCCCCGCAGCTCCCGTCTCCGAAAAAGATGCATCCCGACCGTAGTGGCCGGGATGCATCGTATCTTTACCGATTAGCTGCCCCGCAGGGGGCAATGCTTATCAGTCTTTGCTCTGGAAGTTGTTGAGACGGTTCTCTATCTTGCCATCGCCGAGAAGGAGGCGGAGCATATCGAGCTGACCGAGGAAACGCTGCTGGAAGTCGGCGTTGACGGTGCGGAGCTCGGGCTGAGCGGCGGGAGTATTGATTTCAGTCACGGTGTAAACCACCACGCCGTTTTCACCCTGCACCGGGCCTACGAATGTGCCTTTGGGAGTGGTAACGATACGGGCGGTAAGTTCGGAGCCGAATATCGACGGGCGGGTTACGTTGACTGCCTGGGTTGCGGGCTCTGTACCCATCACTGCGGCATATTCATCAACGGTGGTGCCTTTGCCTGCCAACTGCTTGATGAGGGCCTGGGCCTTCTTGTTGTTGCGTACAATCTGAGTGAGCTGAGCACGCAGACGGGGATCATCGAGAGTCACATACTCGTCGAAGATACCGAGCACACCGCCGGCGAGCATCATGCCGGTAGCCTGACCGCCGATTACACCCGACACATCACCGGCCTTGGCATCGAGAGCCCATTTGCCTAACGAGCTCGATTCGGTGAGATAAGCGGGCTGGCCGTTCATGTTGTAGCCGCTGACGATGAGGGGGAACGAGGGGGTGATATTGGTGAGCTGGCAGTTGTAGCCGGCAGCTGCGGCGTTGTCGTAGAAAGCCTGAGCCGTGGGATTGGCGGAAATGTAGGCTTCGAGATCGGAGCGCAGCTTGTTGACGGTAGCGGTTGAGGGCTGCAGACGGTAGGCAATGATATCCATTTCAACAATTGTCTGAGGCGCCTTGCGCGAGGTCACGGTGTAGATGGCTGCGTAGGGAGCGTGCGAGCCGAGAGTGTCGGCAACGAAAGCCTGCGAGAGTTCTGCGTTGATGAAGCTCTGCTTATATGTCGAGAAGTCGGCGCTGATCATCTGGCCCACCTCGGCGGGAAGATTGAGCACAGGCTTGGTGAGCGAGGTGGTGATGGTATCAGCCATGAGCACCCCGGCCACAGACTTGAGCGAGTCGGCCGAGATACCGCCGTTGATAAGATTGAGTATCGAATCGGCGGTAGCGGGGTTGGAGGCATCTACAATCACATAAGAGGTGGTGATGGTATCAACCTCAACGGCGCGACGGTTAAGTTTTGCTATCTGGAAGTATGAAGAGTTGTGGTCGGTGATGGCTGCCTGACCTACCGAAGCGGAGTCGACAAACGCTTTCATTGACTGGTTGCCGCCCTGGGTTGCCGCCTTGTTGAGAGCGTCGAGGCTGTAAGCGGCCTGAACGGTTTCAAAACCTTTGTATCCGCGGAGGCCTTCGAGACCGGGCTGTGAGTTGAGTTTGGCCACAACCTCGTTGATCATTTCGAGAGCTGTCTGCTCATCGGCCTGCGAGGGAACCACGGGCACAGAGATTACAGCAACCATGCGCGAGGGCTCGTCGAGCTTATACTCTGCCTTGTGGGCGTCGTACTCTGCCTGGAGCTCATCGTCGGTCACAGCGTAGTTGTTGTCGGGCTCCGAGGTATAGGGCTTCTGAGCGTACTGTACGTTGTAGTCGGTATTAAGGTCGGCATAGAGATATTTGGCATCGATAGCGTTGGCCACCATGGTGCCCGAGACCATGCTGTAGAGTTTGCGCTGAAGCAAAGCCTGCGAAAGCTGCTCCTCGAAGCTGAGCCATGCCTGCTTCATCTGCTCGGCCTGCTCAGGGGTCGCTCCATATTGCTCGGCATTGTTGGCATACTCGAAGAATTGGCCTGCCGATGCAAACTGGCCGCCGGTCATCTGCTGCACCATCATGTTGGCAAATACCTGGCCTGAGCCGTTGACGGCATCGTTGAGTTCTTCGTCGGTAACCACGAGGCCCAGTTTTTCGTATTCTTTCTGAGTAAGGAGTTTGAGCATGAGGCTCTGAAGGGTCTGCTGCTCAAGAGCGGCGCGCTCTTCGGCGGTACCCGCGGCCGAAACGTTCTGCACGGCCTTGGCGTATTCCTGATAGTCGATTTCATCGTCGCCCACTACGGCTACTGTGGTATCGTTGCCCCACAGTGTGCGGCCCGAGGTGAAGAAGTCGCCGATAATAAATGCAAGCAATGCCACACCTATTACTATAAGGAGCAGTACTGACTTGCTTCGGATTTTCTCTAATGTTGCCATTTTGTCTGTTAAAGTGTATCTATTTATTGTTTTTTCGGTTGAGTAAATGCCCCGAGAATACCTACAGGGCAATATAGCGCACAAAGATACACTTTTTCCCTCATGATTCAAAATTATTTTAGAACGGCCCTTAAGAGCCGGTTCGACAATAGATGTTAACGGCAAGGCGGTCAATCGTTGAGTGATTTTCTTTAGCTTTTGAGGGAGCGATGGGGCTCCATCGTGACCGAAAAAGATGAATAAAAGCGTCAACGAGTGGCCGAGGCGAAGGTAACTTTCGTCACGTCAAATAAATATTTTGAGCATAATGTGACCGTCTGCAGCAGTATCGGAGCGCGGCAAGGTATGTCATAGCCCGAGCCGAGGACAGTTAATATTCATAATTTCGACATAGTCGTCGATAGTTTTCAAGCCATGAATTTGTGCGTTCCGCCCCCAGACTGCGCAGAAAAAGCACGCGTTTTCTCGATTCACTCCATTTGCGGAAATGGTAATATACCGTCCCGGGCGGATAGTGTCGAGGCAGCATCTTCCACTTACATCCGGTGTAAACCAAATATGCTATGGCTGTGAATACCCTATAGAGGTCTGTCCGTTTCTTTCCATGGAAGCCTGACAAGAACCTGCCGATGCGATTTCGCCGACTATGTTTAAACTTTATTTCCATTGAGTCAATGATTTATATTACTGAGATATAACACAAATCATACCTTTTTCAATTTTGGTTGAGCCGAAAATACCATCGCCTCGCATATTGCGGGCGCTTTTGGGTTTGTTCGTCGGTCGTGTACATCCAGTACACTCCTTCCTCGCAGGCCCAAAATCAATCCGCACTATACGACCCTACCGTTAACATCTATTGTCAAACCGGCTCTTAATCAAAGACGGCGCGCCTTGGAAGGGCGCGCCGTCAATGGCATATGTAATGTCGTTACGGGTGCGTTAGTCGGGCCATTCGCTCTTGACGAGTTCGAACTTGGCGGGGCCTACCACTCGGTAGAGCACCATTGCGTTGGGCTCGGTGATGGTTTTGCCCTGATATACGCCGAAGTGCAGGGTCACTGTCACGTCAACGCCTTCAAGCGGAGCCATGTCGGGATGTAGTATGGCTAGAGCAGCGGGCATCACTTCGTTTTCGAAGCGTTCTTTTTCAAGAGCCACTACCTCTTCGTCGGTCATGTCGGCATAGCCGTCGTAAGCACTCTTGGCAGCCGACGGACGAAGGTCAACATTGCCCTGGTATGCCGAAGTACCGCAATAGTACTCGTTGTTGCCGTAGCTCGAAACGTAGGCGGCGCCGTTGGGCACATTGTCGCGTACCCAGTCAACACAGGTCTGGAAGTAGAGGGTTGACAGAGGCTGATTACGGCCCACAGGGAGTGTGATTTCAACAGAGGGATCGAACTTCCATACACCGCCGCGGCGAACGAACTGCGAGGTGACGGTTACGATACCGTTGTTTAGTACCCATGTCGAGCCGTCGTAAGTGTATTCATCACAACGGGTCACGGTAGCGGAGCCGTTATAGTAATAGTATACTACGAATACCTGCTGGTCGACTGTAGCATAAGGATACTTTTGGTCGAGATATTTAGGCAGGAGCTGCGCGGGTACGGTGCCCGAGAGGTTGTCGCGGCTCTGACCCATAGCCTGATAGTCGGCATGCGAGAGTATCACTGTTGAGGGAGCTGCAACCCATGCAGAGCCATTGAACTTGAACACTGCGTTTTCGTTGACCGACGGAACGGCTACCATGGCGCGTGAAGCGGCGGGAGCGCTCATAGTGGCAATCGATTTGTCGCCTATCTTGGTGATTATGGTGTTGAGATATTTGCCTTTTGAAGCGATTGCCATCACATAACCCTCGAAGGTTACGTTGGCGCCGTTGGGCAGAGCGTCCTTCACAGCGTCGGTTGCTCCGTAGGGGCTTACCTGCACGGTTGTGCCGTCGAGCTTGATATTTATATAGTTGCCCGATACGGCCACTGTGCCTGTAAACTTGGAGTAAACGGGGCGAACGGGAGTTGCGCCGGCAGCCATGGCATCAGCTACATACTGGTCTATTTCCGCTCCGGTCCAGGTCTTGGCGGCGGGATAAGTCACTTCCTGAGTGCCCACTACAGTTGCGGTGCTACCCTGCTTCACCTGAAAACCATAATTATAGGTATCGATTGTGGACGAAATCTCCACCCGGTCGCCTACTTTGAGGTCGTTGTTGTTGGTAACTCTGAAAGCGAATACCGAACCGGATGCATCACATACTATCGGGCCCTGTGTACTTACCGCGGCAACATAACCCTTTATATCAACGGCATCGTCTTTGGCTATTGTGCCGAGCACGTTCGAGAGCTCGAATTCAGGTTCGGGAGTACCGAAGTCGGGGTCAACTGTCGATGTGTTGTAGTTAACAATCATATAGTCGCCATCGGCTGCGGCAGGATATTTTTCCTTGAGCAGCGCGGGAATAGCGTGCGATGCCGGATGTGCGGGAGCAAACGAAGTGGTATAGTTCTCGTCGCTTTCCCATACTGCCTTGTAGTCATCTTCGGTCACGGTATATTTCTCGGCGTTGACCATATCCTCCACCTGCTTTGGCATGGCGGCGGTCTCCTGATAGGTCACTTTTATAGATGAGCCATCGGAGAGAGCGAAATAGGGGAAGTAGGGATCGCTCAGAAGGGCGGGAATGTAAGTGGCTGCGGGAATTTTATCGGTAAAATATCCCTGGCTGCCTACGGCGCTGAGAGCCGAGGCAAGTGCCTCGCCGGCAAGTGCCTTATTGGTCGAATTGGTTGCCAGCAGCTTATAGTCGTCGGCGGTCAGGGTGTATTCGATACCGGTCTGCACATCGCCCGGGATGGGCTTTTCGAAACCGTCGAGCTTGTCGTTCCACGAGTTCTCGTCGCAAGCGGCAAAAGCCAGCGCGCAACCCGAAAGGAGCAGAAACTTATTGATATATTGTTTCATATTATAAAACTCTGATTGAGGGGATTAGAAATTAACTTTAAGTTTGAGGCTGTAGGTGCGGCCAAACGAATAGAATACACGGTAAGCGTTGTCCCATGTGCCCACTTTGCCGAGACCGGTTTCCGCCTGAGTCACGTAGTTGTAGTTGCAGAGGTTGTTGACGTTGCCGTATACAGTGGCGTCGAGATTGCCTAATTTAAAGCGGTAAGAAGCATTGAGGTCGAGAACATTGCCCCATGGAATACGCCAGGGAGTGCCGGGTTCGAGCACTGCGTTCTGCGGCAGGTTGGATGCGTAGAGGGTAATATCGGAATAGTTGCGGAAATAAGCTGTCCAGTCGGCACCGATACGGAAACCTTTGAACGGACGGAAGGTTACGCCATACGACATTGTGGTCTGAGCTGAGCCGCTCACTTTCACACCCTTCTGGTTAAGTGTTGCCCATAGGTGGTCGGGAGCAAGTATGCCGGAGGCTATGGTACCGTTGGTATTAGCCAGTGGAGCGCCGTTCTGGTTGTAGAAGTAACCCGAAGCGTTCGAATCCCACTGCCAGTCGGCAATTGAGAACATTGCGTCGAACTCAAACCAGCGTACGGGTTTGTATTTCAAGGCAAGTTCTATACCCATGTGACGGGCGTCGACGCCACTCATGGCGAAGTAGTAGTAGGTAGAACCGTCCTTAGCTTTGGCGGGGTCAATCTGATCACCCTTGGTCATAGTCTTGTCGAGCCACTTGGTGTAGTAGCCGTTGAGGTCGATGGCCAGAACAGGAGAATGATAGCCGTAACCGAGTTCAAACGAATAGCACTTCTCGTTGCGGGCATCGGGATTGACGATGTTGGAACGCTGCGCCGAGAGGAACACGCCGTAGCTGAAGAAGGGCGCACGGCTTATATAGCCTGCATTGAAGAATACGTTGTTGTGAGCGTCGATGTTATAGTTGGCACCGCCCTTGATGGTACCGCCCCAGTAGGTTTTTGTTGCCGAACGTGAGTGGGCGGCATCGTAATAGTAGTAATCTTTACGCCAGTATGAGTTGGCGTTGATGGCGCCGGAGAGCACAAGATTGAGGCGCTTGTCGAGCAAGGTGTATTCGCCTTGGGCGTATGCGCCTTCCTGAGCCACAAAGCCGTCGTAGTCACGGTCAACCACATCACCCACATGGAGTTTCTCATAAACCCAGTCGAAGTTGTCGCGGTTGTGTTCTGCATTGTTGAATGCCTGCACTTTGCTGCGGTTGGTATTGTCTATGTAGTATTCGCCGCCGAAGAGGTCGGCTATCTTTGTCTGATGGTGACCCACATAGTAGCGTATGTCGAGACCTCCGGTAAAGTCGATACGGTCGCCGTTTTTAAAGTTGAATATCTTCTTGTACGAAGAGATGAGACCGAATGTGGAGTGGGCGTTGTTCTGTTTGCCCACTACCATGTTGGAACCGGTGGTCGAAGCGGCGTTCATCTCTTCGATTTTACCGTAGTCAACCCAGCCTTCGGGCGAGCGGAACTGATTGTTGAGCACACCGTTGTTGGCGCCAAACCACGAGCTGCTGTAGTCGTCGAAAGAGCCGTCGACATAATATACCTTGCGGCCGAGACCGGTGTAACCGCCGCCCGAGGTGATTGATGCATATACCGAAGTAGAGAGCGACGAGAGGTCGTTGATCTGCCAGATGTGGTTGAGGGCCATCTGGGGCTTGTGGTAGAAGTTGTGGTTGATATTAAACTTCTCACCGTTGCTGCGGTAACCGAAAGTGGGGTTGAAACGATAGGGCGATTCACCCGCCATCCAGTCTGACACGCCCTGCCAGCCCATCACGCTGAGGCCGTTCTGGTAGCTGCGCTGGTCGTGCCACTGCGGGGCGCCGAAAGCTGTGAATCCTATCTGATGACGGTCGTTGATGCGTTTGGTGACGTTGATAAACCAGTTGTAGGCATCGAATGCGGTGCCCTGAATATATCCGTCGCCCCAGCGGCGCGAGCCGAGCACGGTCACTGCCCAACCGTTTTTCATAAGGCCGGTCGAGAGTTTAAGGCCTATTGTGTTCATGCCGTCGTTGCCCATTCCATACCATACCGATCCGCCTTTTTCAACGTCGATGGTACGGGTTGTGATATTGATGGTACCGCCTATCGAAGGGGTCGAGAGCATGGTGGCACCGAGACCGCGCTGTGTCTGAATCGACGAAGCCACTTCCGAAAGACCGGCCCAGTTGCTCATATACACGCCGCCCCATTCCATATCGTTGACGGGGATACCGTTGATGAGCATAGCCACGTTTTCGCTGGTAAAGCCGCGCATACGTGTCTTGGCATCGCCCCAGCCGCCGCCTTCAGAGCGGGTATACACGCCGGGGGTGGTTTTCAATACTTCGAGAAGTTCCTGGTTGCCGAGTTTGAATTCGATTTCCTGAGCGGAGATGGTCGACATGGCCACAGGTGTCTCGCGGGTCTTGCCCAACGACTGTGTCACCACTACGTCACTGAGCACTTTAGAATCGGGCACCATAACCACGACGCCTACAGAGGGCTGCACTGCCACTTCATGGTCTTTGAAACCTATGTATGTGACACGCAATTGCTTGCACCCCGAGGGTACACTGATTTTAAAATTACCGTCGACATCGGTTACGGCTACAACCTGTGTGCCCACGGCGGCTACTGTAGCGCCTACCAGGGGCTCATTGGCTTCGTCGACTACCTGTCCGGTACATTGGGTGTTGGGCGCAGCAACCGCAGCTGCACACGCAAGCCAAATCGCACTGGCTAAGAGAAGCAGTCTCTTCATAATGATTGATTGGGAAATTGGGTTGAAATTGTGATAATTATATAATTATTTTGGTTGGTCTTGACACGCAGGTGCACAATGCACTCTATAACTTCACGCCGCAAAGTTACAAATAAATATTTGTATTAAATATTGCAAAAGTATTAAAAAAATAGTTGGAGAAGCTACACTACTGTTGCCCTTGACACTACTTTATGCGCAGCACGTACATGGGGCTGGCATCGTAGCGGGGCAGAGTCACCAGGCGCACGCAGGGCATAGCGCCGTCGGCGCCCGGCACTATGGGGCGGTCGACAACGTTGGCGCCCGCCTCGGCCAGGGCCTCGGCCGAAGCGCGCAGGGCGGTGGCCGGAGTGTTGTTGTCTTTGCTCAGATGGCACAGAAACACATGTGTGAGCATGGGAGTGTAGAGCTCGCGCAGAAACCGCGCGGTGTCACAGTTGTCCATGTGGCCGTTGGGTGCGGCTATGCGTCCGCGCAGGTGTATGGGATAGGGGCCGTTGGCAAGCATAGTGGCATCGTAGTTGCTCTCTATCATCACATAGCGAGCCCGGCGCATGTAATGGTCAACACGGTCGGTCACATGTCCCAGGTCGGTAGCTATGGCAAAGGTATGGTCGCCGTGGGTGATGAAAAATCCGGCATTGTCCGATCCGTCGTGACTCACCTCAAAGGCGGTAATTTCAAAGTTACCTATGGTAAACGGAAACTCCTTGTAGATAGGCCGGTGATAGTCCTTTATGCGGCGCGAGAGGCTGTGGCGGCGCAGCATGCCGTTGAGCACTTTGGGCGTGCAGTATATAGCAATATGGGGATTTTTGCGCACGAGCGAATACACATAGCGCACGTGGTCGGAGTGGTCGTGTGTCAGACAGATGCCGCGCACTGCCTCCGGACGTATGCAGTGGTGAGCGAGTGTGCCCCACACCTGCTTGGGGTCAACGCCGGCATCGATAAGAAATCCGCAACTGCTGTCGCCTATATAGGAGCAATTGCCCGAACTGCCTGAGCCGAAACTGATAAACGAGATGGTATCGCGCCGCACCGGCTCGGGGAGCACGTCGCTGTCGGGTGCGGGCCCGGTGGATACGTTGCGCTCCGACGGTGTGATATTGACTGTAAAGTCGGGCTGGTCGGCCGGGGTCTCATCGTCGAAAAGGCCCGGCTGCTCCGTTGAATACTGACTGTAATATTTCACTCGCTTTGCCATTGCAATCCTCAACTACTGATATAGAAGAAATATGGCGGGAATACGCCCGTAGTCGTAAGTAGCCGTGCGCCACTGACGCAATGGCCGTGTGATGATGCTCTCGCGCTCGCCGGTTATGTCGGAGGCCACACACAGCAGCATTTCGCCGGGAAGCGCCGATGCCAGTTCGGCCAGGAGCCGGTTGTTGCGATACGGGGTCTCGATAAAAATCTGGGTGCGGCGATAACGCGTTATCTCGCGTGTCATCTCCTTGAGGGCAGCAGTACGCGCCGGCGCTTCTACGGGAAGATAGCCGCGGAATGTGAAGCTCTGGCCGTTGAAGCCCGAGCCCATCAGGGCGAGCAATATACTCGAGGGGCCTACGAGAGGCCGTACGCGATAACCGCGGCGCTGTGCCTCAGCCACGGCAAGGGCGCCGGGATCGGCCACGGCGGGGCAGCCGGCGTCCGACATCACACCCATATCCTCGCCTCGCTCCATCGGGGCGAGCATAGCGGGCACATCGGCCGGCGAGGTGTGCTCGTTGAGCAGGGCAAAGCTGAGAGAGTCGATATCGATGCTGCGGTCCACGCGTTTGAGAAATCGCCGCGCCGTGCGCAAATCCTCCACAATAAAATGCCGTATTTCCTTGACAATAGCTAAATTGAAAGCCGGCATAACATCCTGCACCGGAGCATCGCTCATAGCCGATGGTATGAGGTAAAGCGTAGGTACTGTGCCCGATGTCGACGGAGTTTGGTTCACAACCACAAAGGTAGCAAATTAAATTTAATAATTTAACGCTCTCACTGCACTGCGTACCATTAAATAATATTAACTTTGTGGGCTTATTCCCAATTAAATCACTCTTTCTGCTTCAACTATATGAAACTTTTTAATAGGTTATCGGCAATCACCGCCATCTTGCTCGGCTCGGGGCTAAGTGTTTCGGCCGCCATTCCCTCGGGTTATTACGACAAATGCGAGGGCAAAACGGGGCAAGCCCTTCTCGAAGCCCTCTATACTACCATCACCTCACATACAACGGTATCCTACAAAGGTCTGTGGGATCTTTACAAGACCTCAGATATCGACGAGAACGGTAAAATTTGGGATATGTACTCAACCAAGCGCTGGAATCCCGGCAATGAGCAGTGCGGCAATTACACCAACATCGGCGACTGCTACAACCGCGAACACTCATTTCCCAAGAGCTGGTTCGACGATGCCTCGCCTATGGTATCTGACGCTTTCCATATCTATCCTACCGACGGCAAAGTCAACGGTCAGCGCTCCAACTTCCCCTTCGGCGAGTGCGCCAACGGCACCTATGTGGCATCGTCGGGCGGTGTAAAGGCTTTGGGACGTCTCGGTTCAAGCACTTTCTCGGGATATTCCGGCACGGTATTCGAGCCCGACGATATGTATAAGGGCGACTTTGCACGCTCATATTTCTACATGGCAGCCTGCTACAACGACCGCATCTCGGGCTGGAGCAGCGACATGCTCGCCGGCAACAGCTACCCGGCATTTAAGACATGGGCAGTGAACCTGCTCATGAAATGGACCCGCATGGACGAGGTGAGTCAGAAGGAGCTCGACCGTCAGGAAGCGGTTTATGCCCGCCAGAACAACCGCAACCCCTTCATTGACCACCCCGAGCTCGCCGAATATATCTGGGGCAACAAGGTAGGCACCCCCTGGTATTCAACCACCACAGCTACACCCAAGCTCACCCAGCCGTCCGACGGCTCCACCATCGCCCTCGGCTACGCGGCTGCCGGAATAGCCCGCACACAGAAAGTGATGGTAAAGGGCAGCGACATTGCCGAAACCGCCTATCTCTTTGTCTCCGGCTCATCGGCACTCTCCGTCACCCCCGCCACTCTCACCCCGGCCCAGGTCAACCAGGGCTACAACGTAACGCTCACTGTCAACTCCGCCACTGCGGGCGACATTGAGGGCTCGCTCAACATTGTGTGCGGCGACCTCACCTCCGAAGTCACAGTAACATGTACCGTTGAGGACGGTCTCCCCATCTACGACGCCTCATCAATATCCAATGAATCGTTTATGGTACGCTGGGTATACCTCAACGACGCCACCTCTTATACCCTCCACGTAAAGCAGGGCTCCGAGTATGTGCCCGGCTACCCCAAAAGCGTAACTGCCTCAACCGGACACTACGAAGTGACCGGCCTCGACCCCCTTACCCAATACACCTTCTACCTCACATCGGGCAGCCTCACCTCTGCGGTGAAGAGCGCCACCACTGCCGACGCCATTCCTTACATAGGTGTGCTGTTCGACGGCACACTCGCTTTCGAGACCACAACCGGCACACCCTCCGACGCCGCCGAGATTCTCCTCGAAATCGACAATATCTCTGAGGACATCACCGTTGAGGTCGACGCTCCTTTCCAGGTATCGACCGACAAGTCGAACTGGGATACATTCACTTCCCTCACCACGGGCGAAGACCGCTTCTATCTGCGCGTGCTCTCGGCCGTAGCCGACACCTACTCCACATTCATCACCGTGTCGTGCGACGCCTACACCAACGACAATGCCGAAGCCACAGCCACCGTCACCGACACCCCGGCCCCCGCATCATTCATCGAAGACTGGGAGGGAGTCGAAAATCCCACCACAGCGGTCAAAGCTTATTCCAGCACAACATTCCAAGGCACTGCCTGCTCATGGAAAGTTACACAGGGCGGCTTCGGCACAACCTCTCAGGATAAGGCATTCAACAAGACCACGGCCCTTCGCATGAAAAACAGCGGTTCCTCAATAGCCATGAACGAAAACAAAGCCGGCGGACTCGGCACCGTGACCTTCGACGTAGCCAAATGGCCAAACGCCAACGATGCCTCGGTTGCTCTCACCCTGTATTACAGCACCGACAACGGCTCTACATGGATTGAAGGAGCCGACTATACCATTAGCGAGACAACCTCCAAAACATACACTACAACACTCAACGTACCGGGCGAGGCCCGAATCAAATTCGAATCGTCGTCATCGTCAGGCCGCTGGCTTATCGACAACATCGCCATAACCAACTATTCGGAACTCGGGGCTATCGAAGAGCTCTATTACCACTCTTGGGATGCCTTCTGCCGCGACTCGCACCTCGTTGTCGAAGTCAAGGAGGAGCCCAAGCACGTCACCGTTTACAGCATCGACGGCATTGCCCACATCAGCGACACCCTCGAGCCGGGCGAACACTCGTTTGAGCTCGCCAAGGGCCTCTATATTGTTGTGGTCGACGACTTCTCGCGACGTGTGGTTGTGAAATAATTTTGCTACCTTTGCACCTCTGAAACCAATAGCTACACATTTTTATATACAATGAATATTTCTTACAATTGGCTTAAAGACTACATACCCGTTACCCTCTTGCCCGAGCAGCTGGCCGAAGCCCTCACTTCAATCGGACTCGAAACAGGCTCGGTAGAGGAGGTAGAAAGCATACGCGGCGGTCTGCGCGGCCTGGTGATAGGCAAGGTGCTCACCTGCGTGGAGCACCCCGACAGCGACCACCTGCACATCACCACCGTTGACCTCGGCGACGGTCAGGCCACACAGATAGTGTGCGGCGCGCCTAATGTGGCGGCCGGCCAGACGGTTGTGGTAGCCACCGTAGGCACTACGCTCTACGACGGCGACAAGGAATTTAAAATCAAAAAGTCAAAGATACGTGGCGTAGAATCGTTCGGCATGATTTGCGCCGAAGATGAGATAGGCGTGGGCACCTCGCACGACGGCATCATTGTGATTGCCGACGAAGTGAAGCCCGGCACCCCTGCGGCCGAGTATTTCGGCCTCACATCCGACTATGTGCTCGAGGTCGACCTCACCCCCAACCGCATCGACGCTGCAAGCCACTACGGTGTGGCACGCGACCTCTCGGCATGGAGCAAATGCCACTCCGACGCTCTTGAGGCATCGCGTCCCTCGGTCGACGCTTTCGCTCCCGACCGCCCCGACGGCGCCATACCCGTAGAGGTGCTCGACTATAAAGCGTGCCCCCGCTACACCGGCCTCACCATACGCGGCATACACAACTGCGAGAGTCCCGAGTGGCTCAAAAACCGTCTCACGGCCATAGGCCAGCGGCCCATCAATGCCGTAGTCGATATCACCAACTACATACTCCACGGCTTCGGTCAGCCGCTCCACTGCTTCGACATCGCCAAAATCGACGGCGGTAAGGTAATGGTGGGCCACTGCCCCGAAGGCACACCCTTCGTTACTCTCGACGGCGTGGAACACAAACTCTCGGAGGCCGACCTGATGATTTGCTCAGCCACCAAGCCCATGTGCATAGCCGGGGTATTCGGCGGCATAGAGTCGGGCGTCACCGAGCAGACCACCGACATTTTCCTCGAATCGGCATATTTCAACCCCACATCGATACGCAAGACGGCCCGCCGCCAGGGCCTGCAGACCGATGCCTCGTTCCGCTACGAGCGCGGCACCGACCCCAATATCACTCTCTACGCCATCAAGCTCGCCGCCCTGCTCATCAAGGAGATTGCCGGCGGTGAGATATGCGGCGCTCCCGTCGACATATACCCCGAGCCGGTGATGCCATTCGACGTGACTCTCGACTTCAACTACGCCCGCACCCTCATAGGCAAGGAAATCCCTTCGGAAACGATGCTCGCCATAGCCCGCTCGCTCGAGATGGATGTGACTGCCGCAACCGACTCCGAGGCGCACCTCCGCGTGCCCACATACCGTGTGGATGTGCAGCGCCCCTGCGACGTGGTTGAGGATATACTGCGCATCTACGGCTACAACAATGTGGAGATGGGCACCACGGTGCACTCGTCGCTCTCGTTCAAGTCGCAGGCCGACATCGACTGCGCCCTCACCAACCTCATATCGGAGCAGCTCACCGCACAGGGCTTCAACGAGATTCTCAACAACTCGCTCACTGCCGTGCGCTACTACACCGACTCCCAGGCATACCCGGCCGACCGCTGCGTAAGCCTGCTCAACCCCCTGAGCGCCGACCTGAGCGTGATGCGCCAGACGCTGCTCTACGGCGGTCTCGAATCGATAGCGCACAACGTCAACCGTCGCGCCGAAAATCTGATGTTCTACGAGATGGGACATGTATACCGCTTCAACCCCGAGGCTCAGCCCACCGCCGAGGCACCTCTGGCCCCCTATAGCGAGACATCGCACCTCGGCCTTTGGCTCACCGGCAAGATACGCCCCGCATCGTGGCTCGAAGCCGGCGCCGACGCTTCGGTATACCACCTGCGCGCCATTGTCGAGAATATCTTCGCACGCATCGGCATCAACCCCGCCGAGCTGAAACTCACCCCCACACAGTCGGCCATCTTCGCCGCCGGCCTCGACATTGCCGCCCGCTCGGGCAAATACCTCGGCTCGCTCGGCATCGTAGCCCGTCGCGAACTGCAGCTCTGCGGCATCAAGCAGGAGGTGATGTATGCCGAGCTCGAATGGGCCGAGATGGTCAGAATTGCCTCGCGCCACAAGGTGAGCTCCACTCCCCTCCCCAAGACAATGGCCGTGAGCCGCGACCTGGCTCTGCTCGTCGACAAGGGCGTGACCATGCAGCAGATTGAGCAGACCGTACGCTCAAGCGAGCGCAAGCTGCTGCGCGGCGTAAGCCTCTTCGACGTCTACGAGGGCAAAAACCTGCCCGAGGGCAAGAAATCGTACGCCATCAACATCACCCTACAGGACGACGAACGAACACTGCAAGACCGCCAGATTGACGCCGTAATGGCCAAAATCATAGCCAATCTGCAGAAACAGCTCGGCGCAACACTCCGATAATTCAATTACTAAACAAAATATACTATACATCACACTCATGGGAAGAGCATTTGAATACCGCAAAGCCCGCAAGCTCAAACGCTGGGGCAATATGTCGCGCACCTTCACACGCATCGGCAAGGAGATAACCATAGCCGCCAAAGCGGGCGGTCCCGACCCCGACAGCAACCCCCGTCTGCGCGCGCTGATGCAAAACGCCAAGGCCGCCAACATGCCCAAAGACACTGTGGAGCGTGCCATCAAGAAGGCTACCGACAAAGATGCCGGCGACTACAAGGAAATTGTATACGAAGGATACGGGCCGCATGGTATAGCCATTGTGGTCGAAGCCGCCACCGACAACAATACCCGCACCGTGGCCAACGTGCGCTCCTACTTCAACAAGCACAACGGCTCGCTCGGCACACAGGGCTCGCTCTCGTTCCTCTTCGAACACAAGAGCGTGTTTAAAATCAAGCCCGTGGAGGGAAAAGATATCGAAGAACTCGAACTGGAACTGATTGACTGCGGCGTCGACGAGCTCGAGGCCGACGAGGAGGAAATAGTGCTTTACGGCGCTTTCGAAGACTACTCCAACATCCAGAAGTATCTCGAAGACAACGGTTACGAGATTATCTCGTCGGAATTCGAGCGTATCCCCAACGATCTCAAGGAGGTTACAGAAGAGCAGCGCGCTGCCGTAGAGAAGCTCCTCGAGAAGTTTGAGGAGGATGAGGATGTGCAGAATGTATTCCACAACATGAAGGAAGCCGAAGAGTAAGCACTCCCCCGCATCGGGCTCTACGCCGGGCCTGAAAAATCAGCGCCCTCGCACTCAGTTGTGCGGGGGCGCCTCTTTTTATGCAATGTGAAATATGTCGAAGGGATAAGCCTGCTGTGGGGGCGGGGCGTTATTCCACCGTCCAGGTGTCGCCGGCCAGTATCATCGAGCGCAGGGAGTCGAATCCCTTGGCTGTGCGCACCTCGCGTATCTGGGAGTCGAGGGCGTCGTTGTAGGTGGGAGCGTCAACGTCGCGTATCACGCCTATGGCGAGGGGCAGCTCTGTGCCGTCCATCATGGCCAGCTGCTGATGCAGGAAGTTGGAGGGGGTGTGGGCGTCGTGCACGAGCACATCGTCGATGGTGTAGCCATCCTCGCCCAGAGTTACAGCCTTGAGGTAGAAACCGTCCTGCACAATGCCCTTCTCCTTATCCTTGCCGAAGAGCATCTTCTTGCCGTGCTCCAGGTGTATGGTGCGGTCGGGGCGATACTGGCGGTCGGTGATGGGCGAGTGTATGCCGTTGTTGTATATCACGCAGTTCTGCAGTATCTCGGTCACGGCGGTGCCGTGGTGACGTCCGGCGGCCACGAGGCACTCCTGTGTCACGCCGAGCTCCACATCGATGCTGCGGGCAAAGAAGTTGCCGCGGGCGCCAAACACTAATTCGGCGGGGATAAACGGGTCTTCGACCGTGCCGTAGGGCGACGATTTCGACACGAATCCTCGGGCCGATGTGGGCGAATACTGGCCCTTGGTCAGGCCGTATATCTTATTGTTGAGCAGCAGTATGTTTATGTCGATATTGCGGCGCACGGCGTGTATGAAGTGGTTGCCGCCGATGGCCAGACCGTCGCCGTCGCCCGAAATCTGCCATACGGTCAGCTCGGGGTTGGCTATCTTCACGCCGGTAGCCACGGCCGCACCGCGTCCGTGTATGGTGTGAAAACCGTAGGTGTTCATGTAATACGGCAGACGCGACGAGCATCCTATGCCCGAAATCACGGCAGTGTTGTGGGGGGCGATGCCGAGGGTTGCCATGGCTTTGTGGAGCGAGTTGAGTATGGCGTGGTCGCCGCAACCGGGACACCAGCGCACCGGCTGGTCGCTCTTGTATTCCTGAGGGGTGTAATTATGTGTCTCTTGCATGGTGTGGCTCAGCTGTTGATGATACGTTTTACGGCCTCGGCCACCTCTTCTACCATGAAGGGCTGGCCTTGCACCTTGTTTATTCGCTCTATGTGTGCCTCGGGGAAGCGGCTCTGCAGATAGTCGGCAAGCATGCCGGTGTTGAGCTCGGCCACTATCACGCGCTTGTAGCGTGCGAATATTTCGCCCATATTGGCGGGCAGCGGGTTGATATAGCGCAGCTGCACCAGGTCAACGGGCACACCCTCGGCTGTAAGCTCGGCGGCGGCTGTGCGCAGATGGCCGTAAGTGCCGCCCCAGCCCACAAGCAGTGTGTCGGTGGGTACACCGGCCTCTATCACCTCCTGTGCGGGTATATCGCAGGCTATGCGGGCCACCTTGCGGCGACGCGTCTCTATC
>JAGAUN010000016.1 GCA_017620715.1 Muribaculaceae bacterium | reverse complement strand
GGGTGCCTCAGCTACGGGAGCTTCTGCGGCTTCCTGACGAACCACACGGCTCACGCGGCGACGTTCGCGACGGGGAGCGGCCTCGGCAGCTGCTTCGGCGGGAGCATCCTCTTTCTCAACTTTGCGCTCGGCCAGACCTTCGTTGATGGCTTCGCATACTGTTGAGAGTACCAGATCAATTGACTTGGAGGCGTCGTCGTTGCAAGGAATTACGAAATCTACATTGCTGGGATCGGAGTTGGTGTCGACCATAGCAAACACGGGTATGCCGAGACGATTGGCTTCGGCTACGGCGATACGCTCTTTCAGCACGTCGACTACGAAGAGGGCTGAGGGCAGACGGTTGAGGTCGGCAATCGAACCCAGGTTCTTCTCCAGTTTTGCACGCTGACGTGTAATCTGGAGTTTTTCACGCTTTGAAAGGTTGTCGAAGGTGCCGTCGCTTATCATTTTGTCGATACCGGTCATCTTCTTCACGGCTTTGCGTATGGTGGGGAAGTTGGTAAGCATACCGCCGGGCCAGCGCTCTATCACGTAGGGCATTCCGATTGACTGGGCTTTGTCGGCGGTAACTTGTTTGGCCTGTTTTTTAGTTGCCACAAAGAGTACTTTTTTGCCTGATTTGGCTATGCTCTTCAGTGCGGCAGCGGCCTCTTCGAGCTTCGCAGCTGTCTTGTAGAGGTCGATTATGTGGATACCGTTGCGCTCCATAAAGATATAGGGAGCCATGGCAGGATTCCATTTACGTTTGAGGTGTCCGAAATGGCAACCTGCTTCTACGAATTGTTCAAATGTGGGTGTTGACATTGTTTTGTTTAATTGGATTGTTTACGTTCTTGTCTTTTTTCAGCATTACAACTTTGCGGTAGGGAGTATTGGCGCTTGTGTCGCCTCCATCTGCAAAATTTAGATACTAAACAGATATTTGGTAGGCTGCTCTGCCTCTACGCGGCTATGCTGCAATAGGGGCTGCGGGCCGATAAGAAGCGATATCAACGCTTGGAGAACTGGAAGCGCTTGCGTGCTTTGGGCTGACCGGGTTTCTTACGCTCTACAGCGCGCGGGTCGCGGGTCATGAAGCCATGTGCGCGGAGGGTTGCCTTGTCGTCGGGGTTGATTTTCACCAGGGCGCGTGCTATGGCCAGACGAAGAGCTTCGGCCTGTCCTTTGTAGCCGCCACCGTCAAGGTTTACGTGGATATCGTATTTCTCAGCCGATTCAAGGGCGTTGAGGGGCTGCTTTACGATATACTGAAGAATCGACGAGGGGAAGTATACTTCAAGCGGGCGCTTGTTGATAGTGATAGCACCGTTTCCGTCTTTTACTATTACGCGGGCTACGGCGGCCTTTCTGCGGCCTACTGCATTTACTGTTTCCATACTTCCTGGCTTTATTTAATTGTGTTGATGTCGATTACTACCGGCTCCTGTGCCTGATGGGGATGTTCGGGGCCATTGTATACATGCATATTCTCGATAAGACGGCTGCCAAGACGGTTTTTGGGGAGCATTCCCTTTACCACCTTGATGAAGAGGGGGTGCCTGCCGGGTTTGAGATGCTTGTTAAACGATTTCTTCATCAGTACTTCGGGGGTGAGCTCGCGCTGGCCGCCGGGATAGCCTGAGAAGGTGTAGTAGGTGCGGTCGGTCATTTTCTTGCCGGTGAGCACTACTTTGTCGGCGTTGATGATAATCACGTTGTCGCCGCACTCTACGTTGGGTGAGTAGGAAGGCTTATTCTTGCCGCGGAGTATCTTGGCTACTTTTGAGCAAAGACGGCCGAGATGCTGCCCGGTGGCATCGATAAGCACCCACTGATGTTCAACGCTGTTAGCGTTGGGAGTGATGGTTTTGTAACTTAAAGTATCCACTTCTGTAATTAATTGTTAATTAGTTAGTTTTTGCCGGCTTTGTCGCCTCTATGCCCGGCCAGAGGCATCGGGGTAACTGGGCCAGAGTGATTTGATTTGGATATAATCGGCCTGCAAAGGTAGTAATTTTGATTCACTCCACAAAAAATCCGCACGCATTAATATTATAATATTACGTTTATTTGCGGCCGGGGTCTTATCTATGTGAAAAATTTGTACCTTTACGCGCAAATTTTCCTGAAATGCGAATATCTACATTTGTCACCGGCGTCATCGCACTCCTTTTCCCGGTTGCTGCCGAGGCTGCCGAGCTCAAGCTCGACAAGGCTCCCGCATCGCGGTTTATCGAAGCCGACGTGCATCTGCTTGGCGGAGCGGGCTCCGTTACCCAAAATTACGGCAGCATGATACCCCGCCTCGAGAATCTTAACGTAGACATGGGCGCCAATCTCGGCATAGGTGCCCGCGCTGTGTTCGGTATCCGTGAATATCTGGGCGTGGGTACGGCCATTGACTTCACCTGCACCAATTACAATATCGACATGCTCGTGCTTGGCGATACCGAGCCCCGCGGCATGAGCACGGTATATATCACCAACCGGATATACCGGCTCACGGTGCCTGTGTTTGTCTCGCTGCGCTTTCAGGTCGACAAGTCGGTGCGCTGGAATATCGATGCCGGCTTTTACTACTCTTACGGTCTGGGTGGCAGGCAGAAACAAAAAATATTCAGGGGCGAGATAAACTCCCTCGGCGAACTTGTGACCGAACGCGTCAATATCTCCACGCCCTACTATCATTCGGCTGATACTTATATAAATGTGTTCAATCGCGGCGATATTGGTCTGCATCTGGCCACATCGCTCAATTTCGGGCCCCATCTGATAGTAGGCACCCAGTTTCAGATAGGTTTCAAAAACGCGGCACGATATACGGGCGTCTACAACCCCAATGTGCATAATCTTACTCTCAACGCTACACTCGGTTACCGTTTTTAGATTGCAGAGCACCCTTTTCAGTCAGTAAATAAACAAAATCACACCATATCAAAATATGACACAGTCAGTCAACAACGAAAAAGAAATAGTGCTCAGTGGCATCCGTGCCACCGGCAACTTGCATATAGGCAATTACTTCGGTGCTCTCGGCAAATTCGTCAGAATGCAGGAGGACCCCAACTACGAAAATCTTTTCTTTATAGCCGATCTTCATGCTCTGACCACCGCTCCCGACCCCGAAGCGCTTCATGCCAATGTGCGCAATATAGTGGTGGAGTATCTCGCGGCTGGTATCGACCCCGAGAAGTCTACTATTTTTGTGCAGAGCGATGTGCCCGAGGTTTCTGAGCTCTATCTTCTGCTCAATATGCATGTGGGTATCGGCGAGCTGATGCGCACGGCATCGTTCAAGGATAAGGCCCGTAAGGCTCTGGGCATACACTCTGATTCCGACGACATTGAGCGCGAGATTATCGGCAACGAGTCAAACAAGCGTGTCAATGCCGGCTTGCTTACATATCCCACACTTATGGCTGTGGATATACTTATACAGAAGGCCCGCAAGGTGCCTGTGGGCAAAGACCAGGAGCAGCATCTCGAGCTCACGCGCCGTTTTGCACGCCGCTTCAACAGCTTCTATGGCGTTGACCTCTTCCCCGAGCCCTACAACTTTGACTTCGGCGGCAAGCCTGTAAAGGTCCCCGGACTCGACGGCTCGGGCAAAATGGGTAAGAGCGAGGGCAATTGCATTTACCTCATAGACGATGAAAAGACCCTGCGAAAGAAGGTGATGCGTGCTGTCACCGACCAGGGCCCCACGGAGCCTAATTCGGAGCCCACACAGCCTATTGCCAACCTTTTCTCGCTCCTCGAGCTGGCCTCAACTCCCGAGGTTGTGGAGCATTTCCGCAACGCCTACGCCGATTGCTCGATACGTTACGGCGACCTCAAAAAGCAGCTTGCCGACGACCTTGTGGCGCTTACAACCCCCATACGCGAACGTATCGAGGCTATATCGGCCGACGACGCCTACATAGCACGTGTGCTCCGTCAGGGCGCTGAAAAAGCACGCGAGCGCGCTGCTCGCACGCTCGCCGAAGCCCGTGAGATAATGGGCATACGCAAGTTCTATTGATGGGTCTCACTCGGCATCTGCCGGGTATTCAACGATTCCGAAAAACTTGTATGCGTCCGGAGTCAAAGCCTCTTTCAGTGCGTAAGGAGTGAGCGTTATATCTGTTTCGAAACGGTGCGGTAAGCCTGTTTGGTAAGGATAGTAATTGAAATTGGATAAATAGTGAAATACTATCTCTCCATTTTTGATGCATATATTGTCCGGTAGAAAATCCGGCAATCCGAGTCCACGCGCATTCAGCTCGGCCTCAGTTTCCGCTTCAAAGTGTCGGAGCATGCGTTGATGTACTTCTTTAAGCACCCATTCCTCATATTCGGGTTTAATCAGCCATCCATAATCCATCAGGCGTCCCGACTCTAAAATGTATGTCATTGGCGTGCTGATATAATTAGAATTGAATCCTGAGCAGAAATAAAAATCAGTGATACAAGTGATGTAGCTTGTGGTATAGTCGACTATTTTGATGCTGACACTTCTTGACTCACACATAAAAGGAGCGAAGTCGGTAGTATCGGCAAGGTATTTGTTTACGGCCTCGGTGATGTCGATGCTATTGGCAAATTCCGGAAAAGCCGCCTTCATAAGAGAATCCTGAAGTGGTTTGAGATTGTAATTGCCGTATGTACGTGGCCACTGTATATCTACACTTTTGTCTACGTAATCCCATAAGCTATCTGTATTCAGATCATCCCACAACGTATATTCTTGTTTGTGCTGAAACAAATCTTGTTTAAATTCAATTGGCTCTACGGGAGTGAATGCTTGTGGGGTAGTGGCGTTGGTGGCCTGGAGAGATGTCAGCGCAAGGCCGACTGCGATTAGTTTGAAATAGTTCATGATGTATATGATTAGTTTTAGACAATCCCTTAGATTTTAATGTGATTATCAGATTGATTTAAAATGAGTTGAGACGCCTTGATGGAGGCGCCTCAAAGTTAGGAAGTTCAGATGTATTAAATTGTCACTAAAAATAGTGACCGGGGGGATTATTCTTCTACGCCGAGAAGTTTTATGGCTTCAGGCACCGCCCCGCCAAGCACAGTCCCTGCTACTGCGGTATCAGAACCAAACGCGGTGACCGTGGTGGCTACGAGCATTGCTATATTGGCGATATGTTTTTTCATAATGCTAATCTTTTTAGGGAGCTAATGATAAGTAGAGCAGGCACACTCCTTATATCATGATTTTAATTCGTTGCTTGTTTATCGTTACCACGTATACGCCGTGTTCGGGAAGTAATATCTCGCCATCACAGCCTGTGTATACCTGTCGGCCGGAGAGATTGTGCACGGCCACTTTGACGGCGCCGCTGTTGCCGGTTATTTTGAGACAGAGCCCGTCGGTCGCGATTGTGATGCCATTGCTGTCAGCTTCGATATCATCGATTCCCGAAAACTCTTCGCGGCCCATAATTCTGAATTTGCTCCATTTGTCGGCAGCCTTGTATTGCTCGACCGATTCGTCGGGCACCACCAGCAAAGCATTGGTATACACTGCGCCGACAAAATCTGTAGTAACGTTCGGAGGCGTAGTGGCATACACGTGAACCTCTTTGATTTTGCCGGCATTGTAAAAGGCTTCCTGCCCTATGTTTGCCACATTCTCTCCCATCTCTACTCTGAGCAGTTCCCGGCAATTATAAAATGCCCGATCTCCGATTCTCGTTACATTTTCAGGTATTGTTATCGATGTCAGTGCGCTGCAGTCGTAAAATGTTGAGGATTGAATTTCTTTAATTGATGCCGGAAGTTGTATCGATGTCAGGTTGCCACATCTTATGAATGCACACGTGCTGATGTTTTCCACATTATCCGGAATTACTATGATATTCAGCGCGCTTCTCTCAAAGGCATAACTCTCGATATTTGTGATAGTTGAAGGCAACTCTAAGCCGCCGAGGGCGGTGCACTTATAAAACATATACTGTGGAATCGAAGCGAGGCGAGAGGGGAGGTTTACGGCCGATAAATTACTACACTCGTAGAATACCCCGTTCCCGAGAGCTGGGTTTGGGCATAAAAAGGTCACACTTTTAAGTGAACTGCACGCTCTGAAAGCCTGTTCTCCGATACTTGATGTTGTTGAGGTTAGCTCAACTTCTGTGAGTGCGTTGCATCCATAAAATGTTTGCCGGCCTATTTGCGTAAGGTTTGGCGTCTCCGGAATCTGCTCCAGCGCTGAGCATCCTTGGAATGCATAGTCTCCGATGCTCTCTACTGATTGTGGCGCATCAATGAATTTGAGCGATGTGCACGCGTAGAATGTACCTGTTGGAATAGACGTGAGTCTGTCAGGGAAATGAACGGCAGTAAGATTCTTGCACTGACTAAATAAGTATGTGCCTATAGAAGTTACGCTGCCCGGTATGGTAATCTCTTTGATAGCAGTATAGGAGAATGCTGACGCGTCGATTTTTTCAAGATCATCAGGAAGTGTTATTTCCGACAACGATGAGCAACCGTAGAATGCTGAAGCGCCAATGGTCTTTAATCCTTCCGGCAGATTAATGGAGTTTAAAGCGGTGCAATCTTGAAAGGCTCGCTCGGCAATCCTAGTGAGATTTTTGCCGAATGTTATACTCTTAAGTTGCGTGCACCCCAGGAAGCACCTATAGGGTAGTGTACGCAGATTGTCGTTAAACGTAATTGTTTCGAGTGCTGAGTTGGCGAAGCAATCGCCTGATATCGAATCGACTTTTTCGGGGATTGTGATGCTCCTGATACCGCTATATTTGAAAACTTGTTGACCTATCATTTTCAGATGTTTGGGCAGAGATATGGAGGCGAGGTTTTTGCAACTGCTGAAGGTTCCGAATTTCAGTACTGTTAAACCGTCGGGCAATTCTATATTGCTTATGCCTGAACTGCCAAATGCACCTTCTCCAATTTCAACCACTGTAGAGGGTATAGAGATGCTGGTAAGAGACTTGCATGAGCCGAAGGCCGAACTGCCGATGGACGTAGGTCCGGGTGAAATTATGACCTCCTCTAAATTCTCGCAACTGCCAAAGCAACTGGCCGGGAGCGCATTTATCCGGCATGCCAGCGTCGCTTTGGTCAGAGATTTGCAACCCGTAAAAGGGGCTACTCCGAGCTCTGTGACGGTCTTGGGAATTGTAATCTCTCTGAGCGCTGAATTCTTGAAAGCATATTCTCCGATTTTCGTTACATTTTTGGGAATATCTAAGGCCGTTATTCCGCAACCATAAAATGCATATTCTCCGATCTCGGTAACGCCTGACGGTATCGTTACCGTGGTGACTTTACTCAAATTTGGAGAACATCCGGTGATAGATCACAGTAACGTTATCGCCTAATTCAACATCTGTCAGTGTGCTCCCTACTGATTCAAACGGACTCTCTGCTCTGGGGTTGGGGTACGAGGCGCGGTACTTGTATGTGAGATTTCTGCCAATATATACTTTTGAAATAGGGCAGCCATAAAACATAAAATTATCGCTCGCCTTAAAAGCCAAAGTGGTTGTGTCATCCTCAATTATCAGTTCTTTGAGGGAATCACATTGTGCACATATTCTGTCATCTATTCGGGTTACATTCGCCGGGATGCTGAGCCGTGTGATGGCGGTGCCGCTGAAGGCATATTCGCCTATGTGTGTGATGGATGATGAAATATGTATCGACGTCACTTCGCTGCAATCGCGAAACGCACCGACTCCCACACGAACCACTCTATAGATTTGTCCGCCGGTGTTGATATGCTCGGGCAATACTATATCGCCGGTATATGGGGCGTCCCCGGCTACTAATTCTACCGTCTTGTCGGCCTCCGATATTCGTTTGTAGAAAAATTGAGTGTCATGGAAATCGTAAGTTGCGGCGTTGACAAACAATGAGAATAACAGGAATAATGTGAGTAATGATTTATGCATGGTTTGGAATTTGATGGTAATAAACAAGTTGAGGCGCCCGAATTGGACGCCTCAAAGTTAGGAAGTTCAGATGTATTAAATTGTCACTAAAAATAGTGACCGGGGGGGTTATTCTTCTACGCCGAGAAGTTTTATGGCTTCAGGAGTCAATGCATCACGCACGGAGTAGGGCGATACCTCTGCGTCGACCATACCGCAGCTGTAGGGAAGTATTTCGTAAGGGTTGTAGCGGAACACTATCATGCCTCCCTGCAGCCCTACGTTTTTGCTGACGGGAATGCTGTCGACCAACAGCATCTCTTTCAGCTTGGCTGCGTCGGAGTCGGTGAGGCTCTGTGCAATGCTGTTGGTTATTTCGGCAACCAGCTGCTTCTCGTGGCCCGGTTTGAAGAGGTATGCGAGGTCCACAATCTTACCTTCGGCAGACGCATAGCTGAGTGCCTGGGAGCTGTACATGCCGTGGGCGCCGCCCGAATACATCTCTGTGCCGAGGTTGAGGGTGATGTATGCGTCGGTGAGCTCCGCCACATCTACTTTGGTGTCGGCGTAGTAGCTGTTGAACATCATTGCATCGGTCATATCCTTGGGCAGCGAATCGAGCTGAGTGGCTTTCGAATAGCCGAACAGTTCAAGGTCGGAGAGATTCCTGTCGACAGCATCGTATAAATTTCCATTGGGGGCGCCCCCTACGAAGCGCAGCACGGAGTCCTGAAGGGTAGTAAGGTCGTACTCGCCGAGCGATCGGGGCCAGTCGACAGCGCAGGTGAAGGTTATGAAACACTTTTCGCCGTCGAGTTCGGCATCGTCGACCTCGAAATAGCGGGTGCCCTGAATGATGTCTTGAGAGAATGCCATACAGCTAACGTCGGGGGGAGTCGTAGAGGCGGCTTCGTTGCTGGCATTATCTGATTGGCCCGAGCAGCTCCACATGGCGAGGCTCAGGGTCGAAGCGGCTGTGAGAAGATTTAATAGTTTCATTGCGGGTATGTAAATTTTTACAGAGTATTGAATATGGTTGGTAATGCAAAATTAGAAAAAATACGGCACATAGTTCCTTTACGATACAACAATAGTTTCGGCGGTGGAGTTTCGCTTTGTTAACATTTATTCAACCTCGTGCCGAAATAGTTGTAGGTGGTTTGTTTGGATATTTGTATTATAATTTGTTACTTTGCACCGCAAATTAATTTTTTTACTCACATAATATTAAAGACTATGTCAGAAATTGCAAATCGTGTAAAAGCTATCATCGTTGACAAACTTGGTGTAGACGAAAACGAAATCACCGAAACCGCAAAGTTTACAACCGACCTCGGCGCTGACAGCCTTGACACCGTAGAGCTGATCATGGAATTTGAAAAAGAATTCAACATCACTATCCCTGACGAGAAAGCCAACGAAATCGAATCTGTAGGCGACGCTATCGCTTTCATCGAAGCCAATCAGGGCTAATTGTCCTGAGGTTTTCCTTCAATTCTCCCTCCTCACTTTTTTAGAACTATTTCCACACATACACAGTATATTATATCCACATGGAATTAAAAAGAGTAGTAGTTACCGGTCTTGGTGCCATCACACCGCTCGGCCACGACGTAGCCTCCACATGGGAAGCTGCCAAAGCCGGTAAAAGCGGCGCCGGTCCCATCACCCATTTCGATGCTTCTCTGTTCAAAACCCAGTTTGCCTGCGAAGTCAAAGACTTCAATGTGGCCGAGTATATACCTGACCGCCGCAAGGTGCGTCAGCTCGACCTCTACGCACAGTATGCCATGGTTGCCGCCAAGCAGGCTGTGGCCGACAGCGGTATTGAGCAAAGCGAAAATCTTGACCGCAACCGAGTAGGTGTGATTGTGGCTGCCGGTATAGGCGGTCTGCACACTTTCGAAGAGGAGGCAGGCTACTACGAGGTAAATAAAGAAAAGGGCCCCAAATACAACCCCTTCTTTATTCCTAAGATGATTGCCGATATCGCTTCAGGTCATATATCGATGGAATACGGCTATCACGGCCCCAACTATGGTGTGGTTTCGGCCTGCGCTTCATCAAACAACGCCATAATCGACGCCTTCAACTACATACGTCTCGGCAAAGCCGACGTATTTGTGACCGGCGGTGACGAGGCAGCTATCTTCCCGGCAGGTGTAGGCGGCTTCAACTCCATGCACGCCCTCTCGACCCGCAACGACAGCCCCATGACTGCTTCGCGTCCCTTCTCGAAGTCGCGCGACGGATTCGTGATGGGCGAAGGCTCGGCAGTGCTCATCCTCGAGGAGCTTGAGCATGCAAAGGCGCGTGGCGCAAAAATCTACGCCGAAGTAGTGGGCGGTGGCATGTCAGCCGACGCACATCACCTCACAGCCACTCATCCCGAAGGTCTCGGCGCTAAGCTCGCCATGAAAATGGCCCTCGACGATGCCGGTATGAAGCCCGAGGATATCGATTATATCAACGTGCACGGCACATCTACCCCTGTGGGCGACGTGAGCGAGGTAAAAGCTATTGTAGAGCTCTTCGGCGATGCCGCTTACAAGCTCAACATCAGCTCTACCAAATCGATGACCGGCCACCTTCTCGGTGCTACCGGTGCTCTTGAGGCACTTTTCAGCATCAAGGCGGTGCAGGAAGATATCGTGCCCCCCACAATCAACCATGAAGAGGGCGACGATGATGAGAACATCGACTACAATCTCAACTTCACCTTCAACAAGGCACAGCAGCGCACTGTAAGAGCTGCCCTTTCGAATGCATTCGGATTCGGCGGCCACAATGCCACTGTGATTGTGAAGAAATACGCTGAATGATTTTAAACTGAACTCCCTCAGTATATGCCACGGGCGCCCTGCGAAAAGCACGGCGCCCGTGGTGCTATTTATACCTGATGGCTGTATATCGGTGCTGCTTTGGATAGCCGTTTTTTGTTATCTTTGCATATCACCAATCGATTATGTGATATGCCCTCGGTTTCAGCACAAATTACGGCCCGCATGGAGGCCATGGCCGATGCTACGCAGGCCGCCCATCTGTCGCGCTTCTTTCAGACCGCTCCCGGCCAATATGGCTACGGCGATAAGTTCTTAGGTATACGTGTGCCCGATACGCGGGCCATAGTCAAGGAGTTGGGCCGAGAGTGCACAATTGCCGATGTGGATGCTCTCACCTCGAGCCCCTGGCATGAATTGCGCCTCGCCGGCTTTCTCCTTCTCATAGGGCTTTTCCGCAAATGCCGACGCGACGTAATCAGGAAGAAGGAGATTGTAGACTATTATCTATCAATACTCCATAGAGGCAACAACTGGGATTTGGTTGACCTGGTGGCGCCCAAGATACTGGGCGAATGGGTGTTGGCCTTTCCGCCGGAGCGCGATATACTGTTCCGTCTGGCCGACAGGGAGGGTGAGCTGTGGCATCAGCGCGTGGCCGTGGTGTCTACCTGGACTCTCATACGAGGCGGCCGCACTGCCGAAGCTGTGGAACTGTGCACCCGATTACTCGCACATCCCCACCACCTCATGCACAAGGCTACCGGCTGGATGCTTCGTGAGGTGGGGAAGCACGGCGCTATGAACGAGCTTATGGCTTTTCTTGACACCTATGCCGCTGTGATGCCGCGCACTATGCTCAGATATGCTATCGAACGGCTGCCCGAGGAGCTCCGCCGCCACTATCTTTCTGTGCGGCGAAACGTGAATATTTGTCAATAAATGGCATTAATTCGAATATTATTGTAACTTTGAGTCCGTAATCGAGCCGATTACGTAGCAAAAAGTTAAAGTTGGGTGCCAAGATAAATAATTTAGGTACAATGAATGTTCATCCGTTACGCAGCTCCGAGAGCACACAGGGGCGTCGTATGGCAGGGGCAAGAGCCCTGTGGCGCGCCAACGGCATGCAGCCGTCGCAACTGGGCAAGCCGGTGATAGCCATAGTCAACTCATTTACGCAGTTTGTGCCCGGGCACACCCATCTGCATGAGATAGGGCAGATAGTAAAGGCCGAGATTGAAGCGGCCGGATGCTTCGCTGCCGAGTTCAATACCGTAGCCATTGACGACGGTATAGCCATGGGCCACAGCGGCATGCTTTACTCCTTGCCGTCGCGCGACCTCATTGCCGACTCGGTGGAGTATATGGTGCAGGCTCACAAGGCCGACGCCATGATTTGCATATCGAACTGCGACAAGGTGACGCCCGGAATGCTCATGGTAGCCATGCGTCTGAATATCCCCGCCGTTTTCGTGTCGGGAGGCCCAATGGAGGCCGGCCGTATCGGCGCACGTGCCGTCGACCTGGTAGATATTATGGTGGAGAGTGCCGACACAACGGTGAGCGACGAGCAGGTGTCGAGTCTCGAGCAGTGGGGGTGCCCCACGTGCGGGTCTTGCTCAGGAATGTTTACCGCCAACTCCATGAATTCGCTCAACGAGGCTATAGGGCTCGCGTTGCCGGGCAACGGCACCGTGCTCGCTACCCACGCCAACCGCGCGGAACTGTTTCGCAAGGCCGCCCGTCTGATAGTTGACAATGCCTATGCCTATTACCGCGACGGCGATGAGTCGGTGCTCCCGCGCAGCATTGCTTCGAGAGCAGCTTTCCTCAATGCCATGAGCCTCGACATAGCTATGGGCGGCTCTACCAACACGGTGCTGCACCTGCTTGCTATAGCCCGTGAGGCGGAGGCCGATTTCACGCTTGCCGATGTAGATGAACTCTCGCGCCGTATACCCGTGCTGTGCAAAGTGGCACCCAACAGCCATTATCATATTGAAGATGTGAACCGCGCCGGCGGCATCCTGTCCATCATGTTTCAGTTGGCTTGCAAGGGCTTGATTGATACCTCAGTGAAGCGCGTCGACGGCCTCACGCTGGGTGCTGCGATTGAACGCTGGGCGCCTGAGGGACAAGAATTTGCCGATGAGCAGCGCTCGCTCTGGCTGAGTGCTCCCGGCGGGGGGCGCAACCTTGTGTTGGGCTCGCAGTCGGCCATGTTTGCCGACCTTGACACCGACCGTGTGAGGGGATGCATCCGTTCGGTCGACAATGCTTATTGTGCCGATGGTGGCATTGCCGTGCTCCGCGGCAATATTGCGCCCGACGGTTGTGTGGTCAAGACGGCCGGAGTTGATTCGTCGATATTCGAGTTCCGCGGCCCGGCCCGTGTGTATGAGTCGCAGGAAGATGCCGTGCAGGGCATACTCGAAGGCGAGGTGCGGCCGGGCGAGGTGGTGGTGATTGTATACGAAGGGCCCAAGGGTGGGCCGGGCATGCAGGAGATGCTGTATCCCACATCATATCTCAAGTCGCGCCACTTGGGCAAGGCGTGTGCGCTGGTCACCGACGGCCGCTTTTCGGGCGGCACATCGGGTCTGAGCATAGGCCATGTCTCGCCCGAGGCGGTTGCCGGAGGGGCGATAGCGCTTGTGCGCACGGGCGATATGATTGCCATCGACATTCCTCGCCGCAGTATCACGGTAGAACTCTCCGACGAGGAGCTGCACACCCGCAGGGAGGCCGAAGAGGCCCGCGGGAAGGAGGCTTACACACCACACTCGCGCCGGCGTGAGGTGTCGCGCGCACTGCGTGCCTATGCCTCGATGGTGACATCGGCCGACAAAGGGGGCGTGCGTCGCTCCGACATTTAGTCATGACATTATTTCTGCATATAGCTTAATGATATATGAACGAACGAATTACAGGCGCTGAAGTGCTCATGCGCGGACTGGTTGCCGAAGGGGTCGACCGGGTGTTCGGATACCCCGGTGGGGCCATAATGCCGGTATACGACAAGCTCTTTGACTTCACCTCTTCGATAACGCATATCCTTACCCGCCACGAGCAGGGTGCCATACACGCCGCACAGGGCTATGCCCGCGTTTCGGGCCGCACCGGAGTGGTGATTGTGACCTCGGGCCCCGGTGCCACCAATGTGGTGACCGGCCTTACCGACGCCATGCTCGACAGTACCCCCCTTGTGGTAATCACGGGGCAGGTGAGCGTGAGCGCTTTGGGTACGGATGCTTTTCAGGAGACCGACATGATTGGTCTGGCGCAGCCCATCACCAAGTGGGCCAT
This sequence comes from Muribaculaceae bacterium, assembly GCA_017620715.1. GTDB lineage: Bacteria > Bacteroidota > Bacteroidia > Bacteroidales > Muribaculaceae > Paramuribaculum. The sequence goes on along the minus strand of JAGAUN010000016.1, from coordinate 8,442 downwards.
ACAGATTCAGCGTCCCGAGGATATTGCTCCGGCGCTGGCACAGGCATTCTATGTGGCCTCGACGGGGCGCCCCGGGCCGGTGGTGCTCGACCTTACCAAAGACGCGCAGCTCGGACTCACCTCGTGGCAGTATACTCCCTGCCGGTTTGTGCGCGGCTATCTGCCCAAGCCGGTGCTCGATATGGAGCAGGTGCGTGCGGCGGCCGATATGATTAATGCAGCCCGACGCCCCATGATTCTGGCCGGACAGGGCGTGGCTCTCTCCAATGCCGAGCAGCTGCTTATAAGCCTTGCCGAGAAAGCCGATATTCCGGTGGCGTGCACGCTGTTAGGCCTTTCCGCAATCCCGTCGGGCCATCCGCTCTTTGCGGGAATGCTCGGTATGCACGGCAATGTGGCTCCCAACTACAATACCAACAGAGCTGACCTGCTTATTGCCGTGGGAATGCGCTTTGACGACCGCGTGACCGGCGACACAACGCGCTATGCCACGCAGGCCAAAATACTGCATATAGATATCGACGCTTCGGAGTTCGACAAAAATATCCGCACCGATGCCCGTGTGCATGCCGATGCCTCGGAGGCCCTGTCGGCTCTGATGCCGTTGGTCGACAAAGCCGAGCACTCGTCGTGGCGCCGCTCGTTTGCCCGCCATGCCGCCGCCGAGCAGAGCAGGGTAGTGGCAGCTGCCGTCAATCCGCCTGAGAGCGAGCCGCTTCTCAATATGCATCAGGTGGTGCACTGTGTGTCGGAGCATGCGCCCGAAGGGGCGATTCTCGTGACCGATGTGGGCCAGAACCAGATGGCCTCGGCACGCAATTTCCGCTTCTCGCACCCCAAAAGCATTGTTACCTCTGGGGCTTTGGGCACAATGGGCTTCGGCCTGCCTGCCGCTATCGGAGCCAAGATGGGCGCACCCAACCGCACGGTATGCCTCTTTACGGGCGACGGCGGTTTTCAGATGACCCTGCAGGAGCTCGGCACCATAATGCAATACGGCACCGATGTGAAGATAGTGATACTCAACAACAACTTTCTGGGCAATGTGCGCCAGTGGCAGAGCCTCTTCTTCAAGAACCGATTCTCACAGACTCCGATGCTCAACCCCGACTTCATAGCGCTCGCACGGGCATATGCCATAGAGGGGGAGGATGTGGAGAGCCGCAATGAGCTCATACCTGCCGTGGAGCGTATGTTTGCCCATCATGGTGCCTATATACTCAATGTCAACATCGACCCTGCCGCCATGATTTTCCCTATGACCCCTCCCGGCGAGTCGGTCGATACCATCATGCTCAACCAAAACGAATATTACTGATGCAACAGACTTGTCTATATACAGTTACCGTATTCACCGACGACCAGGTAGGTCTGCTCAACCAGGTGTCGATTGTATTTACCCGCCGCAGGCAGAATATCGAAAGCCTGTCGGCCAGCCCCACATCCATACCGGGTGTGAGCAAGTTTACCTTCACCTGCTGGAGCACCCTGCGCATGATGGAGCAGGTGGTGAAGCAGATAGAGAAGCGAGTGGGCGTGCTCAAGGCATTTCTGCATACCGACGACGATATTGTGTATCAGAACATTGCCCTATACAAGGTGCCTACACGCTCGCTCGTCGACAATCATGTGGTGGAGAAGATATTGCGCCGCCACAATGCCCGCATACTCGAGATTACCGAGGCTTATACCGTAATTGAAAAGACGGGCCATAACGACGAGACCCGCGCTCTCTTTGAAGAACTCATGCAATATGGTCTTACTCAATATGTAAGGAGCGGGCGTGTGGCCGTGACCAAAGATGCCGCCGAGCATTTTACAGCGTTCCTTGAAGAGCAGCGCCGCCTGGAGCAGTCGCAGGCCGATGCAGCAGCCAACAGCAACGATAATTAATCAACCCCTCAACAAAATACTCACAATCAAAATGGCAAAAATGAAATTTGGCGAAGTGGAGGAAACCGTCGTCACCCGCCAGGAATTTACTCTCGATCAGGCCCGCGAAATACTCAAGGACGAAACAATAGCAGTGCTCGGCTACGGGGTGCAGGGCCCCGGACAGGCTATGAACTTGCGCGACAATGGCTTCAACGTGGTAGTGGGTCAGCGCCCCGGAGCTACCTATGAGAAGGCGGTGGCCGAGGGCTGGGAGCCCGGCACCACGCTCCTTTCGCTTGAAGAGGCTGCTGCCCGCGGCACTATAGTGATGTGTCTGCTGAGCGATGCCGCCGTGCTTGAGGTGTGGCCGCGCATCAAGCCCCATCTCACCGCAGGCAAAGCCCTTTACTTCTCTCACGGATTCGCAATAAACTGGGCCGACCGCACCGGCGTTGAGCCTCCGGCCGATATCGATGTGATAATGGTGGCTCCCAAAGGTTCGGGCGCCACACTGCGCCCCATGTTCCTTTCGGGCCGCGGCATCAACGCCAGCTATGCAGTGGAACAGGACTATACCGGCCGTGCATTGCAGCGCACACTCGCACTCGGCATAGGCATAGGTTCGGGCTATCTGTTTGAGACAACCTTTGCCCGCGAGGCCGTTTCCGACCTTACCGGCGAGCGTGGCTCGCTGATGGGTGCGTTGCAGGGTCTCTTCCTCGCCCAGTATGAGGTGCTCCGCGAAAACGGGCACACACCCTCCGAGGCGTTCAATGAAACGGTAGAGGAGCTCACGCAGTCGCTCATGCCTCTGGTGGCCGACCGCGGTATGGACTGGATGTATGCCAACTGCTCGACAACCGCACAGCGTGGTGCCCTCGACTGGATGACACCCTTCCACGATGCCGTCAAGCCCGTTATGCAGCAGCTCTATCAGAGTGTGAAGAGCGGTGTGGAGGCACAGAAGTCAATCGACTCCAATTCGCAGGCCGACTACCGCGACAAGCTCAACGAAGAGCTGCGGCAGATGCGTGAGAGCGAGATGTGGCAGGCCGGTGCCACCGTGCGTCGTCTGCGCCCCGAGTCGCAGAAATAACGCAGGGCGTTTTCCGCGTTTTCCTGTTTTCCTGTTTTCCGTCTGTGGAAAACGGAAAACGGAAAACGGAAAACAAGCTTGCCGAAGTCTGAATCGTCCGACCTGTCCGACTTGTCCGACGAGTCCGACGAGTCCGACGGGGCATCTCCGCTCCATATTTAAGGGGATGTGATTTTTTTTGAGGGGGAGTGAAATTTTTTTTATAAATATGTGTCGGTGCGCTTTTTCGGGTTGTAACTTTGCAGTGTAGTAATTAGTTACTGCTCCATCCTTTTCTAACCTTTATCAGGCCGATACCCTACCATATCGACCGGCCCCCTCCTATTTACATTCCCGCCGGCGAAAAGTAAATCAGAATTGCATTTAAATACCTAATTATTAAATCTTTATTATTAATCTCTTAAACAAACATCAACATTATGGAAAACATCATCAACAACGATTGCCTGGGCGCATTCATTCCCAACACTCAGCTTAGCCTCGACGAGCTGCCGCACAACCCTGCCAAGACGCCTGACGACATACCGCGGTGCCCGAGCATAAAGCTCCCCTCGCATGAGCAACGGCAGGCCGAGCTTATAGCCCGACGAAAGGCCAAAGCGGAGCGGCGTGGCATACCGGTAGACAATCAGGGCTATCCGCTGCCGATGTCGTCGCTGCGCACATTCACGCCTATACCTATGGGCATGTTTGTAGGGCTGCCTGCCAACCAGTGGGTATACGACGCACTGCGACGCCCTAACCCCAAAAGCCTTTGGCACAATCTGTGGTACGAGGGCGAGCTATGCTGCCTCTTTGCCGATACCAATGTGGGCAAGAGCATCTACGCCATACAGATAGCCAACGAAGTGGCGCGTGACAATACCGTGCTGTATTTCGACTTTGAGATGAGCGACAAGCAGTTACAGATGCGTTACACCGACCCTGAAACGCTCGCCACATATCAGTTTAACGACGGTTTTTACCGTCTCGAGTTCGACAGCGAGAACTCCAAGACCGATACAGCCGACATTGCCCAGGTAATGCGCAATATCGAGCAGGCGGCCTGGGCGCTCGATGCCGACGCCATTATCATTGACAATATCTCGTGGCTGTGCAACCGTGCCGAGAGCGGCGATGCGGCAGGCGAACTGATGCAACTGCTTATCGACCTTAAGCGACGCAGCTCACTGTCGATACTCGTGCTGGCGCACACCCCCAAGCGCAACATCTATGCCCCTATCAATCAGAACTCGCTTGCGGGGTCGAAGCGGCTGGCCAATTTCATGGACTCGATGTTTGCCATCGGCATCGACTATACTCGCCGTCCTTACGGGCGCTATATCAAGCAGATAAAGGTGCGCTCTTCGGAGATGCTGTATGGCGACACCAATGTGATACGGGCCTCGTTGGTAAAGGAGGGGTGCAACATTACGATGCGTCACGACGGCTTTGCCGCCGAACGCGACCTGCTGCTGCAGCCCGACAGGCTCGATATAGAGCGGGGCGACGCTATGGTCGACTCGGTTGACCCGGTGAGCGAAGCCATAGCCGACCGCATAGCCCGCGGCAAGACCTATCGTGAGATTGCGGCCGAGCTGGGGGTGAGCACCAAGACCGTATGCCGGGTGGCACGCCGCGAGCACGCACAGATGACCATAGAGACACCTCCGCCTCCGGCCGACTGATCACTATGGGGCGAGGGTTACAGCGCCGATTAGGCGCTTACCCTCGTGTGCATTCGGGGGAAGGTGCTGTGCACCGTATCCCCCGCCCCATATACAGGTAGGTTTGTTGTCCGTTGTTTTCCGTTTTCCGTTTTCCACAGGCGGAAAACAGGAAAACATGGAAAACAAGGAAAACGCCGAGGCTGTATACAATCAGGGGCCGATACCTCAGTGGAAGTATCGGCCCTTGTGTTGTCGGGTAATATGCTGTTATTTCAGCGACAGCTTTTTGAGCACATCTTTGGGCACACCGGCTTTGTTGACGTAGATGTCGATGGTCTTGGCAAGGAAGTAGGGTACGCTCACGTAGAAGTAGCCGCCGTATACCTGATTGGTATCCCAGGAGTTTTTCACTTTATAATATTGGTTGCCCTCCTGGTCTACGGCGCGGCCTACTATCACCATGCCGTGGTCGTCGGTAGTCTCCTGACGGTCAAACATCTGTTGGCGCATTTCGGGGGTGATTTCCATTTCGGCCACGGGGCCTTTCTTGGAGTAACGCTCTTTCTCGCGGTCTTTGTCGGAGAGTTTCACCCAGCGCGACAGCTCGGTACCTTCCATATCGGCTTCGTTGATGGCGGCGGGGAAGTTGGCGTATCCGTCGGTCCAGTGAAAACCGTTCTCGCTCACGTCGGCAGCCCAGGCCACTGAATATCCGTGGTCGAGAGCATAGTCGACAGTGGCTTTGAGCTCGTCGAGGGGTATATTATAGTATTCGCCGAAGAGCCAGTTGTCCGAAACCTCCATCACAAACGGTTTGTAGTAAGGGTGATGGGTAAACGAGGTGAGGGGCACATAGTCGGTGAGCCTGATGGGAAGCGAAGCGGCGAATGTCTGCGGGGTGTAGGTCTTGCCCTCGTAAACGAATGTCTGCGGCAGCTCGCCGAGGTAGGCGTCGAGTATGCCGTTGAAGCCCTGACGCCATGCGGTGGATATGCGGCGGTTGGGCTTGCGTACTATGGTTTTCACGTAGCCGGTGAGCAGGTCGCACAGTTCGCCGTGCACGTGCTTATCTTCGCCGTAATTGAGCCCGGGATAAGCCTCTTCGGGAACAATGCCGTAACGCTCCCATACGTAGGGCACATCGAGGCCGCTTCCGCCCTGGGCGAAGTTGAGGGCGCCGTACATGCGCACATATTTGTCGGCCTTGTCGTCGTAGCAGTGGCGCACCACAAACATTTCGGAGAGATCCATCTCCTTGCCTGTGGCGCGGAGTATCTCGTCCTCGAAGAACGACAGCCCCGAGAAACACCAGCATGTGCCCGATTTATTCTGGTCTTTTACCGATGTGGTTGGCACTGTGACTATGTCGGTAAACACGAATCCGGCTACAGTGTCGGGTGCGGCTTTGGCTGTATCGGCCGAGAGGGGAGTGGCTGCGGCCGACCAGGCTGCGGACATGGCCGCAAACAATATAACTGACTTTTTCATAAAGATATGTGTGATAAATAGATTTATTCAAGGCGTGGAGTGGCAAAGATACTGAAAAAAATCAGCATTTAACGGATAGTTTTCATTACCTTTGCACCAAAATTGCAGCAACACCTGTTTTTTCATATCATACCCTTATGAAATTTAACGTATACGACTCCTTCAACTTATCGGATATCAACAAGGAGGTATTGGCCAAATGGCAGGCCGCCGACCTCTTCAACCAGAGCATAAAGCTGCGCAGCGGCGCTACCCCCTATGTGTTTTACGAGGGGCCCCCGTCGGCCAACGGTATGCCGGGCATACATCACGTTATGGCGCGTACCATCAAAGATATTTTCTGCCGATACAAGACCATGAAGGGGTGCGAAGTGCGCCGCAAGGCAGGCTGGGACACTCACGGTCTGCCCGTGGAGCTTGGCGTTGAAAAGGCTCTCGGTATCACCAAAGAGGATATCGGCCACAAGATAAGCGTAGATGACTATAACGACGCCTGTCGCCGCGAGGTGATGAAGTATACCCGCGAGTGGGAGAGCCTCACATCGCAGATGGGATATTGGGTCGATACCACCGACCCCTATATCACCTACGACAACCGCTACATAGAAAGCGTGTGGTGGCTTCTGCGCCGCCTCTACGACAAGGGGTATCTCTACAAAGGCTACACCATACAGCCCTATTCGCCCGCGGCAGGCACCGGATTGTCGTCGCACGAACTCAATCAGCCCGGTTGCTACCGTGATGTCAAAGACACCACCTGCATAGCACAGTTTACCGTCACCGACCCCATCGAGCCGATGCAGGGCTGGGGCACGCCCGCCATGCTGGCATGGACTACCACACCCTGGACTCTGCCGTCGAACACCGCGCTGGCCGTAGGCCCCGCCATACAATATAATGTGGTGCGCACCTACAATCCGTATTCGGCCGAGAAGGTTACCATTGTTGTGGCAGCCGACCTGCTCCACACCATACTCAACCCCAAGGGGGCCGAAGCCGATATCGACAGCTATGCCAAGGGCGACAAGATAGTGCCCTACCGCGTGGTAGCCACCGTCGACGGCTCGCAGCTCGTGGGCATGCACTACAAGCAGCTCATGCCCTGGGTAAACCCCGGCGAGGGCGCCTTCAGAGTGATACCGGGCGACTATGTGACCACCTCCGACGGTACGGGCATAGTGCATATAGCCGGCACCTTTGGCGCCGACGACTTGCGCGTGTCGCGTCAGGCCGGTGTGCCGCCGTTGCATCTCATTGACCGCGACGGCAATATACGCCCTATGGTCGACCTCAAGGGCCGCTTCTATATGCTGAGCGACCTCGACCCCGAATTTGTCAGCGCCAATGTTGATGTAGAAGCCTACACCCCCTGGCAGGGCAAATATGTGAAAAATGCCTACAATCCCGAGCAGCTTCCCGACGATGCCGAGACCCTCGACATAGAGCTGTGCATGTGGCTCAAACAGCAGGGCAGCGTGTTTAAGATTGAGAAGCATGTGCACAACTATCCCCACTGCTGGCGCACCGACAAGCCGGTGCTCTATTACCCCCTCGACAGCTGGTTTATACGCACCACCGCCGCCAAGGAGCGCCTCATAGAGCTCAACAAGCAGATAAAATGGAAACCTGCCTCGACCGGCTCCGGCCGTTTCGGCAAATGGCTCGAAAATCTTCAGGACTGGAACCTCTCTCGCTCGCGCTACTGGGGTACGCCGCTGCCTATATGGCGCACCGACGATGCCCGCGAGGAGATATGCATCGATTCCGTTGAAACACTCTACAACGAGATAGAGAAGTCGGTGGCAGCCGGCATCATGAATGAAAATCCTCTGAAAGCCCGCGGCTTTGTGCCCGGCGATTACAGCAAAGCCAACTATGAGCGCATCGACCTGCACCGCCCGTATGTCGACGATATCGTACTGGTATCGGCCTCCGGCAAACCGATGCACCGCGAGCTCGACCTTATCGACGTATGGTTCGACTCCGGTTCGATGCCCTACGCGCAGCTTCACTATCCGTTTGAAAACAAGGAACTTATTGACAGCGGGCGCCGTTATCCCGCCGACTTCATAGCCGAAGGCGTAGACCAGACACGCGGATGGTTTTTCACCCTCCACGCCATTGCCGGCATGGCATTTGACTCGGTGGCCTACAAAGCCGTGATATCGAATGGCCTGGTGCTCGACAAAGATGGCAACAAGATGTCGAAACGTCTCGGCAACGCCGTCAATCCCTTCCAGGCTATCGAGAAATTCGGCAGCGACCCTTTGCGCTGGTACATGATTTCGAACTCGTCGCCGTGGGATAACCTTAAGTTCGACCCCGCAGGTGTGC
>JAGAUN010000015.1 GCA_017620715.1 Muribaculaceae bacterium | reverse complement strand
TTTTGCGGACGGTCGGCTCGCCAAACCGGTTGTATCTGATAGCGCTTGAATGGCATCTGCAGTTCGTTGCGATGTTGAACAACAAACCGGGCAAACGGTACGGTGAGGTCGTATCGCAGACCCTTTTCAGCTATGCGCGGGGTGAGTGAGATATATGCGTTGGGGGTGGAGGGAATCTGTGCCGTATCAATTTTGGAGAGATAATTACCAGAGTTGAGTATCTTGAACAGGAGTTTGTCGCCTTCTTCCCCATATTTGCCCATGAGCGTAGAGAGGTTTTCTACGGCAGGGGTCTCGATTGGAGAAAATCCATAGAGGTGAAATACAGTACGTATGGTGTCGAATATGTAGTTGCGGCGAGCCATTTCTATGGGGCCGAAATCGCGAGTTCCTTTTGGAATGGATGTCTTTTGTGCCATTTAATGTGATAGAGTATGGTTTAGCGAGGCAAATGTAGCTATTTTTTGTCAGAATATGAGCTTTTCGATTATGTATACTCCGACACCGGCAATATACCCGGCTAAGGCGAGAAGGCTGAATTTGCGCAAATACCACCCGAAGCTGATTTTTTCGAGGCCCATGGCTATAACGCCCGCGGCTGAACCAATGATGAGGATACTTCCTCCAACACCGGCACAATAAGAGAGAAGTTCCCAGAATGTACCATCTACCACAAAATTGGCGGCGTAGCCGGTAACGGCACTCGTTTCAACCGGATACATGCCTATCGATGCGGCTACAAGTGGTACATTGTCGACTATAGATGAGAGTATGCCGAGTATTGTGTCAATCACATATACGTTGTGCACGTGGTTATCGAGCGCCGCGGCTGCTTCGGTAAGGATGCCTGACGATTGCAGTACCGCCACTGCCATGAGAATTCCGAGGAAGAAAAGTATAGAGGGCATGTCAACGCGTGATATCACTTTGGGTATACGTTGCTCGCGCGATTTCTGCAGCGATTTGGAGTTGTAAAAAATTTCTGTGAATACCCACATAACGCCAAGCGAGAAAAGCATGCCTACAAAGGGGGGCAGGTGTGTGATGGATTTAAAAATAGGAACGAAGAGCAGTCCGGCCACGCCAAGTATGAATATAGTGTTTCGCTCGCCGTTGGAGATTTCTTTAAGCGGTGTACCGGTTTCAACTACCTGAGGCAGTGTGCCTTTGATGCGTCGTGATACAAGCCATACAGGCACTATCATGGAGACGAGGCTCGGGAGTAATACATATAATATAAGTGATGCAGTAGTGACATTACCTCCAACCCACAGCATTATGGTGGTGACATCGCCAATAGGCGACCAGGCACCACCACTGTTGGCCGCTATGACTATTGTGGCCGCATATAGCCAGCGTTCGTGCTTGTTGGCAATGAGTTTGCGAAGAAGCATTATCATTACAATGGAGGTGGTAAGATTGTCGAGCACCGCCGACATAAAGAATGTAGTGAAGCTGATAATCCATAGCAGGCGCACCTTGCGGCGAGTGGTGATACGCTCGGTGATGATGCGGAATCCTCCGTGTACGTCAATAAGCTCAACTATGGTCATGGCACCAATCAGGAAGAGAAGTGTCTGACAGATGTCGCCAAGATGTGATATTATGTCAACCTGCAGCAGATATTGGAGTGTCTGGGTGTGAAGCGGTTGATTTTGCAGTGACGGGTTGTGGGCAAGGAATGTGCTGAACTTGCTTCCCGCGGCCTCAGGCACTATCGATTCGGCCCCAATAGCGTATATCACCCACATGGTCATGCCTAACAGCAGGGCGGATGCGGTTTTGTCGATTTTGATTGGATGTTCGAGTGCTATAGCGAGATAGCCTACGACGAAGACAATGAGCAGCAGAGTGATCATGGCAGATGTTGGTGTAAAAATTGGTTAATTTTTGCTAAAGAGGCTTTTGCGTTGCGCAAAGGTACATACTTGGCGCGATTTCGTCAAGTAGTGTGGTGCTTTTTGCTAATTATTTCGTCTTTTGGCGCGATAACTCCCCGGGGTGGAATATACACGTCATAGTGAAGCAAGTTGCTCGAGGTCGGCGGCGGCGATTTCCCAAAGGCTCATGGCGTTTTCAAGCTGTTTTTGCGCCTCGGCATGGCGTGCGTAGAGCTCAGGGTCGTACGCCTCTGACGCCAACATGGTTTCGAGCTCGGCCACTTTTTGTTCAGCCTCGGCAACGGCGGCTTCGGCTTGCTCGACCTTTTTTGTGAGCTGTCGCCGCAAGCGTTGCTGTTCTTTGGCCATTGCGTAAGACGGGGGCACCGCTGAGGGCTTTGCGCTTGTCTCCTGTTGTGGCCCGGATGGAGTAGGTTGTGTCTTGGATGGCTCCGTTTTTGCAGTTCGGCTATCCGGAGCCGCGGTTGCGGGAGAGGGGGAGGGATTACGTGAGTTGAGGTAATCGTAAATGCCGCCTATGTGTTCACGCACTTTGCCGTCGGCAAACTCATATACTTTGTCGACAAGTGTATCGAGGAACTCTCGGTCGTGACTCACTATGATTGCAGTGCCTGTAAATTGACGTATGGCCTGTTTGAGCACATCCTTGGTGACCATGTCGAGGTGATTGGTGGGCTCGTCGAGTATAAGGAGATTGACCGGGTGAAGCAGAAGTCGAATCATGGCGAGGCGTGTTTTCTCGCCGCCGGAGAGTACCTTGACTTTCTTGTCGGATGCTTCGCCGCCAAACATGAAAGCGCCTAAAATGTCGCGGAGGTGAGTACGTACAGGCCCTGTGGCAACTCTGTCGATAGTATCGAATACCGTGAGTTCGGGGTCGAGGAGACTCGCTTGATTTTGTGCGAAATAGCCAATCTCTACGCCGTGGCCTATGCGCAGAATGCCGTCGTAAGGAATCTCGTTAAGGATACATTTTACGAATGTGGATTTTCCCTGTCCGTTCTTGCCTACGAAAGCAACCTTTTCGCCTCGGCGCAGGGTAAAGTCAACACCGGAGAATACCTCGTGTTCACCGTATGACTTTCCGATGTTCTCGGCTATGACAGGGAAGTCGCCCGAACGAGGCGCGGGAGGGAATTTAAGGGAGATATGTGAGGTGTCTATTTCGTCGAGCTCAATGCGCTCTATCTTTGAAAGCTGCTTGATACGGCTCTGTACCTGAACGCTTTTTGTGGCTTTGTATCGGAAGCGCTCAATAAATTGCTCCGTGTCGTGTATTTGTTTCTGCTGATTGGCATAAGCGCGTTGCTGCTGCTCGAGTCGTTCCTGCCGCAGTACTACAAACTTGGAGTAGCTAACATTGTAGTCGTATATTTTGCCCAGAGATATCTCGATAGTACGGTTGGTGACGTTATCCAAGAAGGCCCGGTCGTGGCTTACAAGCATTACTGCGGCGCCTTTTTGCATGAGCCATTGCTCGAGCCACTGTATCGATTCGATGTCAAGGTGGTTGGTGGGCTCGTCGAGCAACAGTAAGTCGGGCCGCTGAAGAAGAATTTTGGCTAATTCGATACGCATACGCCAGCCTCCGGAAAACTCCGATGTCGGGCGGTCGAAATCGGTGCGTGTGAATCCGAGGCCGATGAGAGTTTTTTCGATTTCGGCCGGGGAATTTTCGCTTTGCTCGATATGAAGGCGCTCAGTCAGGTATGTGAGTTCGTCAATGAGTTGCTGGTAGCGGGGCGATTCATAATCGGTGGTATCGGATATTTCGGCAGTCAGCCTGTCGACCTGCTTCTGTAGAATGTCGATATGGGCAAATGCTTTCTTTACCTCTTCGACTACGCTGAGTGTGTCGGTGAGTTGCATCTGCTGCGGGAGGTAGCCTATACGCATATCTCGCGGATAGCTTATCGAGCCCGAGGTGGGAGCCTGCAGGCCGGCGATGATTTTGAGCATAGTGCTCTTGCCCGCACCATTTTTGCCCACAAGAGCTATGCGGTCGTGCGGGTTTATTACATACCCGATGTTGCTGAACAGGGCCTTTGCGCTGAATTCTACTGTGAGATTGTTAATCGATACCATTTCGGCTGCAAAGGTACTACTTTTTTTCAGTAGTTGTGGCGTGGCTGACGCACGATGATGGTACGTGTGGGGGTGATGATGATATCCAAGGAGATGTCGTGCGGTTCTACCGGCACCTGATCTATGAGCTGGAAATCATACCCGATGCCGACTTTCAAGGCTCGTGTACTGCTTAGCAGCCTGTCGTAATAGCCGCGCCCCCGGCCTAAACGGTGTCCGGCTTCATCGAAAGCAACACCGGGGACTACTATCATTTCAATATCCTTCGGGTCGATGGGCATTTCGCCAGGTTGAGGCTGCGGCTCTTCTATGCCGAAAGCGCCTGTGGAGAGTCGTTGCGGATGAAATGGGAGCAGTTCGAGATTGACACCGGCTACCCTCGGCAAGTACAGATTTTTGCGGGAATACCAGTTCTGAAGGAAGGAGATGGTATCGAGCTCGTCGGGGAGAGCATGATACAGGAGTATGTGGTGACTGACGGCGAAAGCAGCCAGGCCGGTGAGTCGAGCGAAAGCGTGGTGTGCTGCCAGGGTGCGCGTCTGAGGGTCGACGAGTTTTTTCTGAGCTCTTATCTGGCGGCGAATTTGGTCTTTGGTCATTGCCTTGATGGTGTGGTGAGAGGTGAGGTGATAGTAACCGGCATCGTGGCGTGGCCTTGACGGAGTTCTTCGAGAGCCTGAATTACAGCCGGGTCGGTAAGGTTGGTGACCTGGTAAGAAGCTGAGAGACCGAGAATGTCGCGCGCAATCAATGCTTTCAATTGATTAACAATCAACTGGCGCGAAATGTTGATATAATACCATCTGGGGAGTATATGAGCCTGTTTACGGGCATATTCCACAAAGTCGGCAAGTAGCCGGTCGTCGGAAGGAAGGGCGGCCAGTAGCTGATTGAGATTTGTATAAGCAGAGAGGCGTACGCGATTGGCATCGGTGTATGCGAAAGCGAATTTCTGGAGGAGACCGGCATTGAAAACCTGTACATAATAGTCGGTTATGCCGGTGGTATCATTGGGTACGAAAATGTCGGGGAGAATACCGCCTCCGCCGTATACGGTGCGGCCGCCGGCAGTGGTATAGGCCAATGTGCGGTCGATGTGTATAGAATCGGCCGATAACGATTCGCCCCGGTTAAAGCGGTCGTATAGGTCATTGATATAGTCAGAGGAATGACCGAGCGTGTAGTTGCGCTGAATACATCTGCCCGACGGGGTATAGTAGCGGGCCACGGTGAGTTTGAGGGCAGACCCGTCGGGAAGGGTAGTCACATCTTGTACCAATCCTTTGCCAAAGGAGCGGCGTCCTATTATCAGGCCGCGGTCGTTGTCCTGTATGGCGCCGGCGAGGATTTCCGATGCCGATGCCGAAAATTCGTCAATCAGTATTACTATGGGTTCGTCTTGAAATGCTCCTGTACCGGTAGCCACATCCTGTTGGTTAAGTGCATCGAGACGTCCACGCATTGATACAATGGTGCATCCTGCGGGGAGGAACTCGTTGGCAATCATTTCTACTTCCGATACAATACCGCCGCCGTTGCCACGTAGGTCTATGATATATTGTCGAGCACCCTGATTGTGAAGCTGGGTGAGGGCGGTAAGTGTTTCGGAATATGTGGTCTGGGCAAATTTGTCGATTTTTATGTAGCCGGTTTTCGGGTCGATGAGATATGCGGCATGAACAGAGTTGACCGGGATGTCGTCGCGGGTCAGGGTGAAGCTCAGGAGTGTAGGCGATGTGTCGCGACGGATTCCTACCTTCACTTCAGTGCCTTTGGGCCCACGTAAACGTGATATTACCTGTCGGTCAGTCCAGTCCTGGTCAGTGACAACAGTATCGTTGATGGTGATTATGCGGTCGCCGGCAAGCAGCCCCGCTTTTTCAGCCGGGCCACCGGGTATTATTTCAATAATGGAGACGGTATCGGTAAGCATGTTGAAGCTGATGCCGACACCGGAGAAAGAGCCGGAAATGTCATCGGAAAAAGCTTGCAGGTCAGCCGCCGGGATGTACTCCGAGTGAGGGTCGAGCTGGGCTACGATGTCGGGTATTGCGCATTCGAGCAGGGAGTCGATATTGAGAGTGTCGACATAGTTATTCTCGATGAGGCCGAGAATGCCTTGTATTTTATCGAGCGCGGAGGAATTGCCATAATCGGTGGCGATACGACGTCCGATAAATAATCCGGCTACGACGCTGACTATGATTAGGAGGGGAGCCCACAGAAGCGGGCGACGATAAAAGGGGGTGGAGGACATACGTTGATGTGTGTGGATTGGAGTGAAAGAAGGTGATGTGTGGCGTAGGTTTAGCTTTCGGGGATATGTACACATTCTATCCCTGCTCGGCGCAATAATTCGATACCGTCGGCAATACGGTAAAGCTCGGCGAATACCACTCGCACTATTCCCGCCTGTATTATGAGTTTTGCACATTCGAGGCATGGCGATGCCGTAACATATAGCGTACTGCCTTGCGATGAGTTGTGGCTGCGCGCTACCTTGGTGATTGCATTGGCTTCGGCGTGCAGCACGTAGGGCTTGGTGAGCCCCTGAGGGTCTTCGCATATGTTCTCAAAACCTGCGGGAGTGCCGTTGAAACCATCGGAAATAATCATCTGCCCCTTTACGAGAAGAGCTCCTACGCGACGACGCTCGCAGTATGAGTTTTCGGCCCATATTCGTGCCATACGCAGGTAACGGCGGTCGAGGTGTAGTTGCTTGTCAGCAGTATCGGCATTCATAATATTATGCGGTAGTTGATTGAGTGTGCAAATGTAGCGCTTTTTTTTGTTGTATGGCTATTATCGGTTTGATTTATTAAGAAGCGGATTAAAACCGTATCATGACAAACGCAGAGCGGTGAATGGAAAATGTGTGAAATTTTAACAATCAATGGTTGTAATGTGTTAATGGATAAACATTTGTGCTCTTGGTGCGGTTTCAATCATAGATACTACCTTTATCTTATCTCTCAAATACACATATCATATACTGAATATAAAAGATGAATCCTAAAGTGTTTACCGAGAAGCTCCTGAGGCTTCAATCAAATATGCTGAGCTTTGCCACCATGCTTACTTCGAACCGCGACGATGCCTATGATTTATTGCAAGATACGACGCTTAAGGCACTTGACAACCGCGATAAGTATAGCGAGAACACCAATTTCAAAGGGTGGGTGTTTACAATAATGCGCAATATATTCATTAACGGGTATCGACGCACCACCAAGTTTTGCGGAAGATTGTCGGCTACCGACGATATTTATAATATGGAGTTGTCGGTGGGCGGCGATGCGGTGGTGCCTTCGCCCGAAGGCAGTTATTCATGGCAGGAGGTACAAGGTGCCATCAACGAGCTGCTTCCGCAATATGGCAAGCCGTTTTCGATGCTTTTGGCCGGATACCGTTATGCCGAGATTGCCCGCGCTATGCATTTGCCTGTAGGTACGATAAAGAGCCGTATCTATTATGCCCGGCAGAAACTTCGTTCGCGTCTGAGAGATTATTCTATAGACTGAGGTGAGTCGGGCGAATCCTCGTCGGAATCACAGGCTGTGTCAAAACGATCGCGTAACACGGCGCGCAGACTCTTGTCGGCTTTTACGCCGAGAGTCTTGAGGTTTTCGATACGTCGCACCACATTGCCACGGCCCTCACACAGCTTGTTGATGGCAGCGGTGCACGCTTTTTGAGCTGACGCAAGGGTGCTCTCGATTTTCTGCATGTCGTCGACAAAAGCAGTGAACTTGTCGTATAGGTCGCCGGCTTCTTTGGCTATGCGTATGGTGTTGCGGGTCTGAGCGTCGTGTGTCCATATCTGCCTAACTATACGCAAAGAAGCAACCAGCTGTACGGGCGAAACGATGAGCACGCGTTTTTCAAACGCCTTTTGCCACATAGTGGCATCTTCGGTCATGGCCGCAGCATAGGCGCCTTCGTTAGGCACAAACATCATTACGAAGTCGAGACGGTTTACTCCCACATAGTCCTGATAACTCTTGGCAGCGAGTTCGGCGATATGGCGGTTGACAGAGACAAGGTGTGATTTGAGCGCAGCGGCACGGGCTTCCTCGCTATCAGCGTTGACGTACTCAACATAAGCCGTAAGCGAAACTTTTGAGTCGATTACAACAGAAAGGTCGCCGGGATAGCGTACTACTACGTCGGGTCGCAAGCCGCGTCCTGCCGCGTCGCGCAAAGTGGTCTGGCCTCCGTCGTCGGAAGTCGCCTGGACGAAAAATTCGCTCCCTTCGCGAAGCCCTGACTGTTCGAGAATTGACTCAAGCAGGAATTCACCCCAATCGCCCTGGGTTTTGGAATTGCCTCGCAATGCAGTGGCAAGTTCACGAGCCTCACGCCCTATTGATGCGTTGGCCTCTACCAGTTCACGAATGCGGTCCTGGAGAGAAAATCGCTCGCGGCTTTCGGCATTATAACAATCGGCGACCTGTTTGCGGAAGCGCTCAATGTCGTCTTTTAGAGGAGAAAGCAATGTGCCTACCTGAGCCTGGTTCTGCTCCATCATTGAGCGGGTATTTTCCTTCATGATTTCGGCGGCGAGCACTTTGAAGGAATCAGCTCCGGAAGCATGGGCACTCTCAATGCGCTCTATCTCTTTGGCGTGAAAAGCACGCAGCTCGTCAAGCTCTTTCTGATGGAACAGGTTGGCCTGGGTGAGGTTGGCTTGCGAAACAGAGAGCGAAGTGTTGGCTTGGGCAGCCTCATGGCGCAATGAATCGGCCTCATCGGTTAACTGTCGGATAGTCTTGTTGTGACGTTGCTGAACGAGTATGAGAGTGCATGCAAGAATGATGCAGAGAATGCTGAGTATGATTACAGCCATAGTGGTTTGGTGCGGTGGATTTGAATTTGGATGGTAAAGGTATAAAAAAAGATGGTGCGGGCAAATGCCGTTTGCAACTTTCTACGTATCTTTGCGCGTCAAAAATCATGAATCAGTCTGAATCATTTACCGTAGAAATAGACTCCATACCGGTGCATTGTACGCGGCAGGGGAGCGGGGCGCCTGTGCTTTTGCTTCACGGCTGGGGGTGCAATACCGATACGATGGCCTCTATAGCCGCAACGGTGGCGCAGACTAATACTGCGATATCAGTCGATTTCCCCGGGTTCGGTCTCACACCTGAGCCCGATAGTGTATGGGGAGTAGAGCAGTATACACGGCTTATAGAGAAATTGGCGAAGAAACTTGGGCTGCAATGCCCGACTCTCATAGGCCACTCGTTCGGGGGCAGAGTCAGCATAGTGTATGCTTCGCGAAATGCCACTGACAAAGTAATATTGGTAGATGCCGCAGGAGTTCCCCCTATCAGGCCTATAAAATACTACTTCAAGGTATACAGTTATAAGTTGCTCAAGCGACTGACTCTGCTGATTTATGGAAAAGATAAAGGCACTCGCAGAATTCAGCAAATGCAGGCCAAGCGTGGATCGGCCGATTATGCGGCGGCGTCTCCCCGCATGCGGGCCATACTCAGCAAGGTTGTGAACGAAGATTTGCGCCCGCTAATGCCATCGATAGAGGCTCCGACACTTCTAATCTGGGGCGAAAACGATACCGCTACCCCAATGCGGGATGCCCGTATAATGGAGAAACTTATACCGGGAGCGGCGCTCGTGAGTTTCCCCGGTTGCGGGCACTATAGTTTCCTTGACAATCCCCGACAGTTTGCCGCAGTATTGAACAGTTTTCTCAAATCGTAATACACATATTTCTAAATAAAGACTTCACTCAATGGACTTGATACCTTATATATTGTTTTCAGCGGTATTGTTGCTGTCGGTAATCAATGTGGTGATGCAACTTAGGCGAACCACGATGATGATGCAACAAAACTCCTACCGCATCTCGCGTTATATGGGATGGCTTCGGACCTCGGGCGACACCACCTCGTATGCCTATCTGGCCGCGTACTGCGTGTTTTTTGCATCACTGGCATCGTTTTCTTCCCAAGAGTGGGGAGCGATTCTGACAGGTGTATTTGCTGCCGGCTCATGGTTTTGGCTTGCTCGCCTTCGTTATAAGAAACCGCTTGTAGTGACTGCAAGGGTACGACGTATTTTTGCGGCCGAAACTATTTTAGCCCTCCTGGTTATGGCCGGTTTTCAGCTTGCTATTCCTGGAGAGCCTACAATGCTGAGCCGGCTCTTTATAGGTTCCGTCGGCCTTACGGCAGTATATTGCGCGTCGCATATAGTGACAATCGCTGCAATATGGATGCTCCATCCTGTTGAACGGATGATAGCCAACCGATATGTGGCTGATGCCGCTCGCATCTTGCGTTCAATGCCGCAATTGAAAGTTATAGGCATTACCGGAAGTTACGGAAAAACTTCAACCAAGCATTTTCTCCACGCCCTTCTTTCGGAGCAGTACGAAACACTTATGACTCCCGGTAGCTACAACACCACGATGGGTGTGGTTCGCACCGTGCGCGAGATGCTTAAGCCGTATACCGAGATATTTATATGCGAGATGGGCGCAAAGCAGCCGGGTGACATACGTGAAATCTGCGACCTGGTGCATCCCTCAATCGGTATACTTACTGCGGTAGGGCCGCAGCATCTCGAATCGTTCAAAACCATTGAGCGGGTCGGTCAGACCAAGTATGAGCTCATTGAGTCATTGCCGTCCGACGGTGTGGCCGTTGTGAATTGTGATTTTCCGTACATTGCCGAGCACGAGGTGACATCGCCCAAGACATTCACATACGGTATCGACAATACATCTGCGCGATATCTGGCCGAGGATATTGCATATTCTCCCTGTGGCACCACATTCACATTGGTCGACACTCTGACAGGCGCCCGTACAAATTACACGACCAAATTATTGGGCAAGTGCAATGTGTCAAATCTCATAGCCTGCATAATCACAGCTCACTATCTCGGAGTAGATCAGGCCAAGATACAACGGGCCCTCACACGCATAGAGGCTGTGGAGCACCGACTGAGCACGCGCCGCACACCCGGAGGAATCACCATACTTGATGATGCTTTCAATTCCAATCCATCCGGTTCAGAGATGGCTCTTGAGGTACTTGGCCAGATGAAGTCTGGACGCCGCATAGTAGTGACACCCGGTATGATTGAGCTCGGTGACAGCCAGTATAGCCTGAACGTGCAGCTTGGGCGTTACATAGCGGCCAATGCCGATATTGCCGTTGTGGTAGGACAATACAATCGTGCCGCATTGCTGGAAGGTATATCCGACTATAAAGAGACAAGCGGGAGTGACGTGGAAGTAATAGAGGCCGAGAGCTTCGCACAATCGCAGCAACTGATAGCACCGCGATTGCGCAGTGGCGACGTAGTGCTCTATGAAAATGACCTCCCTGATACATTTAAATGACAATACTATACAATCCAATCATTCCATACATAAAGTAATGAAAACTAATATTGGCGTCTTTTTCGGCGGGTGCTCCACCGAACACGAGATATCTGTAATTTCAGCCTCACAGGCCATGGCCGCTATTGACCGTGACCAATACGACGTTACTCCGGTATACATAACCAAGGATGGCGCATGGTATACGGGCGAGGCACTCACTGACGTATCGGCATACCGAGATATACCCGCACTGCTTAAACGCTGTACTCCCGTGCACATGCGCACCCATAAGGGCGATTTCAACCTCTATGCCAATCGCAAGCCCCTTTTCGGCAATGGGGTGGTGAGCCATCTCGACGTGGCTATCCCGGTGCTTCATGGCGCTTATGGCGAGGACGGAACTTTTGAAGGCGTGCTTGATGCCATAGGTCTGCCCTATGCCGGTTGCTCAGTGCTTGCGTCGGCCAACGGTATGGATAAGATTACCATGAAGATGATACTGCAGGCCTGTTCGATACCTGTAGTAGACTATCTCTGGCTTACCGATTCGCGCTGGCAGTCGGCCCGCGCTGAGGTGATAGAGGAGATAGAGCATAAACTCGGGTACCCCGTGATAGTCAAGCCGGCCGATTTGGGCTCGAGTGTAGGCATTGGCCGCACGGCCAACCGTGAAGCACTTGAAGAAGCCCTCGACGAGGCTCAGAAATACTCTCAGCGTATTATCGTAGAGCACATGATAGATAATCTGCATGAGGTGAACTGCTCGGTGCTCGGCGATGCCGATGAATATATTACCTCGGTATGCGAGGAGCCTATAAAGAGCGGTGATATACTCTCGTATGAGGACAAGTATCTCGGAGGAACCAAAGGCGCAAAGGGTATGCAGGCGGCTCAAAAGCGAATACCTGCCGATCTGCCCACCTCAGTTTCGGACGAGATACGCCGATTGGCGGGGGAGACCTTCCGAGTCCTTTCGTGTCATGGCGTGAGTCGTGTGGATGTAATAATCGATAAGGATACAGATAAGATATACGTAAACGAAATCAATACCATACCCGGTTCACTTTCGTTCTATCTATGGGAGGCAACAGGTATCAATTTTGCCGAACTGATGCATCGCCTCGTTCGCCTGGCGCTCAAACGTCAGCGTCTCGCCTCTAAAAAGACCCGTTCGTATGACCACAACATCTTCGCTCTGGGCGCCGGCGGCATAAAAGGAGGCATAAAAGGCGGAATAAAGAAATAATAGGTTGACAAATGGCTGTGATTACAAAAAATTTATTACCTTTGCAGCCGCTATCAATACAAAACCAATATTAACTAACAATTTTCAATGGCAACAAAAATCAGATTACAACGTCATGGTCGCAAGAACTATGCGTTTTATCCTATTGTTATCGCCGACAGCAGGGCACCACGAGATGGTAAATTTATTGAAAGGATAGGTTCTTATAATCCCAACACCAATCCTGCTACAGTATCTTTGAATTTCGAACGGGCTTTGTATTGGGTAAACGTAGGTGCAATTCCCACAGACACAGTACGCAGCATACTCTCTCAGGAAGGCGTGCTTATGATGAAACACCTCCAGGGTGGTGTTAAGAAAGGTGCTTTTGACGAAGCTGAGGCACAGCGTCGCTTCGATGCCTGGAAGCAGCAGAAGCAAGCCGCTGTTGATGCAGCTCGCTCATCTATTGCATCGAAAGCACAGGAAGAGGCTAAAGCACGTCTCGAAGCCGAGCAGGCACGCAACGCCGCCAAGGCAGAGGCTGTAGCCAAGAAGAAAGCAGAGCTCCTCGCCGCCCAGCAGGCTGCAGCCGCTGAGGAAGCTCCCGCATCAGAAGAGGCTCCTGCTGCTGAAGAAGCTGCCGCTGAGTAAACGGCGATAAGGTGTGATTGTATAAATCGCACTGACGATACAGATTCGACACTCCCGATAGGCTATGGCTTTATGGCCGGCAATAGGGGAGTGTCGTATTTTTTTGTATATTAGCGACGATTATCTATACAAAACACCAAAACAGGAGAGATGCGAAGATTTCTGTATAACGAGAAAGGATATGTAGAGCATGCCGACTGGGCTCCCCACTGTTGGGTAAACGTTGAATGCCCCGATAGTGGTGATATTGATTTCATGTTGCATGACCTGGGTATTCCCGCGTCGTTTCTTGAAAGCATTTCTGATGCCGATGAACGGCCCCGAATAGAGCATGAAGGCCAATGGAAGCTAACGATATTGCGTGTACCTATGCGGCTCGAAGGTGGCGAGACACCTTATGCGACTATTCCTTTCGGAATTGTAACAAACGGTGAAGTGGTGCTCACGCTTTGCTACCGTGAGACTGAAATGGTATCTGATTTCATATCACATACCCGGGCCAAGGAAATCGAGATTTTTGCTGAGCCTGACTTTATACTTAGACTCATCTACTCCTCGACATTTTGGTTTTTGAAATATCTTAAAGATATAAATGCACAGGAATTGTCGGCGACGCGTCAATTGCAGCGGTCGGTGCGCAACAAGGATTTGCTTGAGTTTATGAAGTTGCAGCAATCGTTGGTGTTCTTCAATACTTCGTTGCGAGGAAATCAGATGCTTCTGTCGCGGATACAACGTCTGTATCGCGACCAATATGACCGTGATTTGCTTGAGGATGTGGATATTGAGCTCAAGCAGGCCAACAATACGGTGAACGTTTACATCGAGATTCTCACATCGGCAATGGATACATTTGCGTCAATCATATCCAACAATGTCAACGATATCATGCGCAAAATGACCGCAATCTCTATAATACTGATGGTACCCACTCTCATTGCAAGTTTTTACGGTATGAATGTGGATATCGACATTGCTCACGGCAGATATGCATTCTGGGTAATATTGGGCGGCTCGTTTGCGCTGGCGCTTCTACTTTATTATTTCCTGCGAAAGATACACTGGCTTTGACCAAAATTTGCTAATTTTGCACCTTGATATCATATAGGATATCAATATCAGATTATTACATTTAACATCCATCGACAATAATCATGGCCGAGCAACTCGAATCACAAGAAACGAATCAACCCAAAGGACTCAACTTTGTAGAGCAGATAGTATACGATGACCTGCAGGCCGGCAAGAATTCCGGTCGCCTCAACACCCGTTTCCCCCCGGAGCCCAACGGCTACCTTCACATTGGACATGTCAAGGCTATATGCATGGACTTTGGTGTGGCGGAGCGCTTTGGCGGTACCTGTAATCTGCGTTTCGACGATACCAATCCCGTAAAAGAGGATGTAGAGTATGTTGATTCGATACGAAACGATATTCATTGGCTCGGTTTTGATTGGGGTGACCGCGAGTATTATGCTTCCGATTATTTTCCGCAGCTCTTTGATTTGGCTGTTCGCCTTATAAAAGAGGGAAAAGCATACGTCGACGACCAGACCTCGGAAGAGATAGCCGCGCAGAAAGGCACACCCACAACTCCCGGAACAGAGAGCCCTTATCGCAACCGTACACCTGAGGAAAATCTCGACCTGTTTATGCGTATGAACCAAGGTGAGTTTGACGAGGGAGCACGTGTGCTCCGTGCCAAGATAGATATGGCATCGAGCAACATGCACTTCCGCGATCCGATAATGTATCGTATAATCAAACATCCTCATCACCGCACCGGCGATAAGTGGAAAGTATACCCGATGTACGACTTTGCTCATGGGCAGAGCGACTACTTCGAGGGCGTGACACACTCGATATGTACTTTGGAATTTGTGCCCCACCGTCCGCTATACGATTATTTTGTCGACGAACTTGCTGATGAGACATATCGCCCGCGTCAGATAGAGTTCAATCGACTCAATCTCACCTATACCGTGATGTCGAAGCGTAAATTGTTGCAGCTAGTAAAAGAGGGCCTCGTGCAGGGTTGGGATGATCCCCGCATGCCTACTATTTCGGGTATGCGTCGTCGCGGCTACACACCGCGCTCTATACGTAACTTTATTGACCGCATAGGTTACACCAAATATGAAGCACTTAACAGTATCTCGCTTCTTGAGCATGCTGTGCGAGAGGATTTAAATAGTGTCGCTACCCGCGTAATGGCGGTTATTAATCCCCTGAAGGTGACAATAGCGAATTATCCCGACGACAAGGTAGAGACAGTGCAACTCGAAAACAATCCTGAAAATCCCGCCGAAGGTACTCACTCAATGCCTTTCAGCCGCGAGCTGTATATCGAGCGCGATGATTTTATGGAGTGCCCGCCAAAAAAATTCTTCCGCCTCGCTCCCGGGGGGGAGGTACGACTGAAGGGTGCATACATCATCAAATGCACTGATGTAGTCAAAGACAGCGAAGGCAATATCACAGAACTGATATGTACCTACGACCCTGACACCCTTTCAGGTATGCCCGGAAGCATGCGCAAAGTCAAGGGTACGCTTCACTGGGTGTCGGCTCGTCATGCTGTGTCGGCCACCGCACGTATCTATGACCGCCTGTTTAATGTGGAGAATCCGGCAGCGGAACCTGACCGCGATTTCAGAGAGATGCTCAATCCCGATTCGCTCAAGATTATAGAGGACATAAAGGTTGAACCTTATCTTGCCGAGAACGCGCAGCCCGGAAAGCAGTTCCAGTTCCAGCGTATAGGCTACTTTACGCCTGATTTGGATTCTCGCCCCGATGCGCTTGTGTTTAATCGTACGATTGCTCTTAAAGACAGCTGGGAGAAAGCTCAGAATAAGTAACCGATTGCTTGATGGAGCCGCAACCAGACAAGGAGATGGCCGCTCTATATGCCCGCTTTGTTGCGGCGTTGGAGCGGAGCGATGACCTCTCTGATTTTTCGGAAGACGATTTGCTCGACATTTACGACTTTTCGCGTTCCGTGCCCGATGATTATGTGGCTCTTGAGGTGCTTGCAACCTGTGCCCGCTATTATCCCGGAAGTGTGGATATGGCCAAGCGTAAGGTGCTGTTTTTTCATGATTTTGAGCAGGATAGCGCTGTGCTGTCGGCATCGCGTGCGTTGTCGCCCGACTCTTTAGTGCGACAAATAGCAGCGCTTAAGGCGCATACTCCTAAATCGGTAGCAGAGGCTTCGCGCCGCCTGAATAATATTTTGGCTAATATTCAGCCGCGAAGTATAGAGGATGGCGATTTGTATTTCCTCATAGAGACATACAACGATCTCGGTTTTCTCGATGCAATAGCCGATGCACACGAAACCATAGCCGGTTGCTGTGCCTTTCCATCAACACTTTATCACGAACTCTCCAAGATATATTCAGAGCAGGAGAATGTTGACAAAGCGATTCCGTTCTATCAGGCGCTTACAGTTAATGAACCCTTTGTGGCACAGTGGTGGGAGGAATTGGCCGGGGCTTATTTCAATCTTGCAGATGATAAGGAAGCCGCTCTCGAGGCTATTGATTATGCTTTGGCGTTAAATCCTGAATCGATAGATGGACGGCTGATGAAGGCAACCATGCTGTCGCATGACGACGGGGACGCCTCCGAAGCTATAGTCAAAGATGTGCTTGCCGATATGCCGGATTATAGGCCGGCACTATTTCTGCAGGCGTGTCTGTTTTTTAAAGATTACATGCGAGAGGATGCGTTTGACTCACTCATTGCTTATGTGAAGAGTGCAATGAAAAGCGAGGAGGTGCCTGACAGAGCATTTTTCAAACTTCTCGTGGAACGATATGGCGACGATACGCCGCAGGCTCTCAGGGAGGTATTGTTCACATATATAGCAACGCTTGATTCTGCGGATGTCTATCAGTGGGCGCTGTCGACTCTTACAAGTTTTGAGCGCATTGTGATTCTTGAGATGGCCAAGGAGTCGAGAGACCCAGCCGATTTTTCAGCACTGCATCTGCGTATGCTCGCTGAGGCATACTATATCACCGGACAATGTGAGAAAGTGCAACAATTGTTGGAGAGTCTACCTGAATGCGATTCTCGCAACGATTTAGGGCTGACACTTATCTATTGTTTATCGCGTTATCGTTTGGGACTTACTCAGGGACTTGAACAATATATAGCGGAGAAACTAAAGGAGAATACGCTTGTAGTAATGGATGGCCTTACCGATACCGAAAACAGCCTTATGCTGCGCGGTGCGCGTCACTATCTGACTGTGCTTGCCGACTGCTTGAAGCACCCCTACAATCACGCGCCCGAAGAATACGATCCATACATTGTGTGACGATAGCGTCAGGGTGTCTATAGATACGGATTAAAGCGTCGTTCGTGCTCTATGGTTGTAGCCGGGCCATGTCCGGGGTAGACTATTGTATTGGGTGGAAGTGTGAGCAGATGCTCCGTGATGCTTTGCACTAATTCGGCATGGTTACCTCCGGGGAGATCGGTACGGCCGATACTCGACCGGAAAAGGGCGTCGCCGGTGATAACGAAGCCGGATGAAGCGCAGTAAAATGCTACAGAACCCTTTGAGTGTCCGGGAACATGAATTACCTCAAGGTACTCATTTCCGATTTTTATTTTATCACCGTGAGCGACTTGTCGGTCTATAACAAGCGGATCCAGATCAACGGAGAGACGGAATCTTTGGGCCTGTTCCGGCCTACCGAGACCTAAGTATGCGTCGCCCTGATGTGCGGTGACTTTCAGACCGTAGACCGATTGTATGTGTCCGCTGCCAAAAGTGTGATCGACATGCATATGGGTAAATAGCATATATTTAAGTATAAGGTGGTTGCGTAATATAAAGCCGTCGAACATTGTTCGCTCGGCCTCATTCGACATTCCGGGGTCGATTACGGCTGCCTCGCAGGTAGTTTCATCATAGACTACGTATGTGATTTCGCCAAAAGGGTTGAATTCAAATCGCGCAATTTTCATATAGGGCAGTAGAGAAGTTGTTTTGTGGAAAAAAATTCCTCTTTGAAGTAGTCGCTCAGCGGCACTTCGAGAATGGATGACGAACGAGCTGATGCGATTTCGGCGGTGAGGTCTCCACCCTTCAGGCAAATCAGGCCGTTTGGTATGGAATTAATCGACCTGTTTGATATGTTTTTACGTACAAGCGATATGAGTTTGCCGAGATCCATTACCGCACGGCTTACAGCAAAGTCAAATCGCTCATGACATTCACCTATATCGCCGTGCTGAAACGAGACATTGGTGAGCCCGGCAGCCGCCGCTACAGCCTGAGCAACGCGCAATTTTTTGCCGATTCTGTCGATAAGATGGAATTTGCACTCGGGCCATACAATGGCGAGCGGTATTCCCGGAAAGCCGCCTCCCGTACCAACGTCGATTATTGATGTGCCGGGTTGCGGATTCAAAAACTTAGCTATGGCCAAAGAGTGGAGTATATGATGAATCTCGAGATTCTGGATGTCTTTACGGGAAATCACATTGATTTTTTCGTTCCACTCACGGTAAAGCGGGAGTATAACAGAGAGTTGGCTACGCTGCAACTCGTTCAAATCGGGGAAGTACTGTAGGATTGTCTGTATCATATTATCACAAAGGTAACAATTGGACCGCTAAAAATACTTATCTTTACCAGAAAATATACCGCTATGATAAATATAGGCAGCTATAATACTCTTACCGCCGTCCGTAGCACTGAA
>JAGAUN010000014.1 GCA_017620715.1 Muribaculaceae bacterium | reverse complement strand
GCCGGTAAAGAAGGCTCAGGCTAAGGAACTCGAGAAGCAACTCAAGTCAAAAATACGCGCGGACAAACGTCACTCGCGGCCCGTGTTGAAACAGGAAGTGGCAAAGCGTAAGGGCGATATAATTGTGGTTGACCTTCACATCCACGAGCTCCTCGACACTACCCGCGGTCTTAGCTCATCCGACATACTCAACTATCAGGTTGATACTTTTTGCAAGGTGATGGATGAAAATGCTAAAGCCAAAGGTCAGAAGATAGTCTTTATACACGGTAAGGGTGACGGCGTGCTCCGAAACGCGCTTCTCAAGGAGCTCAGCCACCGATACAAGGGCAACGATGTGCAGGATGCATCGTTTGCCGAGTACGGCTACGGTGCCACCCAGGTCACCATTCTATGATACTCCTTTATTCGGCAACCGGCAATACCGTATGTGTGGCGCGTCAGCTTGGCAGGTTGCTCGGCGAGGAGGTAGTGTCATTGCATGAAGCTGACGCTAACAGGCTCAAGGGTCAGCAACGCATTGTATGGTGTTTCCCCATCCATTCGTGGGGCATGCCTAAGGCGGTTCGTGGTTTTATCGATTCTCTCGTCATGCCCGCAGAGAGTAAGCACATTATGGTGTGTACATGCGGTGATGATATCGGAATGGCAGATTATCAATGGCGCAAGGCGCTCGCAAAGCGCGGTGCCACCGGCGGTGCTGCATTTTCTGTGCAGATGCCGAACACTTACGTGGCATTGCCGGGTTTCGATGTAGATAGCCCGGAGGTCGTTTCGCTAAAACTGAAGCAGGCGGCGGTGAGGGTTGAGGAAATTGCCCGTGCGATTTATGCCGATGAACCGGTAGGGAGTGTGGTAAGAGGCGCATTCGCGAGGGTAAAGACGGGGTTGCTTTACCCGCTTTTCATGCGGTTTCTTACCCATGCCTCACGTTTTACTGTAAATGACGATTGCGTTGGCTGCGGCAAGTGCTTATTGGCAAAGTGCGGATATATAGAATTGAAAGAGGGGAGACCTATCTGGAGGCATGAGCGCTGTAATATGTGCATGGCCTGTTACCACAGTTGCCCCCGTCATGCTATCAATTATACCCGTTTTACTCGAAAGAAGGGGCAGTATCTCGCAAATCAATAATCTCGTCGATTCCACCCCAATGCCTGGAGATATAGGCGAGCGAGTGATCTAATGATGCGTTGTCCAAGACCCTGAGATGGTGGCATTGGCTTCCTGTTGATTGAGCTAATGCCATTCCTCTTTTTGCATCAATGCAAGTAAACGCCGTGCGGCAGCCCGATAGGCGATATTGACGTACCAAGTCGGCAATACGGTCAAAATCAGTGCCGATTATGAAAACTCTGCGCGTCGATGTAGGTGTGACATTTGCCGGAGCCGACAATCGCCCCGAACGGTAATCCTCCATGCGCCGCTCCAGATAGTTGTCGGCCATTATTCGCTCTCTTTCTGCGCCGGGGTGTTGTTGTGACGCACAGGCTCTACTTTCATTTTAAGTGCATCGAAGCCTTTGCCGTATACTCCGTTGACGTTGGCTTGTGTTATAAAGGCATTCTCGTCGATGCTCTTAATGATGCGGAATATGGTCACCGACTCAATCTTGCGGCACATCACAAGCAATATCTTGACATTGTGTTTTGAGTACCATCCGGTACCGTCAATCACCGTGCACCCTCGCTTGGCGTCATTATTAATGGCCGTGGCAATCTCCTCCCAGTGGGGTGAGAAGATGATAAACTGCACCGCCTGCCTGGTGGTATTGATAATCATATCGGCCATATATGTCACCACTACCAGCACTACGAAACCGTATACTACGGTATCGACCTGTTTCCATATCAGGAACGACGAAGATATGATGCACATATCGCAATACAGCATCATGCGCCCTATACTTACGTTGGAACGTTTGTTGACTATCGCCGCCACAATATCAGTGCCGCCAGTGCTGCCGTTGTGCGTAAACACAATGCCGATGCCGATGCCGCACATTATGGCACCGATTATTATATTCATAAATGTCTGCTGGGCTATCAGCGGTTTGGGGAACAGCGGTACCAACAGACCGATAAACAGGGCTATTACGGTAGCTCCGAATATGGTACGAATCACAAACTGCTTGCCAACCGATCGCCAGGCTATTGCCAAAAGCACAAGGTTTAAAAGATATTGGGTTACAGCCACCGGAATGGCAAAGGGAAGATAGCGCTGCGAGAGGAAGAACACTATGGTGCCGATACCGGTAACTCCGCCAACTATAACTTTTTCAGGGAAAATAAATGCTGAAAACCCGAATGCATAAAGGAAGATGCCAAACACTATAAATATATAGTCGCGGGTCGACATCCAGAGATTGTGCTTTGTAAACTCCATGAATCAGATTATTTGTCCGCAAAGTTACACCAAACCTCAGCGCGCGACAAATAAATCACTCGCTTTTTTCTCGCCCACGCCAAAAACATTACCTTTGCACAATACTAACCAAACAGCACACCGCTAATGCCCCGCTATCTTTACTTCAACAATCGTGACGAGTTTTTCAGAATACGCCTTGAGGATATAGTGTATTTTGAATCTGACAAAAACTATAGTCTGCTGTGTATGTCTACGGGGCAACGAGTAGCCTTCACTCTCTCAATGCAACGTATGCAGGAATATCTTGTGAAATCGCTCGGCGATCAGGCAAGGGCTTTCATACGAGTGGGCAAGTCATATATCATCAACAGTACTTACGTATTCAATATCGACCTTTCAAAACGTGTGCTCAAATTGCTGATACCGGGGTGTGCCACCCCCGTTCAACTTAAGATTTCGTATGAGGCACTTCGCAAACTCCGTTCTCTTTACATCCCCGAATGAGGACATTTCGTCACGA
Organism: Muribaculaceae bacterium; assembly: GCA_017620715.1. Classification (GTDB taxonomy): domain Bacteria; phylum Bacteroidota; class Bacteroidia; order Bacteroidales; family Muribaculaceae; genus Paramuribaculum. The sequence goes on along the minus strand of JAGAUN010000014.1, from coordinate 5,603 downwards.
TTTGGCCGCATTTCGTCACAATATCGCCGTATAAAGCACCATCCGTGCAAGGCAAACCGTTATATTTGCAAAGTGCCTGATTGAATACGGGACTGAAATATATCTTAACGAATAAGACAATGTCGCAATACAGTACTACTGAATACGCCTTCCCGCCGATGCCCGATATAGCAGTCGAACTTAAACCTCGCGGCGAAGACCGAAGCACCTACTCATCCTCCTCTCCCTCCTCCTCAAAATCAATTCCCAAGGGCGGCTTCATAGCCGGCACTGTCGGCATTATGGCCGGAGTGGCCGGCGCAGTTGGCGTTGCCTCCTATCTGCGCGCCCCCGAAGTTGACGAGAGCACGGTAGCCGAAACGATTAATCATGTAGCACCTACACCGGCATCGGAAGCACCCCAGGAGCCTGTTGCAGAGATTATTGAGCCGGTAGCATCTGCTGACGCGGCAGCTCCTTCGCATACGGCTGCAACGCCCTCTCCCTCGGCGCCCGCAGTTGAGACAGCCGCAACTGCCCCCGATGCAACGGCTACAGCGCCCACGGCAGCCACAACGGCGGTAAACCCCAATATAGCAAGTCAGCACGATGCAATAGAACCGCTTACCGACCTCAACGATGTGAGTATCGCTACCGGGGTTACCGAAGCAATGGGTTTTAACCAGGCATTCGCCTCAGCCCGTGCTGAGGTAGGAGCGCACGGTATTTTCGCATGGCATGGCTCGTTGTATCACACCTATTACCGCGACGAGTGGGAGGCGCTTCCAGCACAGTACCGTCACGAATTCAGCAGCCATAACTATTCTGAAAAATTCATTGCCGAAACTGCGACCGTTGATTTTAATCCCGAAATACATACCGATGCCGACGGTAATCAATACGTAATGCTCCGCGACGCTTTTACCGGCGAGATGGTATCTATACCGGTTACCGACGACACATCAATTGTTCTCGATCCGTACGGCAATTTCCTTGCAACGGTGTCGAATGATCAGCTGATTGACGGCACGGGGGCCATACTCATAGACGCTGACGGAAATGTTGTGAACATGGCCACCGGCAATCCCGACGAGATTGATGCCTTTTTGGCCGACTATGTGGCCGGCAGCGGAGCCGTGATAGATGTGGACGAAGGCGATGTGCTCCCTGACGACGATACCTTCGAGATAAACTGGGATCAGGCTGACGACGTATATGTAATATCGGACGACGATGTAAGCCTTATTCAACTCGACGACGATGCGTCGGTGGTAGATATCCCTGACGGCTATATCGACATTGTGCCTGATACGGATGATCTTCCGGATTACCAACCCGAAGAACCCGCAATCGAGATTGGCGACGACGATACTACGATAGAACCTCTCGGCGACCTTCCTTTCGGAGATTATATAATCTGATAAATATTAACCATTTAAACCCCAATGAAACGAACAGTAAAGTATTTACTCCTCTCTCTCATAGTTATCGCTTTTGCTGTAGTCGGATTCTTTGCCTACGACTATTTTACACAGGAAGAACCTGACATGACCCAACCGGAAATACAGCTCACCGATTCAGTAACCGTATCGACCGACTCCGCTACCACTATGAATGTATCAGAGTTTGCTGTATGCGGCGACGAGACTGAGTAAACCGCCTTTTTTATTATACCATTACGGGCCGTATCGCTAAATAAAAGCGTTGCGGCCCGTAAACTATATTTTGTCGTCTCGGCTGAATCTACTTGGTGCCTATCTCCACTATAGCTCCTGTTACGGGGTTGAACACTGCATAGGCCGGGGCTTTTTTGTCGGTAAATATTGCGGGGTCTATTCCGAATACCACGCCATACTGAGCCACGTCGACTGCTTGAGAGGCAATGCACTTTGTGCCGTCGTATACGCTGACGGTAGCTTTGCCCGGTATACGGTAGGCGAGTCCTCCTTTGGGAAACCGTTTCATCTCTCCTTTTTCATTCACCGGAAGCTCGCCCTTCGAAGTAATGTTGAAGGTTATGTAAATCGGTGTTCCAGAAAGATTGTCGGCGTCAACCAAGCCTGATAGTTGCGAGAGACGGCATATTACAATGTTTTGTGATGCTTCGGCTTCCAATGGAGGCACTATGCTGAAGGTTTCCACTTGAGTAGACTGCTGTCGGGTACCGATAAACATTGCCGTGAGCGCTTCTTCCTGGGCTGCGATATTGTCGAGCACAAGTTGCATGGCCACCCCGTCTGAGGGCATATTCTCGGCCTCACCCGACAGAATGTCAGAACGCATGGCACGCAATTGCATGATACGTTCGGCTGCGAGTTGCGCACGCTTGGCAGGGGAGCCGCTTTGGAGCATCTCGGCCGTTACCGCCTGATTGGCTACCGGCAATTCCAGTATCGACGGCTCCATCTCTTTGGCAACAGGCAGCTCTACGACAGTTGTCGTAGCGACCTCCTCGGTGTTGACCGTCAACGGGAAATTATTGTCGTTGACAAGCATGAATGGGGCGCTTCCGCTTTTAAACTGTACAAGATACCGCAGGGAGTCGGTAGGCTCGCCGTGGCTCGATATTGTGGCGCTGACCAAACGATAGCTTTTGCTCTCTTTGACTATGGGCGTGATGCCCAGATATTTCTCGGCGTATAGATAGAATTCTCCGGGCGTTTCAACCGTTAGCTCGGTCTCCAAGGTCACATCTATCACAGTCGAAGGCAAGGAGTAGATAAGGCCGTATTCGTTAATCTTCGTAGCTGAGAGTCTCTGGGTGGTCTGCGCCGAGGTCTGTGGCGCCATCATTACCGACAGGGCCGCTATCATTATATATAAGTATCGCATATTCAATGATCCAGTGTTTATCGTTTTTGAGAAGAGAAAACCGATTGTATAGCCTCTCCCACATGGTCGGCTATGTCGGATGCTGTCACGCCGTACTCGCCATGCTTCTTTTGGGCCATCTCGCCCGCCAAGCCGTGTATATACGCTCCGATTATTGCAGCCGACTTGCTGTTGTAGCCCTGAGCCATAAGGGCGGTAAGAATTCCGGTGAGTACATCGCCGGCTCCGGGAGTGGCCATTCCGCTGCATCCGGTGGTGTTGAAATACAATTTTCCGTCGGGGCAAATCAGAGTGGTGTAGTGGCCTTTGAGCAGAATGAATACAGCGTAGTACTTGGCTGTATCGATGGCTTTCTTCACTCTTGACTCGCGTGAATCACATTCGCCGAACAGCCGGTCAAATTCACCTTCGTGAGGGGTGAGCAACGAGTGTGCCGGTACGTTGTTGAGAATGTCTGGACGGCGGCTTATGGCATTGAGTGCGTCGGCGTCGATAACCAGCGGATTGTTTGATGATTTGATAAACGTTTCCACTGCATTTACCGTCAGCTCGTTGGTGCCTATGCCCGGGCCTATGCCGCATGCTGTGTACGGGTGCTGAGGCTTTACGCCAGAAATCACGAGCTTATTGTCGTCAGACTCAAACATTGCTTCCGGTACGGCAGTCTGAACTATCGGAAAGCCGCACTGCGGGCCATAAAGCGTAACTTTTCCGGCTCCGGCGCGTACAGCTCCTCTGCAAGCCATTACAGAGGCCCCCATCATTCCATAGCGCCCCGATACAATCAGTGCGCTGCCGAAATCGGCTTTAGAGCAGAATCGGCCGCGTGGCTTGAGGCGTGTACGCACCGACTGCTCGTCGACCATATAGTAGTTTGTGGGGCGACGCTCCTTCTCTTCGCGGCTTAGGCCCACATCTATCACCTTTATCTCTCCGGCGAGCTCAGCTTTGTCGGGGAAGAAAAACGATATGCGCGGCACTTCTATGGCCAAAGTCATAGTGGCGTGAATCACATTGCGCTCTATCAGGCTTTTATCCCAATCGCCCACCATGCCGCTGGGGAGATCGATTGATACTACCTGGGCGCCCGATTCATTGATATATCTTACGAGCGACATAAAGCCTCCCGAAAGGCCATCTTTCAGCCCCGACCCAAATAGTCCGTCTATCACCAGATCGCCCGGGCCAAGCTCGGGGGTGTTGAACATTCCCGTCACTTCATGGAAATCGCTGTCGGGAAAACGCTCCTTATACAGATTCCTGAAATACAAGGCCTCGTTTTTCAAACTCGAGCCTCCGATATTAAAGAGGTATACTATCGGTTTGAAGCCGCGGCCTATCAACTCAATTGAGGTAGCCAGTGCATCGGCTCCGTTGTTGCCCGGACCGGCAAACACTACCGTGCGCGTTCCGGGAAGCCAGCGTAGCGAAATCTCGCGTGCGGCTCCGGCCGCAACCCTTTCTACAATAGTGCGTTCGGTTATAGATTCGCTACTGAGCGTTTTGAGCTCTATAGCGCGGATATCGTCGTTGACAAACAATTTCATCTTCTTACAGAAATAGTAATATTATAGCATTTACAAAATTATAAAAATTTCTTTTGCCTCCGATATACTTTTTTTCTTAATTTTGTGGCTATAATTTTCGACTCTTATGAAACAAGTAAGCTACAAAGGTCTCAATTTCGTACCATACCTCGATAAAGAAACAATTCAGAAGCGCATATCGCAGCTCGGCGAACGCATCACTGAAGATTGCCGTGGCCGCAGGCCGCTGTTTTTATGTGTACTCAACGGTGCTTTTGCTTTCGCATCCGACTTGTTTCGTGCCGTCGATCTTCCCGATGCCGAAATTTCGTTCATACGTCTCAAAAGTTACGAGGGAACATCCAGTACTGGGGTGGTGAAAGAGGTATTGGGCCTGGCCGAAGATATTTCCGACCGCTCGGTCATAGTAGTGGAGGATATCGTTGATACCGGCCGTACCATTGCCAACCTTGTGGCCGACCTGAAGAAGCAGAATCCCCGCGAGGTAAAAGTTGCCACACTCCTTTTCAAGCCCGAATCGCTCAAAACCGATGTGGTACCCGATTATGTGGGCTTTGAAATTCCCTCCGACTTCATTATCGGTTACGGTCTTGATCTCGACGGACTCGCCCGAAATCTCCCCGATATCTGGGTACTATCGCCCGAGCACAACTGATATTCCGGCGCCTTCATAGCATCGTTACTCATAACCATTATTACGTATACCTTCTCCTCTCCAATAATCACATAGTCATGTACAATTTAGTAGTATTCGGAGCCCCCGGCAGTGGAAAAGGCACCCAGAGTGCCCGACTGATTGACGAATACGGCCTATACCATATCTCTACCGGCGAACTCCTTCGCGACCATATAGCTCGCGGCACAGAACTCGGCAAGATTGCCGACTCGTATATATCCAAAGGCAATCTCATACCAGACGATCTCATGATTGAGATACTCGACGATACACTTTCCACCAATCCGCAGACTGCCAACGGCGTGATATTCGACGGTTTCCCCCGTACCATACAGCAGGCTCGGGCTCTCAACGAAATGCTGCATCGTCGCGGTTCGGAAGTGCACGCCGTGGTAGGCCTCGAAGTGCCCGAAGATGAGCTGATGGCTCGATTGATAAAGCGCGGTGCCGACAGCGGACGTTCTGACGACAATCCCGAAACCATAAAATCGCGTCTCGACGTATACCACAACCAGACAGCCCCCTTGCGCGACTTCTATATAAAAGAGGGCAAATACTATGGCGTAAAG
>JAGAUN010000110.1 GCA_017620715.1 Muribaculaceae bacterium | reverse complement strand
GGTTGTCATCGGAAATCATCTGGTACATGTCGAAGAGGTTGCCGTAGCGGTCACGCACTACATCGGCACCCAGACGCTCGATGGCATATTTAAAGTCGAGATATACGGCATTGCCCGTACCTACACCGTAGCCGGCGTCGCAACGTTCCTTGGCCGCACGCGAAGCGATGTCACGGGGGCAAAGGTTACCGAATGCGGGATAGCGGCGTTCGAGGTAGAAGTCGCGGTCCTCGTCGGGGATGTCGGTGGGCTTGAGTTTGCCTGCGCGGATAGCCTCGGCATCTTCTTTCTTCTTGGGCACCCAGATACGGCCGTCGTTACGCAGCGACTCCGACATAAGTGTCAGCTTCGACTGGTCTTCGCCGTGCACGGGGATACATGTGGGGTGAATCTGAGTGAAAGCGAGGTTGGAGAGGTAGGCGCCTTTCTTGAATGCCTGGATGGCGGCCGAGCCGTTACAGCCCATGGCATTGGTGGAGAGGAAGAAGGTGCGGCCGTATCCGCCGGTGGCGAGCACTACGGCGTGAGCGGCGTAGCGTTCGAGCTCGCCTGTTACGAGGTTGCGCACGATGATACCGCGGCAACGGCCGTCGACTATCACGAGGTCGAGCATCTCGCGGCGGTTGAACGAGCGAACCTGACCTTTCTCTATCTGACGGTTGAGCGATGCGTAGGCGCCGAGCAGGAGCTGCTGGCCTGTCTGGCCTTTGGCGTAGAATGTACGGCTTACCTGAGCGCCGCCGAATGAGCGGTTGGCCAGAAGGCCGCCGTATTCGCGGGCAAAGGGTACGCCCTGCTGCACGCACTGGTCGATGATAGTGTTTGCTACCTCTGCGAGGCGGGATACGTTGGCTTCACGCGAGCGGAAGTCGCCACCCTTTACGGTGTCGTAGAAGAGGCGGTATACCGAGTCGCCGTCGTTCTGGTAGTCTTTGGCTGCATTGATACCGCCCTGGGCTGCGATGGAGTGAGCGCGGCGGGGTGAGTCCTGGATGCAGAAGTTCCAGACGTTGAAACCGAGTTCGGCGAGGGTTGAGGCTGCCGATGCGCCTGCCAGACCGGTACCTACCACGATGATGTCGAGGTGACGTTTGTTGGCGGGGTTTACGAGTTTCTGATGAGCCTTATAGTTGGTCCACTTTTCGGCTACGGGGCCTTCGGGTATTTTGCTGTCAATCTGATATTCGGGAAGTTTCGACGACTCAATGTCGGCGTAGTCCTTCATGATGGGGGTAGAGTCAATCATACCCTCGAGATTCTTTATGTCTGCCATAATGGTAATGGTAATGCTTGGTAAATAAATATTGAAATATTATTGTGCGTGTTTGCACTGGTCGCACTGCTCGGGGCAGACGGGATTGGCGGGAATTACGGCGTCGGTTTCAGAAGCGCCATTGAGCTCGGCGTTGTACTCCTGAGCGTACTCGGTGTACTGCGCTTTGAGTTCGGGGCACTCGGAGTAGGTTTTGTTGCCGGCGTTGATGGTGAACACTACGGCCTGGATGATGAAGAGACCTACTACGATTGATGCCCACCAGCAACCGATGGTTTTGAGGCGTGAAATCCAGATGTCGTTGTTCCAGCCTGCTGTCTGGAACATCGACCAGAATCCGTGGGTCATGTGGAACCAGAGGGCTACGAAGCCGATGATGTAGATGACGGGAGTCCAGATGCATGAGAAGGCTTCCTGAATAAACAATGTGCCTGCCTGAGGAGCTGCCTCGATGCCGTCGATGGTGGCGGCGTTGGAGTGCAGAAGCTCTGTGAGCTGCATTTTGGCCCAGAACTGGATGAGGTGAACGGCGAGGAATGCGAGCACCACGATGCCGAGCACGAGCATGTTTTTAGACGACCACTCTACCTGGGGCTGACGGGCCGAAACGGCGTAGCGGGCATGGCCGCGTGCGCGACGGTTTTGCAAGGTGAGCCACAGAGCATAGATGATGTGGATGATGAAAAGCACGGCCAGGCCCATTGAAGCAACCAGAGCGTACCAGTTGGCGCCGAGGAATGCGCAGATGGCATTGTAACTGGCCGGGCTGATGAGAGCCACAGCATTCATCAGCACGTGGAAAGTCACAAACAGTATAAGAGCGGCGCCGGTAATCGACATCACCAGCTTGCGTCCTATAGATGAATTAGTTAACCACATAATGTAACGTTTTTTGGGATATAGATTTGATTAAACAATTATTTACATCGGGGGAAGTTACTGCAAAATTATACTAAATAAGGCGTTTTGCCAAGTATTACGGAATTTTTTCTTTTTTTGCTGTAAAAGGTGTATTTTTGTGAATAAATGAAAGTGCTATGAATGCGTTTACATATCATACGCCTACGCGGTATGTGTTTGGCCCCGGAGCAGAGTGCCGCGCCGGAGAGGAGCTGGCTGCGTTAGGGCTTAATAAAGTGCTTGTGGTGAGCGGCCACAGCTCGGCACGCCGCAGCGGTGTGCTGGGGCGCGTGACCGATGCTCTTACCGCGAGCTCGATAGAGTGGACTGAACTTTGCGGCATAGACCCCAATCCTACCGATATAAAGGTGCGTCAGGGCATAGAGATATGCCGCAGCCGGAGTATAGACGGTATTTTGGCTGTGGGCGGAGGCTCGGTGATAGATACGGCCAAGGCCATAGCGGCCGGAGTGCCCTATGACGGCGATTTCTGGGATTTCTGGGCCGGAAAGGCTGTGGTGAAGGAGGCTTTGCCGGTTGCCGTGGTGCTCACTATTCCGGCTGCCGGAAGCGAAGGGTCGGGCAATTCGGTGATAACCCTTTCGGAGAGCAAGCGTAAGATAAGTCTGCGCACCGATGTGGCCCTCCGCCCCAAGGTGGCGATGCTTAATCCGGAGCTTACCTTTACGCTTCCTCCCGAGCAGACTGCCGCCGGCATAGCCGACATGATGGCCCATATCATGGAGCGCTATTTTTCCCCCACGCCCGATGTGGCGGTTACCGACCGGGTGAGCGAGGGTGTGCTTCAGGCTATTGTAGAGGAGGCGCCGAAGGTGATGGCCGATCCAACCGACTATCAGGCACGCGCCAATATAATGTGGTGCGGTACGCTTGCCCACAACGGGGTATGCGGTACGGGCTGCGCCGAAGACTGGAGCAGTCACGCCATAGAGCATGAGATTTCGGCCCTCTATGGAGTGGCTCACGGAGCCGGTCTGGCCGTAGTGTTCCCCGCCTATCTTACATATGTGTCGCGCACCAAGCCGGCCAAGGTGGCTCAGTTAGGGCGCCGGGTGTTTGGCGTTGGCGAGAGCGATGACCGTGTTGCGGCCGACATGGCTGTGACGCAACTGAGAGAATTTTTCGGCTCTCTGGGCTTGCCGCTTACCATGCGTGAGTTAGGTATTGCCAACCCTGATATTACGTATATGGTTGAGAGGTTGCACCAGAACAAGGGGAAAGTGATAGGGTCGTATCTGCCTCTTGATGCCGAGGCTACCGCCGAGATATACCGCATAGCCAAGTGATGGTAGCGAGGCTGTATACCGATGACGACCGCGGCCGATGGAACGATTTCGTGGCCACCTCGGCCAACGGCACCTTTCTGCATCGCCGTGAATACATAGAGTATCACGGCGACAGGATGACCGACTCGTCGATTCTTATCGAGAAGGAGGCCAACGGGCGACTTGTGGCCATACTTCCGGCCAACCGCGAGGGCGAGACACTGGTGTCGCACCGCGGACTTACATACGGCGGCCTGATAGTGGGGCAGCGCCATCTGCCCGATATAGAGGTGGAGCGTATGATTGACAGTGTGCTCGACCTGTGCCGGCACATTGGCATCCGTAAGCTGGTATACCGGCCCGTGCCGCACATCTATCATCGGGTTCCGGCCGAGGCCGATATATATGCTCTGCTGTGCAAAGGCGCCTCGCTCACCTCGGCCGCTACTTCGGCCATCATCACACTCCAGGGGCGCCGACTCAGCAATGAGTCGATGCGTCAGGCTGTCATCAAGGCCCGGCGTGAGGGCTTGACTGTGCGACGCACCGATGCCCTGCACCCCTTTTACGAGATGCTCACAACTAATCTTGCCGAGCGCCACAATGCCCGGCCGGTGCATTCGTTGGGGGAGCTGGAGCAGCTAAGGGCGCAGTTTCCCGAGAATATCATACCTATAGGGGTGTTTACTCCTAAAATGGAGATGTGCGCGGGCATATTGCTGTATTATACCGACACTGCGGTGCGCACGCAATACATCGCTTCAACCGAAACCGGGCGCAGTCTCGGCGCCATACCTTTGGCTATAGATGAGCTTCGCGATGAGCTGGCCGCCGAGGGCTATGACTTTATAGATATGGGTACCTCGATTGACCCCGCTACAGGATTGATTGACCCGGGACTTTCGTCGCAGAAATATTCGTTGGGCGCGAGACCTACGGTGTGTCCGGAACTTACCTTGGATATTGTGTAAATGAAAATATAGGGTGATGAGATTGATTCGAAAGGTAATAAATCTGTTATGCCCGGCTCTGCTCCTGTTGCTTACGGGTTGTATGAGGTGGGAGTATGCCGATAGTATGGAGGATTTCGACACTGCTTCATCAGGCCTGTTTATTATCAACGAGGGAAATTTTCAGTACAGCAACGCCACTCTCTCGTATTACGACCCGGCTGACCGGGAGGTGCAGACCGAGGTTTTTTACCGTGCCAACGGGATGAGGCTGGGCGATGTGGCGCAGTCGATGTGTATAGCCGACAACAAGGGGTGGATTGCGGTGACCAACAGCAATGTGATTTTTGCCATTGACCTTAATACCTTTAAGGAGGTAGGGCGTATAGAGAATATTCAGCAGCCGCGATACATGCACTTTGTGAGCCACGACAAGGCTTACGTAACTACTTTGTGGAGCAACCGTATAGCTGTTGTGAATCCGGCGCGTTACGAGATTACAGGATATATAGAGGTGCCGGGCATGGCTATGGAGAGCGGCTCTACCGAGCAGATGGTGCAGTGGGGCCGGTATGTGTATTGCAACTGCTGGAGCTACCAGAACCGTATTATAAAAATAGATACGGAGACCGATTGCGTTGTCGATGAGCTTATTATCGATATTCAGCCTAATTCGATTGTGCTCGACTGCAACGATAAGCTGTGGACGGTGACTGACGGCGGTTACGAAGGGTCGCCTTACGGCTATGAGGCTCCGGCGCTATATTGCATCGATGCCGCAACTTTTAAGGTGGAGCGGCGATTTGACTTTATGCTGGGTGAGTCGCCCTGTGAATTGCAGCTCAATGGCGCGCGCGACACGCTCTATTGGGTAAACGATGATGTGTGGCGCATGGAGGTGACGGCACGGCGTCCGCCGGTGCGCCCGTTCCTGAGCAGCCGCAACACGAAGTTTTACGGTCTGACCGTGAATCCGGTAAACGGTGAGGTGTATGTGGCCGATGCCATTGACTATCAGCAACAGGGCATGGTATACCGCTACTCGTCCGAAGGGGTGCTGATAGATGAATTTTACACGGGCATCACGCCGGGAGCTTTCTGCTGGAAGTAAACGGGATTCAATTCACAATTCACGATGCACAATGCACAATTTAAATATTAGAGATGAAAGCAGATTACGACAATGTTATTGCGGTTAGGAGTAAGGAGTTTGCTATAAAGTGTATAAGGCTTTATCAGTACCTTGTGGAAAGCAAGAAAGAATTTGTTATGAGCAAACAATTGCTTAAGAGTGGAACAAGTATTGGAGCGAATGTCAAGGAGGCTTTACGGGGGCAAAGCAGAGCTGATTTCGGTACAAAAATGAACATAGCCTTAAAGGAGGCCTGTGAATCGGAGTATTGGTTTGATTTACTTGTCGAGACTGACTATATTTCTCAAGAAAGATATTGCAGTATGCTTACCGAATGTAAGGGTCTCATACGCATACTGACATCAATTGTAAAATCGACTTTTAATCACTCATGATACGATTCATTGACGCGGAGCTATTTGTGAGACGTGATTTGATATGCAAAAATCGCGATTATATGTTGCATATTGCGCATCGTGCATTATGTATTCTGTTATTGTGCATTGTGCAT
>JAGAUN010000109.1 GCA_017620715.1 Muribaculaceae bacterium | reverse complement strand
GCTCGTCGTCGGCCACGCCGGTCTGGTCGTAAGCGTAGTGACCCGTCACCTCACGCAGAGCGGCATCGCTCTGTATGCGCACAAATGCCTGGAGGGCCGCAGCGCTCACACCGCCAAGACTTGCCGAATCGAGGTCGAATACAGCGCGGTAGGTATCCTTGATGCGCCATACCAGCACCATGCCTATCAGCACCGGGTTGCCAATCTTGTCGTTGACCTTGATGGGCTCGATATCCATGTTGCGTATGCGCAGCGACAGCTTGCGGCGTGTAAGCAGCGGATTCACCCAGTAGAAGCCCACTCGGCGGCAGGTACCCGCATATTTACCGAAAAATATCAGCACGCGGGCCTCGTTGGGCTCCTGCGTGAAATATCCTTTGGTGAAGAAGAGCAGCAGTATCGCGCCAATCACGCCCACCGTGATATCGATAGCTTCGTTGCCCGCCATGGTGGTGAAATAGAGAAACATACCAGCGGCTATTGCCACCACAATCACAAGCATCAGAAACCCGTTTACCACCGGGCCCCGATACTCGTATTCAGAGTTTTTGAGGTTGTTGTCCATATCGTTAAAAGTATATTATATGAAGCTGAATATATCAGGGTGCGGCCGCTGCGGCAACCGCTCAGCGACAAATATAACAATTATTCCCTGCCGTTCAAAAAAAGAGCGTTGAAGAAATGCCACACGGCAATTGCCGTCGACACGCTCACATTGAGCGAATGTTTTGTACCGTATTGCGCAATCTCTATGCAGCGGTCGCAGGCGTCGACCACGGCCGGGTCAACCCCGTTCACCTCGTGGCCGGCCACAATGGCGTAGCGCTCCGTGCTCTGCGGCACGAAACTGCTCAGCTCCACGCTCCCTTTCACCTGCTCGAGGGCGCATACCGTGTAGCCCTCGGCCTGAAGCGAGCGCACAGCCTCTACGGTGTCGGCGTGATACTCCCACGCCACCGAATCTTCGGCGCCCAGGGCCGTCTTGTGTATCTCGGCCGAAGGGGGAGTGGCCGTAATGCCGCACAGCATCACACGCTCCACAAGAAAAGCGTCGCACGTGCGCAGTATCGACCCTATATTGTTGAGCGACCGCACATTGTCCAACACCACCGTGAGGGGTAATTTGCGACGGGCGCGATACTGCTCCACAGTGTCGCGCCCGAGGTCGAATATTGTTTTCTTCTCCATCAGTCAATGATATCGAAGCCGGTGTAGGGCCGCAGACATTCAGGCACCACAATACCCTGCGGAGTCTGATTGTTTTCAAGAAGAGCGGCCATGATGCGCGGCAGAGCCAGAGCCGAACCGTTGAGGGTGTGGCACAGGCGTGTCTTCTTGTCGGCGCCGCGGTAACGGCATTTGAGGCGGTTGGCCTGATAGGTCTCGAAATTGCTTACCGACGATACCTCGAGCCAGCGGCCCTGTGCGGCAGAGTATACCTCGAAGTCAAACGTGATGGCCGATGTGAAGCTCATATCGCCGCCACACAGACGCAGTATGTGCCAGGGCAGACCGAGGCTCTCCAGCAGCCCCTGCACATGAGCCTTCATCTCCTCGAGGGCGGCATACGAATCCTCGGGACGCTCTATGCGCACTATCTCCACCTTGTCGAACTGATGCAGGCGGTTGAGGCCGCGCACATCCTTGCCATAGCTGCCGGCCTCGCGGCGGAAGCACGCCGAGTAGGCGCAGTTCTTCTTGGGCAGTTCGCTCTCGGGTATTATCACGTCGCGGTATATGTTGGTCACAGGCACCTCGGCGGTAGGTATCAGGTAGAGCTTGTCCTCGTTTACGAAATACATCTGGCCCTCCTTGTCGGGCAGCTGGCCTGTGCCGTAGCCCGAAGCCTCGTTGACCACATACGGCGGCTGTATCTCCAGATAACCGGCCTGACCGGCGCGGTCGAGGAAAAACTGTATCAGCGCTCTTTGCAGGCGGGCTCCCTTGCCGATGTATACCGGAAATCCCGCGCCTGTAATCTTCACGCCGAGGTCAAAGTCAATCAGATTGTACTTGCGAGCCAGATCCCAGTGGGGGAGTGCGTCGGGGCCCAGCTCAGGCATCGGGCCTCCTGTGGCTTCCACCACATTATCGGCAGCCGAGGTACCCTCGGGCACCATAGCGCAGGGTACATTGGGCACGCTCAGCAGCAGCTCGCGTATCTGCCCCTCGACCTGAGCCAGCTGCTCGGCCACAGCCTTCTGCTCCTCCTTGCCCGAAGCTACGGCAGCCTTGGCGGCGGCAGCCTCATCTTTCTTGCCCTGCTTCATCAGAGCACCTATCTGAGCGGCCAGTTTATTGAGCTCGGCCGCCTTGTTGTCGTTGCTCAGTTGCAGAGCACGGCGATTGTCGTCGAGAGCTATCACACGCTCTATCACCTCTTTGCCGTCGAAGCCTTTCACGGCCAGACGCTCTATGATAAGTTGCGGATTCTCTTTGATTTGCTGTAGAGTAAGCATCTCTCTTTATCTTGATAAGTAATTGGTTATTAATGTAATATTATGCGAGCAATTCGCGCACTTTGGTTGAAATGGCTTTACCGTCGGCTTTGCCGGCAAGTTCCTTCGAGGCCACACCCATCACCTTGCCCATCTCCTTGGGCGAGGTGGCGCCTACGCGGGCTATGATGTCGCGCACCGCAGCCGTAAGCTCCTCGTCGGTAAGCTGCCGGGGCAGATATTCCTCAATCACGGCCGCTTCGGCGAGCTCGTTGTCGGCAAGCTCGGGGCGGTTTTGTTCGGTGTATATCACCGCCGTCTCGCGGCGCTGCTTGGCCATCTTGGCCAGAATCTTGGTGGCCGCGGCATCGGGTAGCGTTCCGTCGCCCCCCTTGGCTGTCTTGGCTTCGAGAAACTCCTTCTTGATGCCGCGCAGAGTCTCCAGACGCACGCGGTCTTTTGCGAGCATAGCCTTCTTGATATCCTCGCTTATGGTATCGAATAAGTCCATTTCAGTAAATAACTCTTATTAATATATGTGACCCGCAAAGTTACAAAAAATAATCCTAATCTTCGAGATAATAGGTAAGCGTAGTAACCACGCGCACCGACTTGATGTAGGGCGTGTAATTGTCGCGGTCTTCGATTGAAAACTGGCCCTGGCGCGCCGATTTTATCTTACCTATCTCGCTGTCGGAGTCGTCGGCAAACTTTTTGGCCGCCTCGCGGGCATTCTGCGTAGCCTCGGCTATCATCTCCGGCTTTATCGAGTTGAGCTCAGTGTAGCTGTAGCTCACCTGGTTGCTGTAATCGTTTGATATGATGGGGATGCCGCGGCTCAGCAACTCGCCCTGACGGTTTATGAGGTCGTGCACCTTCTCCACCTGCTCGGAGCTGACGGTCACCACCGAGGTCACGCTGTATTTAAACGGTATGGGCTGATTGTTGTATCGGTCGGCCGAGAGGTCGGTCATCGACGGAGCGCTCACCGAAATCTCCTTGGCGTCTATACCGTTTGTTTTCAGATATTCCACAATGGCGTCGTTGGTTTTCGACACGGCGGCATACACCTC
The DNA here is from genome assembly GCA_017620715.1 of Muribaculaceae bacterium. GTDB lineage: Bacteria > Bacteroidota > Bacteroidia > Bacteroidales > Muribaculaceae > Paramuribaculum. The sequence continues at coordinate 945 of JAGAUN010000109.1, read as the reverse complement.
GGGCAGCTCATTGCCCACCTGCTTGAACACAATAGGCCAGGTCACCTGATTGGCCTGCACCTCGCGCGTAGCCAGACCACGCACCTCAACGGTGCGCTCACTGTCGGGTATAGCCTTGAGGCCGCTGCGCACACCCAGTCCGATAGCCAGCAGGCCCGCACCTATCAGCGCGCCCGTCAGCACATTTGATACATTCAGATTCATAGTTGTGAAAGAAGAGATATTAGCAGAAAATTTATAGATAATTATTCAGAAAATGCTACGTGTGTGTCATTTATACATGGCGAAGTAGAGATATACCGGGTCGGCGATGCCCTCGAAGGTCACCTTATATACATCCATATCGCCCAGCTTGGCCTTCCCCTCCACAGTGGTAGGACGCATGTATTTGGTGAGAAACTCCTCGATGTCCGATTGGTGTGTCACCAGATAGGGGCTCGATTCAGTCACGCCCAGGCCTGAGTTGAAAATAGCTTCGCACACACTGTTGATGCGTCCGAGCAGCTTGGGGCACAACGCTTTGGCATCGGCATCGCTGCTTGCCATGGCCGAGCCGTAGGCCTTGAAGAGAAGCATCAGATTGGTGGGGTCGGCCTTCAGACCCTTCATGGCCAGCTGGTGAGCCTGGAGCATATTGCCCGAGTCGTAGGCCTGTTGCATAGAAGTATACTCGGTTGAGGGTTTCACGCCCGCACCGTAATACACCCCGGCGGCGTCGGCGCCGCTGAGCGATTCGCCCTTGTCGTAGCGCGGCAGCAGAGTAGTGTAGTTGGCCACAGCATTCTCAATCTGCGCCCGGCTGAGCGTACCCTCTGCCCTGGCACCAAAAGCAGCCGCAACACACATAGCCATCACAGCCGCATACTTACATAGTAAATTCATATCGTATAGTTTTTTAATATTAATCATTTAATCCTGCATCGTTCATTGTGAATTGTGCATTGT
>JAGAUN010000108.1 GCA_017620715.1 Muribaculaceae bacterium | reverse complement strand
GTCACTAAGGGGGGGTGGAGGAAGGGGGTATAAAGAAAGAGTCCTTGCGACTCGGTGAGTCGTAAGGACTTTCTTAGTAGCGGGGGCAGGACTCGAACCTACGACCTTTGGGTTATGAGCCCAACGAGCTACCACTGCTCCACCCCGCAATATTGCGTTTGTGAGTGCAAAGGTAGTCATAGATGCGGCTTTTTGCAAATATTGGAGCGAATAATTGTGTTAAAATTTGTTGATTTGCCGATATGCAGGCTCTTACATGCCGGGGGCCCGTTCCCCAATAAATGTTGCGGGGTGGGTCGAGCGATGGATAATTCTCGATTATTTATTAATTTTGTGATTCGATTTATATATAGACTTTTCGTGATGAAACCGACCGTTATTACAGCCGCTTGTATTATTATGACAGTTATGAGCACAGGTTGCAAAGCACAGCAGCTCGCTTACCCCGAGCCTCCTAAAGACAACTCAGTAGAAGATGTATATTTCGGTGTCCGTGTGGCCGACCCGTACCGTCCTCTGGAGAATGATACGGCTGCAGCTACTATTGCCTGGACGCAGGCCGAGAACCGTCTTACACAGTCGTACTTGGGCAAGATACCGTTTCGCGAAGGTGTGAAACGGCGTCTGACTGAACTGAATGATTACCGTAAGACGGGATTGCCGTGGCGCGATAATGACGGGCGCTACTATGTGTATGACAACGACGGTCTACAGCCTCAGTCTGTGCTCTACCGCAGTAACACATTAGACGGTGAGCGCGAGGTGTTTATTGATCCGAATAAGCTCGATGCCAACGGTACTCTTGCCTTAAAGGGAACCATGCAGAGTCCCGACGGGCGACTGACTGCTTACACGGCTTCGCGTAACGGCAGCGACTGGACCGAGATATTTGTGCTCGATACCGAAACCGGCCAATTGCTGCCCGACCATATAGAGTGGGCTAAGTTTACCGGTGTGGAATGGATGGGCAACGGTTTTTTCTACAGTGCCTATCCGCGGCCGGAGGCGGGCAAGGAGTTTGCCAATATCAATGAGTGCCACAATGTGTATTACCATACCTTAGGTACGCCGCAAAGTGCCGACCGCCTCGTGTACAGCGACCCTGAACATCCGCTTCATTTCCACCGGGTATGGGTACCCGAGGGCTCGGACTATGTGTTTATAATAGGTGCGGGCGAGGGTTTTGGCGAATCGCTGATGTTTCGCAATGTCAAGTGGGACAATGAGGAATGGACGGTGATAGAACCCACGCAAGACTATGAGCTTTCGCCCGTGGCGCTTGTGGGCGACAGTCTGTATGTGCTCACCTCTTACGGTGCCGAGCGCTACAGGCTTATGGCTGTAGACCTTAAGGGCAATACTCTGCGGGAGGCGTGGCGCGAAGTGATACCGCAGCAGGAGGGTGTTCTTACCGGAGTGCGTAGAGCCGGCGCCGACCGTTTGCTCGTGACAACCGAGCGTGATGCATCAGACCATATCTATATATACAATCTTTCGGGAACACCCGAGTGCGAGATAGAGTTGCCCACGTTCGGCACGGTAAGTGCATGGTCGTCGAAGAACTATCCTGATATTTTCTATGCGTTCACTTCGTTTACATTCCCTTCGACGAAGTACAGCTACGATATACGGCAGCACAAGTCGACGGCTATAGCGAGTTCTGAGATAAAGGGGGTGAATTTAGATGACTACATCACCGAGCAGGTGAGATATACGTCGGCCGACGGTACGGAGGTGCCGATGTATATCACCTATAAGAAGGGCACCAAACTCGACGGCACAAATCCCACGCTGCTCTACGGTTACGGAGGATTCAATGTGTCGTTGATACCGTCGTTCTCGGCCAACCGTATGTTCTGGCTTGAAAATGGCGGTGTGTATGCACAGGCCAATCTGCGCGGAGGCGGCGAGTATGGCCAGACATGGCATCATGCAGGCACCAAGATGCAGAAACTCAATGTGTTTGATGATTGCATCGCCGCCGCTCAATATCTTATCGACAAGGGATATACTTCGGCCGAGCGGCTTGCCCTGCAGGGCGGAAGCAACGGCGGGTTGCTGGTGGGCGCCGTAGTGAATATGCGTCCTGACCTGTTTTGCGTAGCCATACCGCAGGTAGGGGTGATGGATATGATGCGTTACCATAAGTTTACCATAGGCTGGAACTGGGCGTCGGACTACGGTACGAGCGCCGATTCGCCCGAGATGTCGAAGTATCTGCTCGACTATTCGCCGCTGCACAATATTCGTGCGGGCGTGGATTATCCGGCCATGCTTGTGACTACTGCCGACCACGACGACCGTGTGGTGCCGGCACATTCATTCAAGTACGCCGCCACGCTTCAGGCTACACCTACCGGCTCGCGCCCCAAACTGATACGCATCGACTCGAATGCCGGGCACGGTGCGGGCAAGCCTACGGCCAAAGTGATTGACGAGTATACCGACATATACAGTTTTATACTTTATAATATGGGTGTGATTCCCGCAGTAGATTGATAATGAGTAGAATTTCCCCGTTGATACTGCTTATAGGCATTGCGCCGTGGCTTACCGGCTGTTTCACCGGTATAGAGAGCACGCCGGCTATAACCGACCGTGAGGTGCAGCGGGCGTCGGCGCCGACGAGTCCCGACGACAATTATCTGTCGTCGGTGTTGCCTACGCCGGTGCGAGAGCTGAAGCGGGGTGCTCTGTGGGTAGTAAACGACAGTCGCATAGACCGTGTGTTCGGCGCCGAGGCGCACGGGCTTACGTTTACCCCCGGTGATACCCTTACGTTTGAATCGCTGCGCAAAGTGACCACTCTTGACGGCAGAACGGTAGGGGAGGCCCTGTTTGTAACGCAGCGGGCCGATACGTTGTGCTATCGTGTGAACAAATCGTATGACGAGCTGATGGCCGATTCGTCGATGACAATTCCGTTTGCCACCGAGGGGGCTCTTATTGACAAGACAGCCGCTTTGGTGGGCGGGAAGGAGTTTTATGTTATCACCGCATCGCGCTTCGACACAGCCGGGCAGGCATGCACAGGGCGTAAGTTTGTGCCCGTGAAGGTGCAGAGCGTAGGATATGGCAACGGTTACTACCCGTTGTCGCTCACGTTGCTTGATGACTGCGGAGAGAGCTTTAAACTTTTTATGTCGGTAGGTTCGGGGAGTGTGATGCCGCGCAAATTCGGTTCGCTTCTGTCGCTGACAAACCCGCGCGCGCAGTATCCGACAATTACCGACGAGGTGTGGCAACATATCATTAACGGCACGACAGTGGCCGGCATGACTCAGCCGGAATGCAGGCTTGCCTTAGGGCGCCCGAGCGATATAGTGCGTCAGGTAGGTTACAGTTCGCTGGTTGAGGTATGGACGTATGCTGACGGGAAGCGGCTAATTTTTGCAGACGGGATTTTGCAATGAATAATAAGAACCGGTTCCACTAAGCCTTATAACTTATTGGTGAAAGGGGGCTAAACAATATGACGAGGGGGCATCGAGATGATTGGTTTCGATGCCCCCTCGCGGTGTATGGGGTATTCACTCCCTCATGATGGAGGGGAGGATGGTTAAAGCTGGGTGTCGGGGTTGAGGTTGGCGCTTTCGATATCCTTGAAGTAGCGGTATGTGCCCACCATGAGTTCGGCACAAGCAGCTTCGTCGGCCACGATTATAGCTTTGGGGTGCATCTGGAGAGCCGAGATAGTCCACATCTGCGATATGCCACCTTCAACGCCGTGACGCAAAGCGCGTGCCTTGTTGTGGCCGTTGACAATAAGCATGACACTCTTGGCTGCCATTACAGTGCCTACGCCTACGGTGAGGGCGGTTTTGGGAACGAGGTCGACGTTGCCTTCAAAGAAGCGGGAGTTAGCTATGATGGTATCCTGGGTGAGGGTCTTCATGCGTGTCTTTGAGGTGAGTGCAGAGCCGGGCTCGTTGAAAGCGATGTGGCCGTCGGGGCCAACGCCGCCCATAAAGAGGTCGATGCCGCCGTAGCTCTTGATTTTCTCCTCGTAGCGGAGGCATTCGGCTACGGGATCTTCGGCGTTGCCGTTGAGAATGTTGACGTTCTCGCGGGGTATGTCGATGTGATTGAAGAAGTTGGTCCACATGAAAGTGTAGTAGCTCTGCTCGTGGTCGCGGGGCAGGTTGCAATACTCGTCCATGTTGAAGGTAACGACGTTGGCAAAGGATACTTTGCCCTCTTTGTTGAGTTTGATGAGCTCTTTATACATGCCTAAGGGAGAGCTTCCGGTGGGGCATCCCAGCACGAAAGGTTTCTCTTTGGTGGGATTGGCTTCGTTGATACGGGCTGCCACATAGCGTGCGGCCCACTGCGATACTGTAGCGTAATCGGGTTCGATAATAAGGCGCATAATGTTGATGGTATTTTGGTTAGTGATGCAAACTTACAAAAATAAGCCGTGATGTGCAAATATTGGGAATTAAGGTATATTTATAAGTTTATGCGTCTGGAGCGATAGGCGCCAGGCGGGGTGTTGCTTGAGGAAGGAGATGGAGGAGGCGAGTATAGAGCTGTTGCGGGCGGCCACTCCGGTATCGCATGGCTGCACGAAACGGTGGGCGGCTTCGATGCGCGAGGCAAGTGTCGGTATCGAGTCTTCGCTTTCGGGGCCGGTGTAGACTATCTTGAGTTCGTCGACGCGTGTAAGTACAACGTCGGCATTTTTGGGTGAACAGGTAATCCAGTCGATGCCTGAGGGGAGGGGGCGTGTGCCGTTGGTCTCTATCTGAATAAAGAAGTTGACGGCGTGAAGCGCGTCGATGAGCTCAGGGGTAATCCGGAGGGAGGGTTCGCCGCCTGTAATGACAATGTGGCGTGCTGGGTATTGGCTTACGGCTTCGACAATCTCGGCGACCGACATCTCCGTAAAGGTCTCGTGGGCAGTGTCGCAGAAGGGACATCTGAGGTTGCAGCCCGAGAGGCGAAGGAATACCGCAGGGGTGCCGGTGAAGAATCCTTCGCCCTGAAGGGAATAGAAAATCTCGTTGACTTTCATAGAGCGTGAGCGGGGTAATCGTCGGTGACGTAGACGGCTGCGTTGCCTTCCGATTCCTCTACCATTGTCTTGTAGCAGCAGGGTATCTGTTCGGTAATCCACCGGGCGATGTTTTCGGCCGTGGGGTTGAGGTCGATTACATCGTTGAGATGGCGGTGGTCGAGGTGTCCGCTCACTATCCGTTTTATCTCGTGATAGTCAATGACCATGCCATCGGCATTGAGCTGCTCGGAGCGGCAGTAGACGGTAATGACCCAGTTGTGGCCGTGCAATCCGCGGCACTTGCTTTCGTAAGAGAGGCTCAACTGGTGGGAGCCCGATATCTCGATTCGTTTTGATACGTAATACATGGTGTTTTGAACTGTTTAGGGGGATAAGCCTTGCCTGAGGGGCTGTAAGGCGGTTGCAAAGTTATAAAAAACGGACGGACGGAGTGCATAGTGGGCAGTGTATTGATATTTTTATTACTTTTGTGGGATAATAGCAATAAGTAGCCGATGACCCTTCAACCCTCAGCAACAATTATAGACAGTGCCAGCGTGGAGCGGGTGCGCTCGCTCATAGACGCGATGCACTCGATAGCCATTGTGTGCCACATGACACCCGACGGCGATGCGCTCGGCTCGTCGCTTGCTCTTGCGCAGGTGCTCAAAGCGGCGGGCAAGAGGGTGAGGGTGGTGACGCCCGACATGCCTCCGGCCTCTCTGCAGTTTCTGCCGGGAGCCAAGAGTGTGATGGTGGCATCGGCGCGCGAGGATGGCGCGGCGAGTTTTCTTGCCTCGATGGGCCTGATATTCTGCCTTGACTTCAATGACTCGAAGCGGATAGACCGCATGGAGGGGGCGCTGCTTGCTTCGCGCGCCCGCCGTGTGCTTATAGACCATCATCTCAATCCCGTGCTTAAGGCTGATGTGACTATTTCGCACCCGGAGAAGTCGTCGACGAGCGCTTTGGTGTTTCATCTTGTGGAGCAACTCGGCTGGCTCGACTATATGAATGCCGACGGCGCCATGTGCTGCTGTGCGGGCATGATGACCGATACCGGCAATTTCTCGTACAACTCCAACGACCCAGACCTGTACCGTATACTATCCGTGCTTGTGGCAAAGGGTGTGGATAAGGATGCTTTGTATGTGAGGCTTTTCAATACCAATTCGGAGGCACGCGTGCGCCTGATGGGATATAGCCAGTATGAGAAGATGCGGCTTTTTCCGGAGCATGGAGCCGCGCTGATTACTTTATCGCGCGAAGAGCTCAACCGTTTCCATTATAAAAGCGGCGACACCGAGGGGTTGGTGAATGTTCCGCTGAGCATACCGGGCATACACTACTCGATATATCTCAGGGAAGATGAGCCCGATTATGTAAAGGTGTCGATGCGAAGCCGCGGCGATTTTTCGGTGAAGGAGCTGTGCCAGAAGTATTTTGGAGGCGGCGGCCATCTTAATGCCGCGGGTGGCGAGAGCCGTACGTCGCTCGACGAGACCATAGCCCAGGTGCTCGGCATAATTGAGAGCTCGCCTCTAATAAATGAGCTATAATAATATTAAAACCGATATTACGTTATTTTTTTTGAAATATAGAACTTACTAACAGATATAAAATATGCTTAAGACAACACGACACATATACTTACTCATTATATCAGCAATAAGCCTATTGGCTGTGTCGTGCGAGAGCGGGCGCAGCTATGCCGAGCTCTTGCAGACAGAGAATCAGGCTGTAAACCGTTTTCTGGCCGACCAGAAGGTGGTAGCCGATATTCCGGCCGACTCGGTATTTGAAGTGGGGCCCGATGCTCCGTATTATCAGATTGACAGCGAGGGTAATGTGTATATGCAGGTGCTTGCTGTGGGTTCGGGTGACGACGTCAAGGATGACCAACTGGTTTACTTCCGCTTTTTGCGCTATAACCTCAATTTCTATAGCGGGTCGCTTGCGGCGCTGACGCCCGAGGGTAATGAGAATGACCTGACACAGGCACCCACATCGTTCCGCTATCAGAATTTCACGTTGCCCAGCTCGTCGGAGTGGGGCTCGGGGCTGCAGTTGCCGCTTACGTTCCTCAAGAAGCTCAACTGCGAGGTGAATGTTGTGGTGAAATCGCAGTACGGATGGTCGTCGGAGATATCGTATGTGCAGCCCTATCTATACCACGTGCGCTACTATCCGAGCCGTATATGATGATACAAGGGAGAATAGGTAACCAATAAACAAACAGTATATATTCAGTATAATATAATATGTCACTCATCAAGTCTATTTCCGGTATACGAGGCACGATAGGCGGCCGTCCGTCGGAGGGCCTCAGCCCAATTGATATTGTGAAATTTACATCGGCCTATGCTGCATGTATTAAGCACTGGCGCGGTGCAGATGCCACGGGCCGAATTGTAGTGGGGCGCGATGCCCGCATTTCGGGGCCAATGGTTGAGCAGTTGGTGGTAGCCACTCTGCAAGGCATGGGATGCGATGTGATCAATATAGGTATGGCGTCGACCCCCACTACCGAGATAGCGGTGACAGGCGAGAAGGCCGACGGCGGCATAATACTAACAGCGAGCCACACTCCGAAGCAGTGGAATGCGCTCAAGCTGCTCAACGCTTCGGGTGAATTTCTCGATGCGAAGCAGGGAGCCGAGGTGCTGGCTTTAGCCGACAGCGGCGAGATAGATTTTGCCGAGGTTGACAATTTAGGTACCGTATATACCAACAACACATATAATTTGCGCCATATTGAGCAGGTGCTTGCGCTGAAACTCGTTGATGCGGAGGCAATACGCAAGGCCGATTTTACTGTGGCAATTGATGCCGTCAATTCGGTGGGCGGTGTGGTGATACCTCAGTTGCTGCGCGCCCTGGGCGTGAAGAATATTATTGAGCTCAACTGTACGCCTACGGGCCATTTTGCTCACAATCCGGAGCCTATACCCGAAAATCTCACCGAAATAGCCGAGGTGATGAAAACGGGCAAAGCCGATGTGGGTTTTGTGGTTGACCCCGATGTAGACCGTCTGGCAATAGTGATGGAGAACGGCGAGATGTTTGTAGAGGAGTATACATTGGTTGCCGTGGCCGACTATGTGCTCTCACATACTCCCGGCAGTACCGTTTCGAATCTGAGCTCGTCGCGTGCGTTGCGTGATGTGACCCGTAGCCATGGCCAGGAATATTCGGCATCGGCTGTAGGTGAGGTGAATGTCACCACGCTGATGAAAAAGACCGGTGCCGTGATAGGCGGCGAAGGCAATGGCGGTGTGATATATCCTGCCGCTCACTATGGCCGTGACGCATTGGTGGGTGTGGCTTTGTTTCTGAGCCTGCTTGCCCGCAGCGGCAAGAGCGTAAGCCAGCTCAAGGCCGGTTATCCGCCCTACGCCATAGCCAAAGATAAGATTACTCTGACTCCCGAAATTGATGTGGATGCAATACTTGAGAAGGTGAAAGAGAAGTATGCCGGCGAGAATATCACCGATATTGACGGTGTGAAGATAGATTTTGCCGACAGCTGGGTGCATCTGCGCAAGTCGAATACCGAGCCTATAATACGTATCTACTCCGAGGCATCGACCATGGAGCAGGCTCGTGCTCTGGGTCAGTCGATTAAGGAAATTCTGGCATCGCTGGCCTGATGCTTCGCAACGCATCATTACGTCTTATAGCGGCCGTCGTAACCATAGTGGTGACGTCGGCCGCAGTCAATGCTGCCCATTGGGCTCTCGTGACCGTGCCGATGGCTCCGATGCGTTCAGCCGCCGCTCATTCGTCGGAGATGGAGACGCAGTATATAATGGGTACACCTGTGAGGGTGGATTCGGTGACTGTGGACTGGGCGTATGCTACCGGGCCTGACGGGTATCGCGGCTATCTGCCGCTGAAAGCGCTCGCGGAAACCGACTCGGCGGGTTTGTGCAAATGGCAGCAGTCGCAGAGGTATATTGTGGTGAATCCTTCGGGCCTGCAGTTGCGCGACAGTGCGGGGATGCTCATATCACCGTTGCCGTTCGGGGCTATAGTTGGAGCCGCGGACTCGAGGGGGGCGGTATCGTTGCCCGACGGGCGCACCGGCTATACCGAGGCGGAGGATATTGTGCCGCTCGAAACGCTTGCCGACCGCAGTGTGATGACACCTGATATGGTGGTAGATATGGCTCTCGCCTTTACGGGGGTGCCGTATCTGTGGGGAGGTACTACGGCTGACGCTCTCGACTGTTCGGGACTGACGCAGCTTTCGTATAAAATGGCCGGGCTGATGTTGCCGCGCAATGCTTCGGCCCAGGCGCGCATTGGCAAGGATATAGCTCTCGACGTAGATTCACTCCGCCCGGCCGACCTTATTTTTATGGGCTCTGACCGCATGGCGCGCCGCGTTACGCATGTGGGTATTTATCTGGGAAACGGTATGGTGATACACAGTTCGGGGTATGTGCATGTCAATTCGCTCTATCCCGCTTCACCACAGTATATCAATCGTGTTTTATTAGGCGCACGCAGGTATTTTGACGGCATTGCCGGGCCATTGCCGGATGCGGGCGTATGTATCTTGTCTCATCCATGGTATTTTGCTCAGGGCGGAACACTTGCACTGCCTCGATTGTTGATTCAATAGAATTAACGATAAAATGCCATTGATATGAAACTTATAGGTAAATCATTATTGGCAGGGGCATTGACGCTGATGCTCCTGGCCACGGGCTGCGTGAGCAAGAAGAAATATACTGCGCTGCAGACCGATTACAACAGTCTCAATACCGCTTATCAAAATTCGCAGATTGCGTTGGCAGAGTGCAAGTCGCAGGGCCAGTCGATTGAGGCCGCGCTCGCCGAGGCCAAACGCAACAATGAGGCGTTGCTTCAGCAGTATCACGCTCTGCAAGGCAATCTGACCCAGAGCCTTGAACAAAATTCGCAGGGGAATGTCAACATAGCTAAGCTGGTAGATGAAATCAATGCTTCTAACCGCTACATACAGCAGCTTGTAGCGGCCAAGTCGAAGAGCGACTCGCTGAATATGGTGTTGACCAACAATCTGACCCGTTCGCTGACTCGCGACGATTTGCGCGACGTTGATATCAAGGTGCTGAAAGGTGTGGTATATATCTCTCTGGCCGACAATATGCTGTTCCGCTCGGGAAGCTACGAGATAAGCGACCGCGCCATGGAGATACTCGGTAAGATTGCGAAGATAATTAAAGATTACAACAGCTATGATGTGCTGGTGGAGGGCAATACCGACAATGTGCCTATTTCGCGACCGAATATCCGCAACAACTGGGATTTGTCGGCTCTGAGGGCTTCGTCGGTGGTGCAGGTGCTCCAGAATAAGTTTGGCGTTGACCCCAAACGACTTACAGCCGGCGGAAGAGGCGAGTACAATCCTGTGGCTACCAACGATACAGCAGCCGGGCGTGAACTCAATCGCCGTACGGAGATAATAATCACTCCCAATCTTGACCAATTCCTCGATTTGATTGACCAGGCTCCGCAGGGGGAGGCCGGTACTGTCAAGTAACGAGCGATAAATATTTCGTGATACAGGCGCACGTGTAAAAAAATAAGCATGTGCGCTTGTCGTTTGGTAAAATATTTATATCTTTGCAGCGCAAAAGGGCAACGGAGCGACGTTGCTTATGTATAAATGGTGAGCATAGCTCAGTTGGTTAGAGCGTCGGATTGTGGTTCCGAAGGTCGTGGGTTCGACCCCCACTGTTCACCCCAAGAGACTCGGTTTCAGAATGAAATCGAGTCTTTTTGTGTGCCTGCCCAATGCACGATAGTATGGGGCGCTTACTCTCGTGGGTTAGGAGGAAGGCGCCTGCGGCGCTGTATCCCCCGCTCCATAGCCTTAGATATTGCGAGTTGTTTGGGGGGGGATTGTCATCAAATAATAAAAAAAGGTGCGCCAGGTTGAGTGGCGCACCATCGGGAATGTTGATGTTGGACGTGTTTACTTTTCGCAGGCTTTTTTGCAGCAGCAGTTTACGGCTAAGCGATAGAGCACTACGGCGAGCACGGCTCCTACGAGGGGGCCTACTACCATAATCCAGTAGTCGCCCCAGGCGTTGCCGTCGGAGAAGAGGGCGGGGCCGAAGCTACGTGCGGGGTTGACCGAACAGTTGTCGACGGGTATGCCTACAATATTTACGAGGCCGAGGGCTATGCCTATGGCGAGTCCGGCAAATTTGCCGAAGCCGTGTTTCTCGTCGGTGGCACCGAGGATTACAAATACGAAGAACATGGTGAGGAGTATCTCCACAATCAGTGCCATGTAGGATGTTGCACCGGGCTGAAGCACGTTGGTGGCAAGGGTGTTTTCGCCAGTGACGCCGCCGAAATTAAAACCGGGAGCTGACTGTACGAACCAGAAGAGCATTGCTGCGCCTACTGCTGCACCGAGCATCTGGGCTACTACGTATAAGCCAAATTCTTTTGCCGACATTTTGCCCGAGAGAAGCATTGCAAATGATACGGCGGGATTCACGTGGCAACCGGAGATGTTGCCGATTGCATAGCAAAGACATATGAGTACCAGACCGAAGCATACGCCTACTCCGTAGCCGCCTATTGAGGGGCCGGCCAATACCGCGCTGCCGCAAGCGAGCAGTACGAGGAACATGGTTCCGAAAAGTTCAGCTAAAAATTTTTTCATACTTTTTGAATTTTGGTTGGGTTATTGAATGTGGATTATTGTGCTTTATCGTCGGGGGTACTGTGCCATCTTATTTGCTGCATGGCTCGTAATTTCTCTTCGGCCGAGTTTACGCCGGGAGTCCAGAAGGTGGGGCGCTCTATGCCTTCGGGCATATAGTTCTCTTTTACGAAGTTGCCCGGATAGCTGTGGGGGTATTTGTAATTGTGGCCATAGCCCATGTCGGCCATGAGTTTTGTGGGTGCGTTGCGCAAGTGGAGGGGCACGGGAAGGTTGCCGGTGTTGCGCACATATTGCAGTGCGGCATCGATGGCCATGTATGCCGAGTTGCTCTTGACGGAGGTGGCGAGATATATGGCGCACTCCGACAGCGGTATGCGTCCTTCAGGCCAGCCAATCTTGTGGATTACGTCGAAGCAGGTGTTGGCCATGAGGAGGGCGTTGGGATTGGCCAGACCGATATCTTCGGCGGCGAATATCACCATTCGGCGAGCAATGAATTCGGGCTCTTCGCCTCCCTCAATCATGCGGGCAAGCCAGTATACGGCAGCATCGGGGTCGCTGCCGCGCATCGATTTTATGAAAGCGGAGATGATGTCGTAGTGAAGTTCGCCGTTTTTGTCGTAGGCGGCGGGGTTGCGCTGCAGGCTTTCGGTCACGATGTTGTCGTCGATTACAACCGGCTTGCCGTCGGGTGTGGCCTGCAGGAGAAGGTCGAGTATGTTGAGGAGCTTGCGGGCGTCGCCGGCGGCGAATCGGAAGAGGGCCGAGGTAGACTTTACCTCTACTCCGTGCCGGCGCAGAATCTCATCGTGGGTGGTTGCGCGGTCGAGGAGCTGCTGAAGCTCCTCGTCGGTGAGCGGATTGAGGGTGTAGACCTGCGCGCGCGACAGCAGAGGGCGTATAACCTCGAACGAGGGGTTTTCGGTGGTGGCGCCGATAAGTGTCACGGTGCCGTTTTCGACTGCGGCGAGCAGGCTGTCTTGCTGCGATTTGTTGAAACGATGGATTTCGTCGATGAATAGGATGGGGCGCGAGGCGGTAAACATGCTGCGCGAGTCGGCCTTGCATCGCTCGAGCACCTCTCTCACATCCTTAACGCCCGAGTTGACAGCACTCAGGGTGTAGAAAGGAGCTTTTACGGTAGCTGCTATTATGCGTGCCAGGGTGGTTTTGCCCACTCCGGGAGGCCCCCAAAGGATAAAGGATGCTATACGGCCTGAATCGATCATGCGGCGTACAACGGCTCCCTCGCCCATGAGATGACGCTGGCCGATGTAATCATCGACCGATGAGGGGCGCAGGCGCTCGGCAAGCGGGGCGTTACTGTTGAGAGAATCCATAATACAAAGATAACACTTCGCAACAAAAATCGGATATTTTAGCCTGCGATTAACAATTTTAATTAACTTTACACCGTGCATACCGCAGGCGCAGGGCGTGGTATTGAACTTTACACCTGTTGCCGCGTTGAGAATTTAAAGATAATAGATAAAATTACAGATATATGGAAACAGAAAAAGGCGAAAGCAAGATGCCTCGCATAATGCGAATGGTTTTCGGAATAATAATGATATTATTCTATATTGCTTTGGGCGTGCTGGTGCTTTGCGGATTCTTCCCCCAACTGAGCGGCAGTTTCGAATGGCTCAAATGGGTAGGAGGTATAATGCTTATAATCTACGGCCTGTGGAGGGCTTACCGCCAGTTTAAGGGTATAGACCCGGATGTGACAACACGTTATTGAATACGCTGAGATATGAATAAATGCTTTATTGCCGCTGTTGCCGCGATATTGGCAGCGGGCGTTGCGGGATGCTCCGATTACAAGACAGGCGAATACTCTAAAGGGAGCACCGTGATAGCGTGCGACCAGACATTCCAAAACATTATGGAGCAAGAGATACTTGTGTTTGAACACAATTACAAGGGCTCGAATGTGATGGATCTGTATGTCGACGAAAATTCGGCCATTGATTCGCTGCTTGACATGGAGAACAATGTGCGCATGGCTGTGGCCTCGCGTTCGCTGTCGAAAGAGGAGATTGCGTATCTGCGCAAGCATGAGCGCAATGTCAATCAGGCAGCGGTGGCTGTAGATGCCATTGCTCTGATAGTGAATCCGGCCAATCCGATTTCGGAGATTGATTATGCCGATGTGGTGGATATCCTCACCGGCAAACTTACCCGCTGGGATCAGATAGGCGCTGATGAGACGCGACTTGGCGACATAGCAGTGATATTTGACCACAACGGTTCGTCGACCACCCGTTATATGGCCGATTCGGTACTTATGGGCAAGCCGTTTGCCGGCAATATCTACGCGCAGAAATCGCCTGCCGAGGTGTTTGAAAAGGTTTCGGCAAGCAAAAACGCCATAGGTATAATAGGTGTGAGCTGGCTGAGATCGACCCTCACCGGCCGCGAGCTTTCGCAGCAGGAGCTGGCTTCGCTCAACGATGCCGATTCGCTCACCGTGCTTTCGAGTATGACCACCGACGTGAAGGTGCTTGCCGTGTCGCCTAAAGACCAGGTGAGGGCATATCTGCCCGACCAGCAGAATATCTTCGACGGCAACTATCCTTTCCACCGCCAGATGTATCTGATATCTACGAGTGTGCCCAATACGGTAGGCCACAGCTTCTATACATTTGTCACGAGCCATGTAGGGCAGAAAATTATCCTCTCATCGGGAATTTGCCCGAAGTTGATAAGTGTACAGATTGTAGAGTTGTAAATTAAACCATTTATTGCTATTTTTGTCAAATCTTACAAACCCGAAATAATAATTTAAAACCATCAATAAGCCAAAATCATGAAACTGAGATTCTTATTTTCTCTCATGCTCGGCGCATCACTCATAGCAAGCGCACAGGGCTATCAGGATGGCGTCGACAACTACAATGCCGGACGTTACGACGTAGCAAAAACTTTGCTCGAGAAAAACTTCAATGACCCCACAACAGACAAGGCCATTGCCAATTACTATCTCGGCAATATAGACTTTATTGAAAACAATCTGGCCGGTGCCCGCGCCTACTATGACAAGGGTGTAGCCGCCAATCCGTCATATCCCTACAACTATATCGGTCAGGGTACTCTCGAGCTCAAAGCCGGTAATATAGATGCCGCCAAGAAGCTTTTCGAGCAGGCTATGAAGTTCGACAAAAAGAACACCGCCGTTATCGCAGCCGTGGCTCGTGCTTACTGGATGGTTGATCCCGTTAAGTACAAAAAAGATATTGACAAGTATATAAACAAAGCACTCAAAGATTCGAAGAATACCGAGTCGGCCGTATACATCCTCCAGGGCGACATGTTCCTCAAGGAGGGCCGTAATCCCGGTGAGGCCGGCGCGCAGTATGATATGGCCATCATGCAGGATCGCGACAAGGGTATTGTGAATCGTGAGGCATATGTGAAATGGGCCGGTACTGTTGACCAGTATAACAATGAGGCCAAAATCAAACGTCTCAAGGAGCTTGTAGAAGCACAGCCCAATTCGGCTCTCGCACTGCGTGAGCTCAGCGAGGCATACTACGCTGAAGGACAGTATGGTCGCGCTCTTAAGGCATACGAGCAGTATCTCGAGTGCCCCAACCACTTCCAGGTTGACGAACAGCGTACAGCCGGTCTGCTTTTCTCGGCAGGTGAATATCAGCGTTCGATCGACTATGCCCGCAAGGTGTTAGCTCAGGATCCCGGCCTGTACCTGATGCACTCAATCATTATGAACGACTATTACGAGCTTAAGGATTATGCCAAGGCAGCCGAAGCCGGCCGCGAACTTTTTGCCGTGAAGGATGCCAAGTTGCTTGCCAACGACTACGTGGTATATTCGGATGTACTCGTACAGACAGGCGCACCTGCCGAAACTGTTGACTCAGTTATAGCCGTAGGTATGGCTAAGTTCCCCGATGACCGCAGTATGAAACAGGGCGCTGCCAACATCTACTTCAACTATGCAGCCCGCTACTATACCGTAGCGCAGGAAGCTACCGATGAGGCTGAAAAGAAAGCCGGTCTCGAAAAATCGATTGCATATTACGACAAGGCTATAGAATGCATGCCCAACATACCTGATTACTGGTACTACCGCGGTCTCGCCTCGTACTATCTCAACGGCCTGCAGAATCCCGAAACACAGGGTTCGTATGAGAAGGTGCTCTCAATTATCGACGAGACTCCCGCCTATCTGCCATCACGAGCCAACCAGTATGGGCAGGCCTGCTATATGCTCGCATTGATTTTTAGAAGCTCCGACCCTGCCAAGGCACTTGAGTATGTAGACAAGGGTCTTGCCGTAGCACCTGATCTGGAAGCCCTCCTCAAAGTAAAAGGGGAACTTACCGCTCAGTAAGAACTATAAAGCATAATTCACTGTCAGGAAAATCAACGCTCAATCACAGCGCCGACTTTCCTGACAGTGACGCTTTTTTTACGGGAGATTACTCCAATCATTAACATTACCACCTACCATATCTGAAATGAAAAATCTATTGTTGCGTGCGGCTTCAGGCACGGTATATGTAGCGCTGATAGTGCTGAGCATTCTGTATGGTGCCAACTGGGCTTTCCCCACTTTGTGCGGATTGTTTGTGTTCTTGGGCATCATGGAATTTCAGCGTATCACACTCAACGACATTTATTCTTATCCGCACTCTATTTTCGTAGACCTGATAATAGGACTGCTGCTCGTCACCATAGCTGCGGGCCTGTTTACCATAGATACCTTTGTAATGTTTATGCTCATGGGCGTGGCGGCGGTGTTTGTGCTGGTAAGACTGATAATGCAGCTGTATATCAAGCGTCCCGATACCGTCAAGCACGTAGCATACTCGTTTTTCTCAATATTTTATGTGGCTCTTCCGCTTGCCTGCGCCGTATTGTTCTACTTCCTTTTCGGCAAGGAATTGTTGCTGTTGGTATTCATTATGATATGGCTTAATGACACGGGTGCCTTTATAGTAGGGTCGGCCCTGGGAAGTCATCACCTTTTCAAACGTCTTTCGCCTAAGAAATCGTGGGAGGGCTTTATAGGCGGTCTGGCTTTCTGTATTGCCGCCGGCTATGTGGCCAAGCCGATATGCCCGACCGTGTTTGGCGAACTCTCGGAGATGTGGCTCGTGGGTCTCGGCGTGCTCGTTTGCCTTATGTCGACCTGGGGCGATCTCTTTGAGTCGATGATAAAACGCTCTGTGGGCGTTAAAGACAGCGGCAATATCATTCCCGGGCACGGCGGGATACTTGACCGCATCGATTCGCTGCTTTTCGTGGCACCCTCGGCTCTGCTGCTGATGCTCTGCTGGTGGATGCTGAAAAGTTTCACTATAATACAGGGCTGCTGAGCCGCGTATTAATTCAATACAATTAAAAAAAACAATCCAACGAAGTATAAAATGTCGGACAAAAGATACAATCTACGCGGCGTATCGGCATCAAAAGAGGATGTGCACAACGCCATTAAAAATATCGACAAGGGAATATTTCCGAAAGCTTTCTGCAAGATAGTGCCTGACTATCTTGGCGGCGACCCTGAATACTGCAATATAATGCATGCCGACGGAGCGGGCACGAAATCATCGCTCGCTTACATCTACTGGCGTGAAACGGGCGATCTGTCGGTGTGGAAGGGCATAGCACAGGATTCGCTTATAATGAATATCGATGACCTGCTTTGCGTGGGCGCTACCGACAATATACTGGTAAGCAGTACAATCGGCCGAAACAAGCGGCTGATACCGGGCGAGGTGATAGCCGCCATAATTGAGGCGAACGAGCAGCTTATGGCCGATCTCCGCAGTCACGGCATAAATGTACGCGGCACCGGCGGCGAGACTGCCGATGTGGGCGATCTGGTACGCACCATCATAGTGGACTCGACCGTTACCTGCCGCATGCGCCGCTGTGATGTGATTGACAATGCCAATATTCAGTCCGGCGATGTGATAGTGGGGCTGAGCTCCTACGGCCGTGCCACCTATGAGCAGGATTATAACGGCGGCATGGGCAGCAACGGACTCACCTCGGCGCGTCACGATGTGTTTGCACGCGAATATGCCGAAAAGTACCCCGAAAGTTTCGACGGCGGTATTCCTGCCGAACTGACATATTCGGGGAGCCGGCGCCTGACTGATGCTGTGCCCGGCTCACCGCTCGATGCCGGCCGGCTCGTACTCTCGCCGACCCGCACGTATGCGCCCGTGATAAAACGTATACTCGATACGATGCGCGGCGAGATACACGGTATGATACACTGCTCGGGCGGCGCGCAGACCAAGATTCTGCATTTCGTTGACAATCTGCATGTAGTGAAAGACAACATGTTTGACGTGCCTCCGCTATTCGAGATGATACAGCGAGAGTCAGGCACCGACATGGCCGAAATGTATAAGGTGTTCAACATGGGGCACCGCATGGAGATATATCTGCCCGAGGTGTACGCCGCTTCGGTGATTGACATAGCCTCGCAGTTTGGTATCGAAGCTAAAGTGATAGGCCGGGTGGAGGCTGCTCCGGCCCGCAAACTTACTATTGTGAGCCCATACGGTACATTTGAGTATTGAAAACGATATCGATATTTGTAATCGCCCTGACGTTGGTGCTCGGCTTCGGCTGCAGCGGCCGGGGCGACGGTGCCTCATCGTCGGCCGACAGTATCGATTCGCTTGACACAATAGTTAACATCATACCTGACACACTGCGTGTGGCTACGCTCTACAGCCCTTCGTCGTATTTTATATACCGCGAACAGCAGATGGGTTACGACTATGAGCTGGCGTCGCGCTTCGCAGCCGACAAGGGTGTGGATATAGATATAGTGGTGGCGCATAATCTGGCGCAGGCCGTGGAGATGCTTGATTCAGGACTTGTGCATCTGATTG
Source organism: Muribaculaceae bacterium (assembly GCA_017620715.1). Taxonomy (GTDB): domain Bacteria; phylum Bacteroidota; class Bacteroidia; order Bacteroidales; family Muribaculaceae; genus Paramuribaculum. Next base: position 7,080 of record JAGAUN010000108.1, on the reverse strand, counting down.
CATACGAGGTGCCGGTTACCGCAGAGTATCTCGAGCACTTAGTGCCGTGCGGTATGGAAAATATTACCCATCAGGTGCTTGTGCAGCCGAGAGCGGCCGACAGTGTGCGTATAACCGATGTGACGCAATTGGTAGGACGCGAGGTGTATGTGGAGAAGGATTCGCGCTATTATTACCGAATGGTCAACCTCAATACGGAGCTCGGCGGAGGTATCATAATCAAGCCTGTTGCCAAGGATACGCTTGTGGCCGAGGATTTGCTCGATATGGTGGCCGACGGCACCATACCGCTCACTGTGGTTGACAGTGACGTGGCCAGTGTGGGACGCACCTATTATCCCAATCTCGACATATCGCTACAGGTGAGTTTTCCGCAACGCTCGGCATGGGCTGTTTCGCCGTCGATGAGCTGGCTGGGCGACACTATCACACAGTGGAGCAGTGAGGAATCGCCCCGCAAGGAGCAGGCTGCGCTGATGCGCCGGTATTATGAAAAGAGCAAGACGCAGACGGGGATATACGAGATTGACTTTGCCAGCGGGCGTATGTCGGGTTTCGACCCGCTCTTCAAGAGATATGCGGCCGAGATAAAATGGGACTGGCGTCTGCTGTCGTCGATGGGCTACGCCGAGAGCCGCTACGACTCCACGCAGGTGTCGTGGGCGGGTGCGAGAGGCATAATGCAGCTTATGCCTGCCACCGCGAGGGCGTTCGGTGCCGACCCGCAAACCATGGCACATAATGAGGTGAGTGTAGCTACGGCGGTGAAGGTAATAAACTCGCTCGAAAGCTCGCTACGCAGTTATGTGCCGGATGCCGATGAAAGAAAAAAATTCGTCATCGCAGCCTACAATTCCGGGCTGGCACACATACTCGACGCCATAGCCATAGCAAAGTTGCGCGGTATGAATGCTCAGGTGTGGGACGGTAATGTGGCTGAGGCACTTATGCTCAAATCTAATCCCGAAATATACAATCTGCCGGAAGTGCGTTACGGCTTTTTCAGAGGTCGACAAACCTACGACTATGTGCGCACGGTGATGGCATGTTACGACAAGGCGCGTAAACAAATTAAACCCTGATAGTGTTAATTAACCGTAATAACCATTATTCAACTATTTGTTTTTTTGAGATGAAAAGAAAGTATTTTACAGTAGCCTTGGTATGCCTCGCTTGCGGAAGCCTGGTAACCACTTCGTGTATCGGAAGTTTTGCGCTGAGCAACAAACTTCTTAACTGGAACAAACAGGTTGGTAACAAATTTGTTAACGAGCTGGTATTTTTCGCCTTCTGGATTCTGCCCGTGTATGAAGTATCGTTGTTGGCCGACGTGCTCGTAATCAACAGTATAGAATTCTGGAGCGGAAGCAATCCTGTGGCTGAAGGTCGCTCTATAATTGAGGGCGAGGATGGCCGTTACATCGTAGACTGCGACGCCAAGGGCTATACCATAACCAGCGAGAACGACGGCTCTCAGGTGCGTCTCGATTTCGACGAAGAGGAGCAGAGCTGGAGCATGACAGCCAACGACGAGACCTACACACTCTTCACATTTGTCGACGACAATCATGTGGCTATGCCCGCAGCCGACGGCAGCACTACTATAGTAGAGCTTTCGCGCGAAGGTGTGTTTGCATATCAGGATATGGCGCAGCGTGCCCGCATGATGGCTTTCAAATAATACCGCACTAATCTGAGAATTTAATAATCTGAGTGATGAGACGTCTTGTATTGCTTCGGCACGGCCAGAGCCAGTGGAATCTCGAAAACCGGTTTACCGGCTGGACTGATGTTGCGCTATCGGAACATGGCCGCGAGGAAGCACGTAAGGCCGGTGAGCTGATGCTCAAAGCCGGCATACTGCCCGAGGTTGCATTCACGTCGTATCTGCGCAGGGCTATATCGACCTTGTGGATAGTGCTTGAAGCCGTTGACCGCCAATGGATACCCGTGCGCAACGACTGGCATCTCAACGAGCGTCACTATGGCGCCCTGCAGGGACTCAACAAGGCTGATACCGCTGCCAAATACGGCGATAGCCAGGTGCATGAGTGGCGCAGGGGTTTTGATGTGTTGCCTCCGCTGCTTACGCCTGACGATCCGCGATTTCCGGGGCACGACCCGCGATACAAGACACTCACTCGCGACGAGCTTCCGTTGGCCGAGTCGCTTCAGGACACCATAGCGCGTGTGCGCTGTTGCTGGGAGGAGTATATTGTGCCGTCGCTGGCCAATGCTTCGACGGTGCTGGTTGCCGCTCACGGCAATTCGCTCCGCGGGCTGGTGATGATGATACGCCACCTTACCGCCCAAGAGATTGTGGATGTGGAGATGCCTACGGGGAAACCGTGGGTGTTTACGCTCGACGAGAGGCTTGAAGTGACCGAAAACTTCTATCTGTAGATGTTTATTTTGGCCAAAACACTCTAAAACATTATATTTGTATCGTGGCACAAAGCGTAACAGCTTATTGCCACGATACTTTATTTTGTAATCAACGATATGAAAAAGTTTTTATACAGCTTTTTGGGCACTATGGCCGGTATATGGGTGTCGGTGCTCATAGGCGGTTTGCTTGTGGTAGTGACTATTGCAGCGTTGGTGGGCAGCTCGGTGCCTTCGCCCGATAAAATCGAGGAGGGGAGCGTGCTCCAGTTTAAACTTTCGGGCACGGTGGTAGACCGCACCACAACTCCGTCGCTGATGGAATTTTTACGCAGTATCGACAACAGACCTCTTTCGCTCTCGGAAATAACCGGGGCTCTGCGCGCGGCGAAGTCGGACGACAAGATAAAGGGCGCGCTCTTTGAATTGGACGGACTATCTATAGGTCTTGCCCAATGCGAGGAGCTTCGTGGCGCTATGGCGGAATTCCGTGAGGAGGGCAAATGGATCTGGGTGTATGCCGACAATTATTCGCAGAGCGAATACTATATAGCCGGAGCAGCCGACCGTTTGGTGCTTAATCCGATAGGTATGGTTGATGTGCACGGTCTGAGTGCTACCACCTTCTATCTGAAAGACCTCCTTTCAAAGATTGGCATAGAGATGCAGGTTGTGAAGGTGGGTACATACAAGAGTGCTGTAGAGCCGTTTTTACTTTCATCGATGAGCGACGCCAACCGTGAGCAGCTCAATCATTTCTTAGGCCGTATGTGGGATAATCTGAAGGCCACGATAGGTAAAGACCGCAAGGTTGCGCCCGATTCGGTAGATTTATGGGCCAATGGATTCAGCTTCAATTTCACCGGAGAGGAGTATGTTGAGAAAAAGATGGTTGATGAGTTGCTGTACCGCACGGATGTTGACCAAAAGCTATTGGAACTTAGTGGCGTAGAGGCTGCAGGCGAGGATGCCGACAGCGTTAAAATGCGCAAGCCACGCTACGTGAAATATACTGAATATAACAAGGCTCACCAGACCGAGCAACTCCTGGCCGACCTTACCGCCGACGGTCGCACCAATATTGCGGTGCTTTATGCGGAGGGCGATATTACCGAGAATGGGTCGGACGGAATAGCAGCCACACGCCTTGTGGCTCAGATTAACAAGATAGCCGCCTCTAAAAATATCGACGGCCTGGTGCTCAGAGTAAACTCCGGCGGCGGCAGTGCTTTTGCCTCGGAGCAGATATGGAAGGCTCTGACCGAATACAAGGCCAATACCGGCAAGCCGCTTTATGTATCGATGGGCGATATGGCCGCGTCGGGCGGTTACTACATATCCTGTTGTGCCGACAAAATTTATGCATCGCCGCTCACTCTCACCGGTTCAATCGGTATTTTCGGACTTATACCGAATGCCCAGGGGCTGTTAAAGACCAAGCTGGGCGTAAACACCGAGGTGGTGGCCACCAACACCGGCCGTTTCCCCGATATATTCCAACCGATGGATCCGGGGCAACGTGCTGCAATGCAGAGCTATGTAGACCGCGGATATGAGCTGTTTGTGAAGCGTTGCGCCGAGGGACGTAATCTCAGCGTTGACCAAATTAAAGCCGTTGCCGAAGGCCGCGTATGGGATGGCCTGAGCGCTTTGGAAAACGGCCTTGTTGACGAGCTTGGCGGTCTCGATGCTACCGTGCGTGCCATGGCCGAGGCTTTGGGTAAGGATTTCAGTGTGGTTTCGGTGGTGCTCTATCCACGCAATCAGATAAACTGGTGGGAATCATTTGCCGAGGTCGAGGGTCAGGTGCAGGCGCTGATGTCGGCTCCGACTATCGATGATATCGAGCCAGCTATGTTGCGTTCAATCGTAAACCGTATCCGCAATATCGATCCGCTGCAGGCGCGCATCGATTTGATGCTTGTGCACTAACAGCCCCCCCCCATAAAGTGTGAATTATGGCTAAGAGCAAAATACTATCGGCATTGATACTATACCCCGTCAGTAAGATATACGGATGGGTGATGGCTGTGCGCAATGCGCTGTTTAACCGCGGTATTTTGTTGCACCAGCGCAGTTTCGACGTGCCGGTGATAGTGGTTGGCAACATTTCGATGGGTGGCGCGGGCAAAACGCCTCACACCGAGTATATAGTGGAGGCCCTCTCAAGCCGCTATCATATAGGGGTGTTGAGCCGCGGATATAAGCGGCGCACTCACGGATTTGTGATGGCTACGCCGCACTCTACCCCCGATGATATAGGTGATGAGCCGTATCAGATATACACCAAATTTCGCTCGCGCGGTGTGAAAGTGGCGGTATGTGAAAACCGTGTGAAGGGCATTGAGCAGATGCGCAAGCTCGATCCGGCCATAAATTTGTTTGTGCTCGACGATGCTTTCCAGCACCGTTATGTGAAGCCGTCGCTGGCTGTGGTGCTGATGGAATACGGGCGCCCGGCGTATGAGGACAGCCTATTGCCTTACGGCCGACTGCGCGAGCCAGTTTCGGCCCTTAACCGCGCCGACATTGTGGTGGTGACCAAGTGCCCGGAGACGATGACGCCGATGGAGACACGCATTATCAAGACGAATCTGAATCTGTTTCCGTATCAGCGATTGTATTTCTCAGCGTTCCGCTATCTGCCGTTGGTGCCACTTTTCGCAGAGGAGATTCCGTAGGGCGCGGGTATGCAACTGCATCATCTCACTCCGGCCGATTCGATTCTCGCCGTGACGGGAGTGGCCAATCCGCGCCCGTTCATAAAATACCTTCGCCGATACAAGGCCAAAGTGCGAATAAAACGCTATTCAGACCATCATCATTTTTCGCACTCCGACATGGAGAGCATTCTTGCCAAGTTTGTGAATATGAGCGGCGATAACAAGATTTTGGTGACCACGGAGAAGGATGCGGTGCGCTTGCGCCACAATCCGTATTTCCCCTACGAACTTCGCCGGTGCAGCTACTATCTGCCTATCAATATCAGTTTCGACGAGTTTAATACCGATACGCTTGCCGACCAATTAGTGCGCATGCTTCCGCCTGCCCGGCCATAAGCCGTGGTTGTGGTAACATAGCGCCATGCAACCATAGGGGGCCGTTATCCGTTATTGAATCGTATTTACAACCATAGAAAGATTAACCATAACCAAATATTAAAACACGAATCATGTTAGACACTATCAAACAAACTGCCGATTTTATCCGCAGCAAAGTCACCGAGATGCCTTCAACAGCCATCATACTCGGCACCGGCCTGGGCGCTCTTGTAGACCATATCGACGATAAGGTATATATTCCCTACGCTTCAATTCCCAATTTCCCCGTATCGACCGTTGAGGGCCATAGCGGCAACCTTATATTCGGTCGTCTCGGTACTAAGCCGGTGCTTGCCATGCAGGGCCGTTTCCACTACTACGAGGGGTATGACATGAAGCAGGTGACTTTCCCGGTGCGCGTGATGAAAGAGCTCGGCATAGAGACCCTCTTTGTGAGCAACGCTGCCGGCGGTATGAACAAGGAGTTCCGCGTCGGCGATATCATGATTATCACCGACCACATCAATACTTTCCCCGAGAATCCGCTGCGCGGTAAAAACGACAACCGTCTCGGCCCGCGCTTCCCGGCCATGACCGAAGCGTACTCGCACAAACTCATCGCGCTTGCCGACGAGATTGCCGCCGAAAAGGGTATACGTGTGATGCACGGTGTGTATGTGGGTGTGACCGGTCCGACTTTCGAGACCCCTGCCGAATATGAGTATTATCGTATAATAGGCGGCGATGCCGTGGGTATGTCGACTGTACCGGAGGTAATTGTGGCCAATCATGCCGGTATGAAAGTATTTGGCGTATCGGTGATTACCGACCTCGGCGGCAAGGATGTGACTGAGGTACCCACCCATGAGGATGTGCAGCTGGCAGCGCAGGCAGCTCAGCCTAAGATGATGGAGATAATGCGCGAACTCGTAAGCCGCGCCGAGTGATGGAAACCGAGATTTCATCGTTGGGCGAGTTCGGGCTTATAGACCGCGTAACCGAGGGCCTGAAGCCTGTAAATGCCTCGACCGTGCGCTCGGTGGGCGATGACGCCGCTGTGGTGCGCTATCCTGATACTGATGTGCTGGTGTCGACCGATATGCTTATAGAGGGTGTACACTTCGACCTTACCTATGTGCCGCTCAAACATCTGGGGTATAAGGCCGCGGTAGTAAACTTCTCCGATATATATGCAATGAACGGTGAGCCGCGGCAGATTACTGTGGCGCTAGCCGTTTCGTCGCGCTTCACGGTGGAGCATATCGAGGAACTCTACAGCGGTATCCGTACCGCCTGCAGTGCCTACGGTGTAGACCTTGTGGGCGGCGACACAACCTCGTCGCGCTCGGGTCTTGTGATAAGCATTACCTGTATCGGCGACGCTCCGGCCGACAAGGTGGTGGGCCGAAACGGTGCTCACGATACTGACCTGATATGTGTGAGCGGCGACCTCGGCTCGGCCTATATGGGTCTCACCCTGCTCGAAAGGGAGAAGAATGTGGGCGCCGGTCAGAAGGATTTTCAGCCCGATTTTGCAGGCAAGGAGTATCTCATTGAGCGCCAGCTCAAGCCCGAAGCCCGCAAGGATATAATAGCGAAACTTGCCGAGGCCGGCATTGTGCCTACGTCGATGATTGATGTGAGCGACGGCCTC
>JAGAUN010000107.1 GCA_017620715.1 Muribaculaceae bacterium | reverse complement strand
TACCGGGTTCACCTTGTCCGACTCCTTGTAAGGACGGCATGAGGTGCCGTCAAACACATAGTCGGTAGAGATATGCAGCACCTTTGCGCCCGCTTTGCTCGCAGCCGCGGCTATATTCTTCACCGCCTCCGCATTTATGGCGTAGCAAAGTGTCTGTTCGCTTTCGGCCTTGTCAACGGCTGTATACGCCGCACAGTTTACTATATGGGTATACTCGCCGTCAATCACGAACTGCTCCACAGCTTTGCCGTCGCAGATGTCAAGGTCGTCGACATCGGTATATGTGGTAATTCCCGGCAATTCCTCCTCAAGCACGTTGCGGAGTTCGCGGCCGAGTTGGCCGTTGCTTCCGGTAACCAATATCTTCATTGCTTATTCCGTTTTTAAATTTACGAGTGCAAAGGTAATGATAAAATGTGAAAAATAATTTCTATATTTGTCGATACAAACCCTCCCGCTTTCAATTTATACAATGGAGTTAACCAATTCAGCAAGGAAACTCGTGGCCGGCCTTTCGTCGGCCCGGCATCGTCGGCAGTCGGGTCTCTTTAAAGCCGAGGGCTCCAAGTGCGTACTCTCCCTTATGCCCTATTTTACGGTCGATATGCTCCTGGCCACACGTGCATGGATTGACTCGCATTCCGAGTGGGAGCACATTGCCACACCCGTCACCGCTCACGATATGGAGCGCATGAGCTCGCTCACTACGCCCTCCGATGTGATAGCGGTATTTCATATCCCCGCAACCGATTATCAACCCGAGACCCCGCGTGGAGAGCTCGTTCTGGCTCTCGACAGCGTGCGCGATCCCGGCAATCTCGGCACTATTATACGCAGTGCCGACTGGTTCGGAGTAAAAACCATACTCTGCTCACCCGATTCCGTCGACCTCTACAATCCCAAGGTCGTGCAGGCTACTATGGGCGCTCTCGCCCGGGTTAAAGTGCATTATTGCGATATCTGTGAAGCAATCCGTGCCGCCTCTCCGGTTCCGGTTTACGGCACTTTCCTTTCCGGCAGCAATATCTATGAGTCCTCTCTTTCGGCCACTGGCATAGTGGTGATGGGCAACGAGGGGAGCGGCATATCTCAGGCGGTGGCTTCGCTGGTCACCCTTCCGCTCACCATACCCTCCTATCCTCAGGGAGCCGATACCTCCGAGTCTCTCAATGTTGCGGTGGCCACCTCAATCGTGCTGTCGGAATTTCGCCGGCGCCTCTAACTCCTTATTTGCATAATGGCTGCAAAAGTTAAAACTAAGTCTATGTGGTTTTGCTCCGAGTGCGGGCACGACTCTCCCAAATGGCAGGGCAAATGTCCGGCTTGCGGAGCATGGAATACCATGGTCGAAGAGAAGGTTACACTCTCATCCGGCCGCAGTATAACCATCTCTGCGCAAGCTGGTAGTACACCAAAACCTATATCGCAGGTCGAAGTAGTATCGGAGCCTCGTATCCCTATGCCGTCAAAAGAGCTCAACCGTGTCCTCGGTGGCGGACTCGTGGCCGGCTCTATGGTGCTTATCGGCGGCGAGCCGGGCATCGGAAAGTCTACACTTGTACTTCAAAATATCCTTTCAATCCGCTCCAAGCGAATACTATACGTCTCGGGCGAGGAGAGTGCGGTGCAGATTAAAATGCGTGCCGACCGCATAGGCCGTGTATGCGACAATGTCTTTGTGGCCTGCGACACTTCGCTCGAAAGTATTCTCAAGCACATCGAAGCTGTCAAGCCCGAGATACTCGTGGTCGATTCCATTCAGACTATCGCTTCCGATACCATCGAATCATCGGCCGGCAGCGTAAGTCAGGTGCGCGAATGTGCGGCGCGGCTTCTCAAATATGCCAAAGATACAGGGGTGCCTGTCTTTCTCATAGGCCATATCAACAAGGAGGGGAGTATAGCTGGTCCTAAGGTGTTGGAACATATAGTTGATGCGGTGCTTCAGTTCGAAGGCGACCGCCATTATATGTACCGCTTGCTCCGAAGCATTAAAAACCGATTTGGAAGCACCTCTGAAATAGGCATCTACGAAATGTGTCAACGCGGTCTTCGTGAGGTCACCAATCCATCTGAAATGCTCCTCAATGGCCTCGATGCCTCTGGCCGTCGTCTCTCTGGGTCCGCCATCGGCGTCACCATCGAGGGAATCCGCCCCTTCCTTATCGAGACCCAGGCGCTGGTAAGCACCGCAGCCTACGGCACTCCGCAGCGCACTGTCACGGGCTTCGACGCCAAGCGCATGAACATGCTTTTGGCAGTACTCGAAAAACGGGTCGGTTTCAAACTGGCGCAGAAAGATGTATTCCTTAATATAGCCGGCGGCCTGAAAGTCAACGATACAGCCCTCGATTTGGCGGTTATTTCGGCCATCCTGTCGAGCAACGTTGATATGCCTGTGCCTGAAACGGTCTGCATGGCAGGCGAAGTTGGGCTGTCGGGCGAAATCCGTCAGGTTACCCGCCTTGAGCAGCGCATCTCCGAAGCCGAGAAAATGGGTATGACACATATTCTCGTACCCCCGGGCAATCTCAAGGGAATAGACACTACCCAGTTTACCATCCGCATCACAGAGGTATCGAAGGTCGAAGAGGCTTTCCGCACTCTCTTCGGTTGAGAGCCGGTTATGATATTGTGAAAGAAGTCTGTGACCCCGCTGACAAATATCGGGGGAACGGGGCCTAAAGAGCTTTTACTGTCAGCGCTTTGGCTGCACGCTTGCACTTTTCGAGGGCTTCCTCGGTAGTATCGGCAGTCGCCAGAAGCACACCCATTCGGCGATGCCCTTTCACCTCGGGTTTACCAAAGATTCGCAGTTGCACTCCGGGCTCGGTGAGAGCCTTCTCTATGTCGGAAAATTCCACACAATCGGTGTCGCCTTCCACAACTATGGCGTACGATGCCGACGGGCCGAGGAAACGTATTTCCGGAACGGGCAGACCGAGCAACGCACGTGCATGCAGCGCAAACTCGCTCATGTCCTGCGATATCATTGTCACCATGCCGGTGTCGTGCGGGCGGGGTGATACTTCGCTGAATATCACATCGTCACCTTTTATAAACATCTCCACTCCGAATATTCCGTAGCCCCCGAGAGCCTCGGTTACCTTGGACGCAATCTCCTGTGCTTTTTCAAGCGCCTTGGCCGACATGGCCTGCGGCTGCCATGAATATCGGTAGTCGCCGTCAATCTGCACGTGGCCTATGGGCTGGCAGAAGCGGGTGCCCGAGATGCTGCGCACGGTCAGCAGGGTGATTTCATAATCGAAGTCTACAAATCCCTCCACAATCACGCGGCCGGCTCCGGCGCGTCCGCCTTCCTGTGCTATAGTCCACGAGGTCTCTATATCGTCGGGGCTCTTGACCACGCTTTGGCCGTGGCCCGACGAACTCATTATAGGCTTCACCACACACGGTATACCCACCTCATGCACAGCTTTCACATATTCCGAGTAGTCGGAGGCGAAGCGGTATGGCGATGTTTTTATCTGCAGTTGCTCCGCGGCCAGGCGGCGTATGCCCTCACGGTTCATTGTGAGCAGCGCGGCCGATGCGGTCGGAGTCACGTTGTAACCCTCTTTCTCAAGCTCCACCAAAGCGGGAGTTGCTATGGCCTCAACCTCAGGTATTATGTGGTCAGGCTTTTCGTTCTTTATCACCTCGGTGAGTGCTGCTGCGTCAAGCATGTTGAGCACCTTGCTGCGGTGGGCTATCTGCATGGCGGGCGCATTGGCATATCTGTCGCATGCCACTACCTCCACATTATAGCGCTGGAGTTCAATTGCTACTTCTTTACCTAACTCGCCGCTGCCGAGCAATAGAGCCTTACGTGCCGCGGGCGTGAATACTGTTCCGATCGATGCCATGGTGATTGGTTTGGGATTGAGGGGTTGTATTTATATTTTTATTGGTAGCTTAATTAAGCACGATGCGCCGACTCTGTGTTTCTCACAGCCGACGCATCGTGTGTGTTGTGTAATCTTCAAGTAGACCCTGCGTGAGTTACTTTCTGATACCAAGCTCTTTCTGGGCAATGATAGCGCGGTAACGGTTGATGTCTTTGCGGATAAGATAATCCAGAAGACGACGACGCTTACCTACTAATGCCTTAAGAGCGCGCGCAGTGGTATAATCTTTGTGATTTGACTTCAGGTGCTGAGTCAAATGAGCTATACGAACCGAGAATAATGCTATCTGAGCCTCAGGTGAGCCAGTATCAGTCTTGCCCTTACCGTATTTCTCAAAGATTTCTACTTTTTCGTCAGAATTCAAATGCATTCTTTTGAAAATTTTATGGTTAATAATTAAGTATCGGCTGCCCTCAGGGCTGCC
>JAGAUN010000106.1 GCA_017620715.1 Muribaculaceae bacterium | reverse complement strand
GTCACTACGCTTACGACCAGACCGGCGTGGCCGACGACGAGCTGACTCTGCGCGACGGCGGCGAGGAGATAAACGAGCTGCTCGAGAAGAAGATAAACGACCGTCTGGCCATGGCAGGCATGGAGGTGGTTGAGGCACGCATCAATTATCTGGCCTACGCGCCCGAGATTGCCGCCGTGATGCTTCGCCGGCAGCAGGCCGCAGCCATCATCTCGGCACGCGAGAAGATTGTAGACGGCGCCGTGACTATGGTGGAGATGGCGCTTGACCGTCTCGAAGAGAAGCATGTGGTGGAGCTCGACGTGAAGCAGAAGGCGGCTCTGGTGAGCAATCTGCTTGTGGTGCTCTGCGCCGACGAGCCCGCACAGCCTGTGCTCAACACGGGCAACTGATACGCCCCTTATTATAATAAGCAACAAAACAACATAGGTTTATGGCTAATAAATACAACAGAATACTTTTGAAACTGAGCGGCGAGTCGCTGCAAGGTTCGCAGGGCTACGGCATCGACCCGGTGCGTCTCGACGAGTACGCCCGCCAGATAGCCCGCGTGGCGGCCGACGGCGTAGAGGTGGCTATAGTGATAGGCGGCGGAAATATTTTCCGCGGGCTGCAGGGTGCCACCAAGGGTTTCGACCGCATAAAGGGCGACCAGATGGGTATGCTCGCCACCACAATCAACTCGCTCGCGCTCTGCTCGGCGCTCGAGGCTATAGGTCAGCCGGCACGTGTGCTCACGGCTATAGGCATGTATCCCATAGGCGAGCAATACAGCGCCATCCGCGCCAAAGAGACTCTGGCCTCGGGCATCGTGGCCATACTGGCCGGCGGTACCGGAAATCCGTTTTTCACCACCGACACGGGCGCCGCTCTGCGCGCCGTTGAGACCGGGGCCGACGTGATGCTCAAGGGCACGCGCATCGACGGTGTGTATACCGCCGACCCGGAAAAAGACAAAAGCGCCGTGAAGTTTGACCGCATAACCTACGATGAAGTGCTTGCCCGCGGCCTGCGTGTGATGGATCTCACCGCTACCGCCCTGTGCAAGGAGAACGATATGCCTATCGTGGTGTTCGACATGGACACTCCCGGCAATCTGGCCAAGGTGGTAGAAGGTCTCGACATCGGCACCACTGTGTATTGAATCAAAACAATAATCAAAACAAAATAATACCTGTATCATGGAACCCTCTGACTATCTCAATCCGGCCGAAGAGAAAATGCAAATGGCCGTGGCCTATCTCGACGAATCGCTCAGCCATATCCGTGCCGGCAAGGCGAGCCCGAAGCTCATCGACGGCATTCGCGTGGAATACTACGGCTCGGCTGTGCCTATCTCCAACGTGGCCAACGTGTCGGTGCCCGATGCCCGCACTATCGCCATCACTCCCTGGGAGAAAGCTATGTTTAAGGAAATAGAGAAGGCGATAATCAATTCCGAACTGGGTATCACACCCGAAAACAACGGCGAGGTGATACGCCTGTCAATACCGCCGCTCACCGAGGAGCGCCGTAAAGCGCTGGTAAAGCAGTCGAAGGCAGAGGCCGAAACGGCCAAGGTATCGGTGCGCAACGCACGCCGCGACGCCATTGACCAGCTCAAGAAGGCGGTGAAAAAAGGTATGCCCGAAGATGTGGAGAAGGATGCCGAGACCACGGCTCAGAAGCTCCACGACAAATATCTCAAGGAGATTGACACTCTCTTCGCCGCAAAAGAGAAGGAGATACTCACAGTATAGTCTCCCTCACATACACCAAAAGCGGGTACTCTCATAGCACAGGGTACCCGCTTTTTTATGGGGCCCCTGGATACTCAATTATATGGGGCGAGGGTTATAGCGCCCTGCGGGGCGCTTACCCTCGGGTGGCGCAAGGTTGGTGTAATCGTCAGACCTGTCAGACGGGTCGGACGGGTCGGACTTTGGGTGGGTTTCGGGGGGAAGGCGCCGGTGGCGCTGTATCCCCCGCCCCATAGTTCCGATGTGGGTGGTTTTTGAGGGGGAATTTCTGAAATTGTTACGGAATTGTTACAGCAAAGTTTACTATGTTGTTTCATACATGTTACAGCGGTTTGCGTTGATTGCGTGGCGTTTATAAATTTTTGATTTATATTCGCCATATTTTTGTAACACATTTGCCAAACCAATGTTACAAAGTTGTGGTTTTATATTCAAACGCCCAACGGGGCGGTTGTTTCATCAAAAAAAGTTCTCCAATTGCTATTCTGCCCACAAGGCCCTTCATTATCATCATCAAAAAAAGCTCTATCATCAT
>JAGAUN010000105.1 GCA_017620715.1 Muribaculaceae bacterium | reverse complement strand
TCTGTCCGGTCTCGGTCATGAGCCAGCCGCGCTCCTTGGCTCTGTCGATATAACTTTCGTCGACAAAACCGAACGCGAAATCAAGCCCGGGCGACATCGGGCCGTAGCTGCGGCTTTGGCCGAAGATATTGCCGACATCGGGCATGAACAGTGGTATCGAGAGGGAACGGGTATCGTTCCAGCGTACGGTGGCGCTGCGGGTCATCATCAGGAAGCGGGTGGCATATTGCGCAGCCTCCTCCCAGAAGCCCTCGCGATGCTTTTTAACCTCCGTGACGGTGAATTTCACATTGTCGGTGCCGCGGGTAAGTATCTCCACATTGTTGGCGTCGATAACGTGCGAACGTATCTCTATCGGGTTGTCGGGGTCTGAAACCTTTACTGCGGTGATTTTTACCTTTTTGGTGCGCAGATTGTGCTTTATTACAAACGAGGTGTCGGGCTTGAGGGTATAGGTGCGCTCAAATTTTTTCGGTTTGGGTTCCGGTGGTTTGGGCGGTGTGGCGTTGTTGCGGTTATTTCGGTTGTTGCGCTGCCGCGGCGAGGAGCTCGCGAAGCGTGTGTTGATTTTCTTCAGATAGGGAATCTTGTTGTAGAATTGCTCGAAGTTGATGCGGCCGTCGACACTCCACACGGCCTGATTGGCTATGGTATTGCCGAGGTTCACATCTTCGACCGTAGCGCCGCGGTCCCAGCGGTAGGTGGAGTTGTAGGTGGCGTTGGCCGAGATAAAGTCGAGCGCCGGAATGCGGTTGAAAGGAGCGCGGTAGGTGGCAGTGAATGTCTGATTGTATCCCCACGGAGTACCCATGTGGAGAATACTGTTCCATACCGTGTCGCGCCATTCGCGGTAACGCTCGGGGAAGAGCTTGCGGTTGACGGCTCCCACCGGCTCCTCGATGCGTGCGGCGGTGTTGGAGTTGAACGTGAAACTGAGGTTTTTGGTCAGGTTCCAGGTCAGAGCCAGCTGGCGGTCCCAGAGGAAGTTCTTGCTCACGGATACCGGCAGTTGGAAATTTGTGTCGGTAGCGCTGCGCGTCTGCTGCTCGTAGTAGTAGCGCGATATTGAGGTAAGGAACGAGATGGAGGTGGGCAGCCAGCTTATTTCCAGCTCCTTGAGGAACTTAAGGTTTTTGTTGGCTGATTTCATCCAGCCGAACGGCTTGAGCGGCTTTATATAGGGCGTATAGGTGTACTGGAAGCTGCCGCGGTAATCGTTGATGTTCTCGTACTCGGTAGTGGGGTCGGTCTTGGATGCTTTGCTGAACGAGAAGTTGAGGGTGAAGTTGGCCGGGTCCCAGGGCATGGGGTTCTTGCTCCGCACGTCGAAATTGAGGCCCGAGATGGAGAAGTTTTGTTGCGAGGAGTGCTCGAGAGCGTAAGCGTTGATGGAGTCACGCTCGGCATCGGTAGCGCCGTCGAGGGCGTCGGCAAGACGAACGTCCTGGTCAAGGGGATTATAGAGCGGGGTAGTGCGCTCTTTGGTCATGGAGTAGAAGATGGGGGCACGCAGCTTGGCTTTGGGAGGCAGGAAGCGGCCTATGTCAGACTGCACGGCCACCGAGTAGCGGGTGTATGAATCGATGCGGCGCTCGTTGAGGCTCTGGTCAACGCTGCCGAATCCGGCACTCTCATGATGAGCGGTGAGATTGACCGTAGCCACGTCTGACAGACCGAGCTGTGCGGTGGCGTCCATAGCCCAGCCGCCTTGTGAGTCAAAATCGGTGACACGCAGCTCGTTGACCCATACTATACCATCTTTTGTCTGCGAGGAGTTGTTGCGCACGCCCACCAGGATCACTCGTATATCGGATAGCGACGGGTTGCCCATCACGGCCACGCGGTTGCGCTCGTTTTCGGGGTCGTTGCCGGTGTAGAGCACGCCGAATCCCACGCCCTCCTGCTGGTTGCGTTTGGCCTGATTACGCTCTTTTTTGAGATTTACAAGGGTCTGGAGAGCGAAGTCGAGGTAGTTTTGGTCGGGCCACACTATGCTGCGGTCGTGAGGGGAGTCGGAGTAGCGCCCGTGAGGAGTGAGCTGTAGGGGCACTTCGTATTCGTAGAAGTTGTTTTTCACGTCGGAGCCCATGCGCACAAAGATGCTGAGGTCGCCGTTGCGCAGGTCGGTGTTGTCGTCGATGAGCGACTCGGCGTGCACCCACATCTGCAGGCGCTTGTAGTTGCGGAGGTCGTGCGATGTGGTGCGGTATACGCCGCGGGCGTCGCCTGCCTGCAGGTCGGTGACCTTGAGCGAGAGCGACTGTTCGTTGAGCTGCACCACCTGAGCCTGCCCGGGGTCGGATATACGTGTCACGCCGGGAGGGAGCACGTAGTTTACCGGGGTGCGTCCCGAATTTTCCTCAATGTTCACTACCGATACATCGAGGTCGCCCTCGGCCGGCATATCGCCGCGGTTGTTGAGATTGAAGTCGTAGGGACGCCACTCGCCACGCACCAGTTCGAGGGTGGCGAAACGCAGGTGTGTGGGCTTGCGGAAGCCGGTCATGAACATGCGCACGAAGCGTATGGTTGAGAAGCCGTTAATTGAGCCCACTATCTTCTCGTAATCGGAGAGAGGTATCTTGAACTGGAACCATTCGACGGTGAGCTCGCCGCCATCGCGTGTGGGTACTACCGATACCTGCTTGTCAGTGATGTAATTGCGGCCTACCACGAGGTCTTCGGGGCGGATGCTCACCTTGTACTGGTAGTAGCGTTCGTACTCGTTGAGAGTGTTGTCCTGGTTGATGTCTTCCACGTCGGGCAGCGAACGCGACGACTGATACATGGGGTCGGTAGCATCTTCGGGCGAGAGGGAGTTGCCCTCCACACCGTTGTATCGTTTGTAGCGGTCAAGAATTGAGGTGTGGTTCTCGTCGTAGTCCTGACCGAGGTAGAAGTGGTAGTTGTCGCCGGCCGGGTCGTTGAGCGGCGAGAAGGGGTCGTCCTGTAGCTTGGCGAGAGTGGTCTGAGGCAGACGTGCCCGCAGCCCGTCGAGATATGAGGAGTAGGATGTGAAATTAAACTCGTCGTCGTTGCGCAGGCCATCGAGGCCCACGTCCTGGTTCAGACGTGCCTGCTCAGAGTTGTCGAAAGCGTAGGTCAGGGAGTTTTGCGAGCTGACACGGCCCCATACGGTAGTGGTGGTGTGCTGCGTGGAGCCGTCGTACGGCAGACCGTTTTCATACGATTTCAATCCGTCTTTGAGGATGTCTTCGCTTACCTCGCCGAAGTTGAAGTAGAGGTCGCCGCCTTCGTAATTGGGATTCTCGGGGTCGAGGAAGGGGTTGAGCATCCAGAATTGCACATACTCTATGTTGCTCTGCTCGAAGTTGGTGTTGTCGAGACGGCGCATGATACCGCCCCAGCGGCGTTCGGGATTGGTGAGATTGCCCTGGTCGTCGATATTTATGGCGTCGAGGTTGTATGGGCCGCGTTCCGAGGGGTAGAACGAGAGGTTGAGTGTCTGAATGGTAGAGGCCTCGCCGTAGGTTATCTGACGGTCGGGGAATATTTCGCGCATGGTTACCTCGCGCACATATGGGTTGGAGAGTTGCTTGAGGTCGCTGCGCAGATAGCCGGGGAGCATCGAGGAGTTGCGCGAAGTGAAGAGGCGGTCGATGTAATACCAGTTGAGCAGGGCGCGGTTCTTGCCGTAGTCAACGTTGTTGCTCAGGGCTGCTTCGGGGAATAGCGCCCCTGAGCCGGGCTCGTAGGGGGTGGAGGCGAGAAACCACGAGTAGGGCGAACGCAGGTCGATGCCGCTTTGGGCCGACTCGAAGTCGTCAATAAAGGAGCTGCCGGCATTTGAGCCGCTCTTCTGGGCGTGCGGCAGTATTTGGGCAAATTCGCCGCGGATGTTGAAGGTTGACGGTGCTGTGGCGTTGACGGTGGGTATCTTGTTGAGCCAGTTGGTAAGCCACATAAACTCAGTGTTGTATGAGAAGTTGATACCCCAGATGGTGTTGTTTACAATCTCGTCGCCGATATTAACCTTTTCGGTGAGGGCCTTCTCGCCGTAATGGAGGAGTGTGCCGCCTATGGTGAGCTCCTTGCTCACCCGGTAGCTCAGGTCGAGGCCGAGCAGTGTCTTGCGCTGCATGGAGAAGAGCGACTGGTTTTCGAGCGTCACCTCAATGTTCTGGCCCGAATCGATGATGCTCTGGTTGATGATGGTTACAACGCCCATGGCATAATCGACGGTATAGTCGCTGTTTTCGTTGAGCACTACACCTCCGGCGGTGACTATCACGGAGCCGCGTGGCACATTCATGGCGTTGAGGCGAATCTGCGCTCCGGCCGATGCCTGATATTCGCCGGTGAGTACGAATTTGTTTTTGTCGGCAAACTGGCGCGCCACCACTAAGGTGCTGTCGTAAAGTTCCTGATACACATACTCCCTGGCCAATGTGGGATTGTTGATTTTCTTGGCAAGATGTGAGCCGAAGGGTTCCACCACCGGGAATATGATTTTGCCCGAGGCCGACTGCACGGTGTAGCCCTCGATGTAGTCGAAAAAGCCGTCGGAGTTAGACTGCTGGTTGGAGTCGAGGCGGTCGAGGTTCATCACCTGCAGCAGGGGCTGGTTGTCAATGCCGGGTACGGGGGATAGTTTATCTGGGTGCCGGTGGTGTCGGATAGGTATTTGATCTGGAGTTTGAAATTGGTGTTCTGCAGCTGGTAGGCTCCGAGCGAATATACGTTTTTCATCATCAGATCCCACATGGGCAGGTCGGTGGAGATGGTTGTGCCCTTGAGCATCTTCACGAAAAGCGTCTGGTCAGTCGATGTGATGTCGGACGAAAACTCTCCCACCTGATACACCTTGCCGTTGTAGGTATATTCGTAGGCAATACCGAGCACATCGTCGGAGTTCATCTGCGACTTAAAGGAGATGTAACCGAGAGTGGGGTTGAGGGTATACTCGCTTTCGGTGAGCAGGCGGGCGCTCTCTACCTTCTCGTAGTCGCGGCCACCCTCGATGCCGAATGCGGAGAGCGGCGCAAGCGCTTGTGTCACAGTGTTGATATTGCGCGAGTCGGGATACTGTGTCTTAATCTGTGAGAGGAGGTCGTTTGATGCATTGGCCGGATTTTGCAGCGTGGGGTTGGCTACCCAGTGCGAGTTGGCTATGTGCGAGCTCTCGCCCAGATCCATAAAAGCCACAAGCGAGCGGCTCTGGTTGAAGTTGCCGCTCTTGTTGGTCACCCATACCTCAACGCGGGTTATCTGCACGCCCGAGGTCACGATGGGAAGTTTGGATGCAAACTGGTCGTAGTTGTCGCGGAAAAAGTGTGCCAGGAAGAAGTGACGGTTGGCGTCATATTGGTCGGCGTTGACCGTAAAGGGTGTGGTCTGTACGCCTCCGCGGGTCGATACCGAACGCGACTCCGAGTTTTGTTGCGACACAAGGGCGGTAGCGGTGAGGCGGCCGAACTGCAAGCGGGCCTTGATACCGAAAAGGGTGGTGCTTCCTTTGATAAGGGAAGAGCCGGTGGTCATGCTCACGTTGCCGGCCTCGATGTATTTGAGTATGTCGTCCTCGCCGCCCTCGTACTGGAGCTTGAGGTTTTTGGAGTCGAAATCGAAAGTGGCGTCGGTGTTGTAGCTCATGTTGAACTTCAGCCTGTCGCCTACCGAAGCGGCTATTGTGGCCTGAATTTTCTGGTTGAAGTCGAAAAACGTTTTGCGGCGAGAGTTGAGCGACAGTGCGGGATTGTTGGTGAAGTTTGACTTAATACCCATGTCAATCTGCACCGACCCTTGTGTTTTGAGGCTTACGCCGCCGGGGCCGAATATCTTTTCAAGCGGGCCGAGGGCGAAGTTCATGTCGAGGATATCGAATGGCTTGCGCTCGGTCTGCTGGGTGAGCTGCTGCGAGTTGCGCTTGTGGTAGTAGCGGTACATTGATTGGCGTGTCTGCCAGTCGTTGTACTGCTGCTCGCTGAGTATAAACGGGGTAGCTATCTCCATGTCGCCTACCTTGGTGCGTATCACGTAGCATCCGGTGGCGGGGTCGAAGTCGGCCTCTGTGCGCACGTTCGACGGGGTGCTGAGGTCGGCCGAATACTGGCGCTCCATGAGGTCTTCATAGCTCTGCGGCACGGTCTGCTGCACCGGAGTGGCAAGTGTGGAGGCGGTATCGGCAACCGGTTTGGCCGGTGTGGTGGCCGGAGCGGGCGAAAGCGACGGGGGCGCCGGAAGCTCTGATTTGTAGTATTGCGACCATCCTATGGCGCAGCAACTCACCACAAGCAGAACCGCTACCCATAGAGGGCGGCGTTTACGGCGTGTAGGCGAGGCCTGGGTGTCGGATGCTTTATGTCGTGCCACTGAGCGGATGTGTCGATGATTGGGTTGCTGTGTTTACGTGCACGCACGCGCGCGTATACGTATGCGAAGAGTTTGAAAAGCCGGGGCTACATCATGGCCAACGCTTTTTTGATGGCCGATTCGACTTTTACGGTCGGATCGGTCTCAAATATCTTCTTGAGAGCCTTTTGGCTTTGCTGACGGGTGAATCCGAGCATTACCAACGCCAGAAGGGCCTCGTCGAATACGTCGCTTGTTGCAGCTGACTGGTTTATTAACGTATCGGCCGACGGTTTTATTTTATCGCGAAGGTCAACAATGATGCGCTCGGCCGTTTTTGTGCCTATTCCCTTCACGTTTTTGAGGTGCCGGTGGTCGCCGTTCACTATTGTGGTTTCGAGTTCGGGGGCGGGTATCGACGACAACAGCATGCGTGCGGTGTTGGCTCCCACGCCCGATACGCCTATGAGCAGGCGGAAGAGACTGCGTTCTCTTTCGTCGATGAATCCGTAGAGCTGGTGGGCGTCCTCACGTATCACCTCATGCACAAGCAGTTTGGTGTTGGCTTTGTTTTCAAGCGCGGTGAATGTGACAAGCGTGATATTGAGCAGGTAGCCTATGCCTCCGCAGTCTATTACCACGTAGGTGGGGGTAAGTTCGGCTATTCGGCCTTGTATGTATTCAATCATAACGATTTGGATTTTAGTGATTTGAGCCAGTTGGTGAATATGGTCACGCCGTTGTCGTGCCAGCGGTTGGGGGGTGGCAA
Source organism: Muribaculaceae bacterium (assembly GCA_017620715.1). GTDB lineage: Bacteria > Bacteroidota > Bacteroidia > Bacteroidales > Muribaculaceae > Paramuribaculum. Next base: position 17,291 of record JAGAUN010000105.1, on the reverse strand, counting down.
CGTCGGGTCATCGTCGGGATAATAGTGCTCGGGAAGCCGGGGATTGATACCTTTGGCTTTGTCGCGCAGATACTCGTTGTGGAGTGTCGAGGCGTCGTACTCGACATGGCCGCTCACATAGTAATGCGGAGCGTGAATGTCTTTGGCTATGTATACGCCTGCCGTCTGCGACAAGGCTGTGACAGCAAGATGTTTACATTGCTCTACTGCGCCGTCGGGCCATCTGGCATAGCGGCTGTATGGCACGGCGAACTCTGCCGGGAGGCCGCGGAGCAGCCCTTCGGGGTCGTCGACACTGACGGTAGGATATATACCGTGAAGTTTCACATCGGCGCGGTGCATGGGTATACCGTAACGGTGATAAAGCGCGGCAAATGCGCCCCAGCATACATACATGACGGGTAGCGAGGCTGCCATGTTGTCGTCGAGTATCTGTTGCATCTCATGCCAGTAGTCCACATCTTCGAAATCCACGAAATCAAGCGGGGCACCGGTCACTATGAGGCCGTCGAGGCACGGATTGTCAGGCAGCTGCTCCCAGGTGGTGTAGTGGGTTGCCATGTGCGGCGGCGCTGCGTGACGAGGGCGGTGCGAGGCGGCACGTATCAGCGTAATCTCCACGTTGCAGGGCGCAGGGGCGAGCAGTTGGAGAAAATCGTACTCGGTTTCGGAGACGGTGGGCATGAGGTTGAGGAGCCCTACCCGCAGGTCGGCTTCAATAGTGCCGGGTGCCGCTACGGCGTATCGTGCCTCGATGAGGCGCCGGGCCGAAGTCAGAGTAGGATCGATGATTACAGCCATAACCGTGTGTCGCTACTCATCGGCGGGGGTGAATGCTTGCCACAACGGGTCGGCGGGAGTGCCGGCGCTGAGCGATATGGGTTTGTGCGACACCGGGTGCTCGAACTCTATGCGGTAGGCCTGCAGTGAGATTGACCCGTCGGGATTGGAGCGCTTGTCGCCATATTTCAGGTCGCCTCGTATGGGGCAGCCTATGGCTGCGAGCTGGGCGCGTATCTGGTGTTTGCGTCCGGTCTCGAGGTTGATTTCGAGCAGGTGAAAACGGTCGCTGTGACCGATCAGACGGTATGTGAGCGATGCCTTTTTGGCACCCTCTTTGGGTGTCGCCGATACGTAAGTCTTGTTGTTGCGTTCTACCGAGGTGAGGTAGTGCACGAGGCGCTGCTGGGGCTGCGGGGGGAGATTGCGCGTGATTGCGCGATAGGTTTTGTGTATCTGCCCGTTGCGCAGCATGTCGTTGAGGCGTGCGAGCGCTTTCGAGGTCTTGGCGAATATTACGAGGCCCGATGTGGGGCGGTCGAGGCGATGCACCACGCCGCAAAACACATTGCCGGGCTTGGCGTATTTTTCTTTGAGATAACGGCGCACTGTCTCCACCAAGGGCTCGTCGCCGGTGCGGTCGGCCTGTACTATTTCGCCGGGCTGCTTGTCGACTACAATTATGTGGTTGTCTTCGTAAACTACATTCATATTGAATGCAAATTTACAAAACCGATTTCAATCGCCGAAACGTTGGCGGCGGGAAATGAATGCTCTCAGAATTCGAAGCCTACGTTGTCAACGTAAAGGTTGAGGCCTTCGGTACCTACAAAGGGCTCTCCGGCGCCTGAGCTTATCATTACAACTACGTGGGTGGGCGTGGCGTTGGGGTCATCCCAGCCCTCTTCGATTACCGGTTTGAGCTTGTTTTTGGAGTTGCGGGCATAGTATGCGTTTGACTTGCCGCGGAGGCCGAGCCATTTGAGGTCGGGATGGCTCGAGGCGTCGCCGTATACAAGGGGTATCTTGTAGCCGTTGACCCACTTGGAGGCGGAGGTGAACTTATGGCCTCCTGTAGCCACGCGTTTGGCATGGATGTTGCCTTTCGCGTCCTCCCAGCGGCGTTGCAGATACACGAATACCACCGCGTGGTCGCGGCCCTGAAGGGTCTTTTTCGCGCTCAATCCGGTAGCTTTGGTGCGGGTGTTGGTGGAGGGCATGTCTACGCGGTAGTCGAGTACGAGGCTTTTGGGACGCTTGGTGTAGGGCACTCCCATATCCATTTTTGAGTAGGGATTCTTGGTTGAGGTCACCGGCTCTATCATCTGGCCGAGGAATATCGAGCCGGCCACCATCACTTCCATGTCGATGGTGCCGAGGGCTTTGACTTTCTCTAATTTGGTGCATAGCTTGGCGCAGAGGTTTTTGCCAGAGCGCACGCAAGGCTCTACAGCGTTGGAGGCTTTTACCACCAGCATCACCTTGGCGTAAACATTGCTGGTGCCCCAGGGGGAACCGCCCATGTTGATATATGCTTTGTTGCCTGTGATGGTGGTCGACGGGCCTATCTCGTAAACTTTCTTCTCATGGCCTCCTATTATGCCTGATTCCTTGATGATGCGGGTGACCCAGTTGTTGAAGTCGCCGTATTTGAGATATTCAATCTTTTGGGCGCGGGCTGCGGAGGGGAGGAGTGTGAGGGCCGATATGATACTACACAGTATTATTGTCTTGATTTTCATACCCTGTGATGTTGTTGACGAAATGTGATAATTGGTTTTAAACTGCGACAAAGGTACTTAATTTCCCCGTAGCGAGCGTCAACAACAATATTAAAAGTTGTAAACGAGCGATACACCGCCTTGCAGACCGTTGGTCGACGGAGCTATCCACGAACTGCCCGAAAGCCCCTCTCCGCGCCGCATGCGGTTGCGCTGCAGCTGGTGTTTCTGGTCGCCCCGGAAAGCTCCAATAGTCTCGTTGATAGGGTCGAGAAGCCATGCACAGGCTATGCCGAGTACACGCGAGCCCAGTATGCGGTAGTCGTTGGCTACAATGTGCCGTTTGGCCACATAAAAGGCCTCGCCGAGCAACGAGCCCACTACCGGAGTGACAATAAGGTCTTGTACCGAAGGTATCTCGTTGAAAGCCTCGAAGCCGTATTCCCAGAAAAATGTGGAGATGCAGAAGCAGTATACAAACGAGCCCCAGGTGCTGAATCCCTGCGAACGCGCTCCCATATAATAAGCGGCCCCGGCGTAGGGGTGCAGCACGTAGTTGAATATGGGATTGTCGCCATCCCACACGGGCCCTTTGCGCACATTGCGCCACCAGCGTTTAAACATGGGGACTTTGGCATCCTCGCGCTTGTTCCAGGCCGTGGCATCAGCGGGGAGGGCTTTGAGCACCACCATTGTGAGTACTCCGGCGCCGGTAAGCACTCCGGTATTGACCCACAGCCTTTTCCAGTTTGGCATGCTGCGCGTACGAGAGTAGGGATAGTCGTAGATCGACAATGATTCGCGGCCTATGATACTCGAGTCGCAGTTTGCCGGGCATGAATCGCAACTTACTATACACGAATCGGGTATTATTATGGCCGTATCAGCCGCCAATGTGTCGGAAATGGCAACACTGTCGGTCGGTAACGAGTCTGCTCTCTCAGTGGCCCGGAGGGGTACGGAGAAACAGATTAATGTGATGAGCAACAATACGGTACGCATAATGTGTGATGGGGCGTATGTGATGATGTCGATATTATAACGCCCGTCGGGGCCGAAAGGTTGGCGATTTTGCGGTTTGGAGTGTAATTACTACCTTTACAGCGTTTTTACTATGCCCGCGCGCACACGCACACACTATGGCGGGCTGATTAGAGCAATTGCTATGACTTATCAAACGTCGCATTTCTATCGACATATATTACTGTGGGCGTTAGTTTCGGTGGGCGTACTTTGCTGCGTGGCTCAGGAGCCTGCCCTAACGCAATCGGCCGATACATCTGCCATTTGTATCGAGGCCGATTCCGTAGCCAAGCCCCGCAAGGGATTTTTCAACCGCATAATCGACTATTTCAACGACTCCAACAAGCCCAAGGAGTACAAGGGTTTTGATTTCAGTATTGTTGGCGGCCCGCATTACTCATCCGATACTCGTCTGGGTGTTGGTCTGGTGGCGGCCGGATTTTACCGCAACGATCTGACCGACTCAATCACGATGCCCTCTAATGTATCGCTATACGGCGATGTATCTACCGTGGGCTTCTATATGGTGGGAGTAAACGGGAACCATATATTTCGCGGCGACCGCAACCGCATAGAGTATGGCCTCTATTTCTACTCCTTTCCGCGAAAGTTCTGGGGCATAGGCTACGAGGCGGGCAATGATATAAACCACAGCACGAAATTCAACGAGAAGTTTGTAGAGGCCCGTGTAAAGTACCTGCATGCCATAGCTCCGCATCTCTACATAGGCCCCGGGGCAGAGTTTCACTATACCCATGCGGGAAAACTGCGCGAGCCGTCGTACTGGGATGGCCTTGCCCTGCACTCAACCACCTATACGGCCGGAGTGAGCGTGCGTTATGACAGCCGCGACAATCTCACGGCCACCGAGCGCGGTGTGATGGTGTCGTTCGAGCAGCGCTTTTCGCCCAAATTTATGGGCAACCGTCAGGCATACAGCTCCACGGAAGTTGCTGCAGCCGGATATAAAAACGTGTGGCGGGGAGGCGTTCTCGCCGCCCGTCTGCATGGGGTGTGGAATTTTGGTAATGTGCCCTGGCCGCTGATGGCCACCTTCGGCGGGTCGAACTCCATGCGCGGGTATTACCAGGGGCGCTACCGCGACAAGTGTGCGCTCGACTTTACCATCGAGCTTCGCCAGCATGTGTGGCGCCGCAACGGCATTGTGGTGTGGGGCGGTGTAGGGTCGGTGTTCCCCAAGATGAGCGCCATGCGGTTCGACCGTCTGCTCCCCAACGGCGGGGTAGGCTACCGGTGGGAATTTAAAAAACGTACTAATGTGAGGCTCGATTTCGGCATAGCACGCCGCGAGACCGCCTTTATATTCAGCATTAATGAAGCATTCTGAAGCATCGGCCGAGCGTACTCGGAATATACTTACCAAAACTCTCCTTATCTGGACTATAGCCGGATTGATGGTGCCCAACGTGTGGCTCAGTTTCACCGAGGGACTTCCCTTTTTTCAAACATTGGCTAATCTGCTGCTCCCGGCAGGCGTTTATACGCTGCTCATGTCGATAACCCGACGTATAGGACGCGCCACACTGTGGATGATAATACTCTTTGTGTTTGCGGCTTTCCAGCTTGTGCTGCTCTATATGTATGGCCGCTCGCCCATTGCGGTTGATATGTTCCTCAATGTGGCCACTACCAATCCCGCCGAGGTCAACGAGCTGTTGAGCAATCTGTTGGCCGTGATTCTGCTGGCAGTGCTGTTTTATCTGCCTCCGATAGTGTGCGCCATTGTGGCGGTGTTCCGCAAATGGCGTCTCAGCAGCCTCGAGCAGCGCGTGACGCGGCGTATAGGTCTTGTACTGACCATTGCAGGCGTGCTCTCTACCGGCCTTGGCTTTGTGCATGTGCGCCACTACAATCCCGTACACGACATCTACCCCAGCAATATACTCTACAATCTTGTCACGGCGGTGGTACGCACTTCGAAGGTGGTCAATTACCATACCACATCGGAGCATTTCAGCTATCAGGCCACCGATACCCGTACCGATTCCGTACCGGCTGTGTATGTGCTGGTGATAGGGGAGACCTCGCGCGCCGATAACTGGCAGCTGTGCGGGTATCAGCGTCCTACTACTCCGGCCCTTATGGGCAAGGATGGTGTGGTTAGCTTCCGCCGTGCCATATCGCAGTCAAATACTACCCACAAATCGGTGCCCATGCTGTTGTCGCATCTCGATGCCGAAACTTTCACCGACTCCATATATCACGTAAAGAGCGTTATCACTGCATTTAAGGAAGCAGGCTACTCCACGGCATATATCTCTAACCAGAGCCGCAATCACTCGCTCATCGACTTCTTCGGCGAGGAGGCCGATACCTGCGTGTTCCTTGCCGACTATCCGCGTCCCGACGGCCTGCATCACTTCGACCATGAACTGATAGACGAGATGGCCCGTGTGCTCTCGGCGCAGCGTCCACGGCAACTTGTGGTGCTTCACTGTTACGGCTCGCACTTCAATTATATCGACCGCTATCCTGCACAGGGAGCCAAGTTCGTGCCTGACAGGCCGGCACACGCCACGGTGCATTACCGAGACAAGCAGATCAATGCCTACGACAATACCATACTCTATACCTCCGCGATGCTCGCCTCCATGATTGATTCGCTTGTCACCCGTCCGGGGCATGTGGCCATGTTGTATACCTCCGACCATGGCGAGGATATCTTCGACGACGAGCGCAATCTCTTTCTGCATGCCTCGCCTATACCGAGCTATTACCAGCTACATGTGCCCTTCATTGTCTGGACTAATGAGGCTTATCGTGCGGCTTTCCCCGAAATTGACAGTGCATTGAAAGCCAACAGTGAGGCGTTTGTGGCATCGTCGATGGCTTTCTTCCACACCGCCATGCAGCTCGCCGGTATCCGCAGCTGCTATGCCGATACCGTGCGCTCGGTGGCATCGAAAGCGTACAGACCCGAGCGGGCAATGTATCTCAACGACCACAACGACGGTGTGTCTCTGATAGAGAGCGGCATATTGCACTACGATGTGGAGCGGCTCGACTCTCTGCAGGTGCCTCTCAGATAAAACGGAACGTTGTATGTGAAAAACGGAACCGCGCCGTAAATCACTACGCCGCGGTTCCTTCTGAAGATTTAAGGATGTTCCGAAGATAGAGGTTATCTTACTGACACTTTCATGGTACGGTTGGCAACGGTCACAATGTAAATACCCGGAGTGAGGCGGGGAAGTACGGAGTTACAGCCGTGGTATAATTTGAGATTTGCTCGTTAAAGTCAGTTTTTATTTGTGCCCATCCGGTCTGGTAATACACACCGTTGATTAAGCGTTTTACTCCGGGATAATTGGTAAAGTATTCATACGTTGTGGCGTTGGCTGTGAACGCGCTGATGGCTATTGCTGCTGTGGCAATGGCCTTTATGCAGATATTGTGTAAAATTCGTGACATAATATGATGAAACTTAGACGATTGGAGAATATGTGATGAAAGTGTCGTGTGTGCTTGAGGTGGGACGCTATGCCCCGACTATCAGTGGCGGATGTTCGCAGCGATATACGATGAAGCGGAATGATTTTACCGACTGATGACTATGTGTGGGGATATATGACGACATGTTGTGATGAATGTTAAGTGTTGTGAACATTGGTTTTATACTCACACAACATGCGTTTTAAAAAATCCGATGGACGCGGAATATTTAAAAGGTGTTAAATTGTTACACCTGCGTTACGGATAAGATCCGGCTCTAAAGGTTGAAGAGCGACTGTATGTAGCCTGTGGCGCGCATCTCTGCGGAAGGGGCTGTGTGTAGTGTGCGATTGTCGATGAGTGCTATCTCGTCAGTCATTTCAAGGGCAAGGTCGAGCTCGTGGGTGGAGAACAATATGGTCTTGTGATGCTTATGGGCCAGCTCTGCAAGCAAGCGGCAGAGGGCGTAGCGGTTGGGGAGGTCGAGGAATGAGGTGGGCTCGTCGAGCAGCACTGAGTGAGTATCCTGTGCAATGGCGCGCGCTATCATGATGCGCTGATACTCGCCATCGCTAAGTGTGTCGATGAAGCGTGGGGCGTAATCGGCCATACCCACCATGGCGAGGGCTTCTGATACGGCCTGGCGGTCGGCGGCGGAGAGGGAGCCTGACCAACCGGTGTAAGGGGAGCGACCCAGGGCTACCACGTCGGAGCAAAGGAGATTGGCAGGGCGGATGCGTGCCGTGCTTACGAATGCCACAGTGCGAGCCAACTCGCGGGGTGTCAGCTCTTTGAGCGGGCGTGAATCAATGGCTATGGTACCGGTATAGTTTTGGCTAAGGCCTGCTATTGCCCGCAAAAGTGTGGATTTACCCGTGCCGTTGCGGCCTATCAGTGCCGTGAGGGTACCGGGTGTAAAACGGGCCGTGTCGCAGCTCACGAGGGTGTTGCCGCGATAACCTATTGAGAAGTTCTGTAGCTCTATCATATTGTCGGTCAACGGCTTTTTATTACCACCCAGATAACAATGGGTATTCCTATCAGCGCTGTTATGGCATTGATAGGAAGCGTGTAAAGTTTAGAAAATATATCGCACACCAGCATCACGGCGGAGCCCGTAAGCATTGTGGCGGGCATTAGCACGAGGTGATTGGCGGTGCGGAGCATCATGCGGGTGAGGTGGGGTATGGCAAGGCCAATGAAGCCTATCGGGCCGCAGAATGCGGTGACGGTTCCGGCCAAAAGGGTGGTGGAGGTGAAGATAAGCAGACGCGAGCGGCGTATGTCGAGCCCCATGCTCACGGCGTAATCCTGCCCCAACAGCAGCAGATTGAGCGGCTTGACTACTGCGAACGCCATCAATAGCCCCACAGTTACGGAGGGCGCCAATACGGCCATTTGTGCCCAGCTTACCTGCCCGAGCGAGCCCATAGTCCATACCACAAACGATTTGAGAGCTTCCTCTTTGCTCAGATACTGTAGTATCTGCACTATGGCGCTGACGCCCGACGAGAACATCATGCCCAGTATCAGTATCACCATTATGTCTTTTACGCGCGCCGATACGGCTGCAATGAGCAGCAATACGGCAGCAGCGCCAATCCACGCAGCGCCGGCTATGCCGAGGGAGGAGCCGACTCCGGCCAGTACTATTATGGCTACGCCAATCGAGGCTCCCGAGCTGATACCCAATACATACGGCCCCGCCAAGGGGTTGCGGAAGAGTGTCTGCATCTGCAGCCCGCTTGCCGAGAGTGCGGCGCCGGTCAGCAGGGCAACCAGGGCTTTAGCCAGGCGGATGTCGATTACAATGGATGCGGTCACTTCAGGGCACTCTCCTCCGGTGAGAGCACCTACTATCTCAGCAGGTGGGATGTATACCGAACCCACCATGATGTCGGCAACAAGCAGAAGCAACGTGATGATGCCGAGCATAATGAATATGGCGGGAATACGGTGGCTCATAGGTTATTGCAACTGTTGGTAATATACGAGTGGCGGATTGTCGTCCGAGGGGTGAAATATGGTTATGAGGTCGCGGAGCACCACGTGGGGACGTATCACGGCTGATTCATAGAAGTCGTTGCCGCCGGTGGGGGTGGAGCGGGCGGTATTGTTGTATACATTACCCCCGGTCACGCAGCGGGTATCGGCCATGCGCGGAGCCAACTGAAGGAGCTCGGGGAGACTTCGGGCCGAACCGGTGTTGATCCATACGTCGGCCTGAGAGGTGAGGCGAAGGGCTTCCTCAAGGTCTATCACCGAAGAGGCGTTGCCGGTGTCACAGTCATAGAGATATCGGGCGCCGGCATCTGCTATCAGGCGCGCCATGTAGCTTTGGGTCGAAGGCATGAACCATGAGTCGGCATAAGGGGTATTGACCATTACCCGCGGAGGTGTGAGGTCGCTGCGGGCTATAGAGTCGCGCAGACTCAGATAGGCCGGAGGTATGGCGGAAAAAATCTCTATTGCCTTGTCGCGACGTCCTGTGATTTCGCCCATGGCTACGAGCCATTCGGCTTTGCCCAGCGGCGATTGTTCGAGATAGTCGCCAATATATATGTATGGTATGGCGAGCTGCTGTAGCTTGCTCTCCATGGGGCTCGGTGCGCTCACTCCGTAGAGTATCACCAGGTCGGGGCGCAGGGCGAGTAGCTTCTCGTAGTCTACGGACGCCTCATAGCCTATGTCGGCTATAGAGTCGCGGCGCATCTGCACATGGGGGTTGCTTATGTAGCCGATACCCGATACGCCTGCTATGCGGTCGGCCACTCCGAGCGTGTCGAGCATCGCCACGAAGGTCGACGACATCACAACTATGCGTTGTGGCTCGCCTATGATAACCTGACCGTCGAAATCGGCCGGCGCTTCGTCGTGACGCACTATGAGCAGCCGCGTTGTGACGCTGTCGGCTCCCTGCCAGGGGTTGATGCTCTCTATGACCACATCGTGGCTGTGACCGTCGGAGAGGATGCGGAAGCCGGTGGCATATTGCGGCTGATACACCACATGGGTGTAAGCATCCTCGGATGAGTTCTTTGAAGTGTGGGAGCCGCAGGCAGCCGCGAGCAGCAACAAGAGCGTTGAAAGCAATATAGCACTTTGCCTCATGACTATTTCAGTGAAAGGTCGGTAAAGTGGAGCACCTCGGTAGATAGTTCGCCCAAGAATGCCATAGAGGCGTTGACCCCGGTCTGCACTTTGATGAAATCGATATATTCGAGGTTTACCGGCGTGCCGTCGGGGAGCGCTGCGTGGCTAAGCGAGAATCCGTTGCTCTGTGCGCCAGGACTGAGCGGGTCGGAGTCCATGCTGTCGGAGCCGAGATTGTCGGCATAGCCCCACGGATACGGGTTGCTGTTCCATTGGCCTGTGGTGGCATCCTGAGTAATGCGGGGAGCGAGGCACACGCCGCTCAGGGTGTAGCTGTCGGCATCAATCCAGGCCGGGTAGTAATAGGGCTGGCGATGGAAGGAGGAAAGGTAGGGAACGACACCCGTGGCTCCCAGATTGTCGGTCCACTGCACATTCATGGCCTGCGATGCGGGTCGGAAATAGGTAACGGCATACAGCGCTGTGGTAGATGGGCTGGCGCTCTCGCTGCCGCGGAGCTCATACCACTGGCCGTCGTCGGGGAGGCCATTGCCGTTAACATCCTGCATCACATAGACAATACCGGGCTCATTGGAGCCGCCTTTGCCGGTTGTGGCATTGAGGTATGAGTTGCCCTGAATGCTGAACTGATATTTGGCCGACGAGGCGGGTATACTGTGGTCGAAGCCCACCACTATATAGCCGCCGAAGGCTCCGAGCGATACATATTGCCGGGCGTTGAGGCGTTGCAAAGCCCATTGGTTGGCCTGGTCGAGGGTGGTGATATTGTCTGACATGCCTGTGGCCGGCTTGGTGTCGCCGATAAACTGACCCGGTGCGGGGCAATATTCGTAGACGGTTGAGGCGGAGGGCGATGATGCTGCGCCGGCACGGCGGTAATGGTCGGAGGGTGAGGCATCTACGCATACTACGGTAACCGAGGCCGTCACGCTGCCGTCGGCTGTGAGCTGCACGGTGTACTGGCCCGGGGTCGAGGGCGTGAATACGTAGTAGGGCTGAGTACAGGCCACCGCGGTGCCGTCGACAGTCCATGCGTAGGTCGAGGGCGTGGCGCCCCCGATAGTCGGGCGAAGATAAATACCGTGGCCCGGATAGGTGTAGCGGGTAGTGGAGGTCGAGAAATGTGATACGGGCGCGAAGGCCATATCGATAGGCAGTTTGTCTACCGCCTCGATGGTGAATTGCCGGCTCGAACTGCCACTCGCATTCGCGGCCTCGATAACGACTGTGTATGTGCCTGTGGCCGGCGGGGTGAATGTGAGCAGTTCGGTTTCGGATACCACGGTGCCGTCGATGCTCCAGCGCACAGTGAAACCGTCGGACTTGGAGTTGCTTATGTCGGCTTTGATGGAGTAAGGAGCGCCTGCCAGGACGGTAATCCTGTCGGCGGCAAGGGGGAGCGAAATCATGGGCTTGCCTGCGGCGGTGACGGTGACCGATACCTCCTCGCGGGCCGAGCCGGCCGCGTTGGTAGCCTGTATGGTCACGTAGTAGGTGCCGGGCTCCGTCCAGGTATGGGCGAAGTTTGGCGATGTACCTGCCGTCGCGCCGTCGATAGTCCAGAGATAGTGTGCGTCTTTGCCGCAGTTGGTGTATTCGGGCACAATCTGCAACTCTGCGCCCACCTCGGTGTAGTAGCGCACGGTTGAATTGTAGAATGTGATTCGGGGGAGCCGGGCCTCGGGGTCCTGCTCGATGATTTCGTCTTTGTTGCACGACCACAATGTGGTGGCAATCAGCAAAATGTAGATGAGTCTATGCATGGTCAGTGTTCTGTAATGTCCCGCAGATACAATCTTGATATTTCAGAGCGATCAGGCAGGTATTCTGACTTATCCCTATCGCAACGGCGTCTTCTCGGCTTTTGAGCAGCCAATGACATAGTGCCGTGGATATTAGCAGGAATCACAGCAGCGGGTACTGTCGGGGATTCACACCCCGTTCCCTCTTTCGAGCCCGTGCCGGCATGGCCTCGGGCTACCTTTTCGTCGGGCAAAGATACTGATTTTTTTTATTGTGGCAAAGGGCACATGGGTGTGAGTGTGGTATAGAGCGTGTCGCCGCTTTGTTCGAGTTGGTCAAGAAAGGCCTGCAGGTATTGGTTGGCTACTGTCTCCGATGTTAGCGAGGCTATGCGGCTGCGGCGTGCGTTGATGTCAAGCAGGGCATCGCGTACCTCATCGGTGGTGTGGCAGTTGGCCAGCAACGCGTTGGCATCGTCGCGGCCGAGTCGGGCGGCGTTGGCGGCTGAGCCGGCAGGCGCTGCGGCAGCTTTAGCAGGCGCGGGCCGTACGGGTGCCTGTGTCTGCACCTCAGGGGTGTATGATTGGGGCGTGAGCTCGAGGGTGACGCTGTCGGAGTGGTCGGAGCACGCTGCTAAGAGCAGGCATAGGGGAGTGATGAGGCGAAGCGGTTTCATGGGCGTGGAGACTGGTTGAGGAGCCGCAGGCAATGGTCTTTGACCTGATCCATGAGCCAGCGGGGAGTGGATGTGGCGCCGCATATACCTATCGATGTGGCTCCGGAGATGTATTGCGGCAGCACTTCGGTGTGGTCGGCTATGAGATATGTGCGGGGGTTGGTGGCGCGGCATTTGTCGTATATCACCTTGCCGTTGCTGCTCTTGTGTCCGCTCACAAAGAGTATGGTGTGGTGGGCTGCCGCAAACCGCTGGAGAGCCTCGGCGCGGTTGGCCATCTGGCGGCAGATGGTGTCGTGGCATTCTACGCTCTCGGGGTGGTGGTGATAGGTGCGCAGACGGCGGCACACGGCGTTGAACCCGTCGAGCGGCATGGTGGTTTGCGAGTATAGGGCAACGGGGCGTTCGGGGTCGATGTGGAGGCTCAGGTCGGTGCTGTCGTCAATCACAATGGCATTGCCTTCGGTCTGACCTACAAGGCCGTTGACCTCGGCATGGCCCGCTTTGCCGTATATCACTATCTGTGGCGCTTCGGGGCGACGGTAGGTGTCGTGGATGCTGCGCTGCAGGCGCAGCACTACGGGGCAGGTGGCGTCGATGATGCGTATGTTGTTGCGGCGTGCGGTGGCGTAGGTCGACGGTGGCTCGCCGTGGGCGCGCAGCAATACGGTGGCGTCGGTCAGGGCTGCCAGTTGCTCGTGCGATATGGTGGTTAGGCCGGCACGGCGCAGACGCTCTACCTCGTTGGAGTTATGCACTATATCGCCGAGGCAGAAGAGGGGCGCCGAGCAGCTGAGCTGTGCCTCGGCCTTCTGTATGGCGGAGGTGACGCCGAAGCAGAAGCCCGAATCGGGGTCTATTTCAACGGGTACGCTTGCGGTCATTTCAGGCCTGCTATTCTGTGGTATTGGTCAATGAGCCACGCATCCTGTTGGGCTATGCTCATGGTGGAGTTGTCGAGCTCGATGGCGTCGGGCGCTTTGCGCAGCGGGCTCTCGGCACGTGTGCGGTCAATATGGTCGCGCGAAATCACGTTGGCCAGCACCTCCTCAAACGAGGTGGCCACTCCTTTCTCAACCAGCTCGGCCAGACGCCGCTGTGCGCGGGTCTGCGGCGAGGCGTTGACGTAGATTTTCATCTCGGCCTCGGGGAAGACGGTGGTGCCTATGTCGCGGCCATCCATCACTATGCCTTTGTCGCGGCCGAGCTGCTGCTGCATGGCCACAAGGGCATGGCGCACCTGAGGTATGGCGGCTATGGGCGATACGCACTGGCTCACGGCCATGGAGCGTATCTGCTGCTCTACGTTGCGGCCGTTGAGCTCGGTAATCTGGGAACCGTCGGGCGCAATGGCGAAGCTGATGTGGATGTGGGGGAGTGAGGCTTCCACAGCGTCAACGTCGGGGTCACGGCCGGGTGCTACATAGCCGTGCTCAATAGCGTAGAGCGTCACGGCGCGATACATGGCTCCCGAGTCGATATAGCGGTAGCCTATGCTTTTGGCCAGCTGGCGGGCCATGCTGCTTTTGCCCGACGATGAGAATCCGTCGATGGCTATGATGATTTTCTTTTCTGAGGGTTGGTTCATTGCCGGTGATTAGTAAAGGAGGTCGGTGATATTGGTTGATAGGTTAAACATAAGAGTGGTGGCGCCGTTGTGTGGCTGTGCCAGGGCTACGCCCACACCGAACGATTTCACCCGCAGCCCGGCTCCGATGGAGAAGCCGGAAAGAAAGGAGCGGGAGTATGTCGACATGTCAGTGCGGGTCTTATAGTTGTAGCCTATGCCTATGTGAAATTTCTCGGAGGGCACGAAATCGGCCGCGAAGATGAGATGACGGAAGAGGTTGGAGCCGAACGATTCCTTGAGTTCAGGTTCAGAGGGTGTGGAGTTGTCTGTATTGCTGTCTACCTTGTAGTAGGGCATCTTCCACTGTGTGAGGTTCCATGCGGTTACGGAGAAGCGTACGGGAAGCGAGCCGAACGACTGTGTCCAGCCCAGGCGCAGGTCAAGGGGGAGGCGGTCGTAAGCGCGGTCGAATCGCTTCACCTGGCCGCCGAGGTTGGCCACTACCACAGAGAGCGAGAGGTCGCGCTCAGCATCGTAATAGTTGATACCCAGGTCGGTGGCTATGGCAAAGGCGGTATATTCGGCATAGGAGCTGTAGAGCATCTTCACTGTGGCGCCTCCGCGCAGACGGTCGGTGATGTCGTGCGAGTAGGTGCCGCTGAAGCTCACGTCTTTGGGCGAGAACGAGCCGGTGACTATGCCTCCGGCGTCAGCCTCGGTTATTTCGCCGTAGCCGTAATACTGCAGCCCCACGGCCCATGCGCCATGGTCGGATGCACGGTTGCCGAAGCGCGCACCGGCAAAATTCGAATCGCCTATGTAGCGCATGTAGTTGAGACCTATCTGCATGTCGAACTCCGGGCCGAGCAGGGCCGGGTTTTGGTCGATGGAGTTGATGTCGCCGTCGATATTGGAGATGTTAATGCCGCCCAGACCGTATACATGTGCCGACGAGGGCACGTTGAGGAAGTTGTAGGCCGGCGAACTGTCAGCGGCCACGGCTGTGAAGCCGGTGCACAGCAGTGCGGCCGCGGCGGCCATTCGGCGCAACCGTCGGCCCGGAGCCGGGCGGGTACTATGTGGTGTGGTCATACTGATTTTCATATTCAGACTCTGAATGTAAAACGTCGGCCGGCCCTACATATTATACCCTCGCCGGGCTTTTTTTAGACCTGTCACGCCCCGGTACAGGTATTGCGAATGTGAATAAATACAAAACTATAATAATCATTATCAAAATAGCGGTACTGCTATTGCGCGGTGTGTGGCGGCTGTATATTTTTGCACTGCAAAACGCAAATATCATCACTCCCAGCAGTAACAACACAGTGTAATAAACCAACCCCAGTCCTGATAAACAGATGTATCGCCTTCTCTCGTCAAAACGCCTCATGATATGGCTTGTCGCCGCAGTAGCTACTGCTTCGGCATTGGCTCAGAGCTCCAATACAGTGGCGTTCATACGCCCCGGCGATTCGCAGCGCGCTTTTGCCTATTATGCCGAGTTGGTCGACGAGGCTCCGCGCTTTCCGGGAGGTGAGGCTGCAATGCAGCGCTTCATCAATGCCGAGCGCCAGTATCCGCGCGATGCCTACGAGGCCGGTATAGAGGGCCGTGTGGTGTTGGGCTTTGTGGTTGATATCGACGGCTCCATTACCTCTATTAATGTGCATCGCGGCCACAACCGTTCGCTCGTCAACGAGGCTGTGCGCATAGTTGCCGAGATGCCCCGCTGGAAGCCGGGTGAGATTGACGGCCACAAGGTGCCGGTGTA
Organism: Muribaculaceae bacterium; assembly: GCA_017620715.1. Taxonomy (GTDB): domain Bacteria; phylum Bacteroidota; class Bacteroidia; order Bacteroidales; family Muribaculaceae; genus Paramuribaculum. The sequence goes on along the minus strand of JAGAUN010000105.1, from coordinate 1,437 downwards.
TTACGTTATTGCAATTCCCTTCCGCCTTTGATGCAGCCTTTTTTTGATGTTCAGGCCGTTTGCGGCTTAGACCGATATACCTTGTGCGATACTATGAGGTAGGCCGTGACCACAAGTATGCCGGTTATGACCCACGTGACGGGATATATCGACAGCAGCTCGGTGTAGGTCGACGGGCGTGTGCTCAGATAGTACACCCAGCCGAGGCGTATCACACAGGTGCCGAACACCACAAGCAGTGTAGGGGTCATTGAGTAGCCGAGTCCGCGCAGGGCTGAGCCGCTTATCTCGTACGATGAGGCTATGAATTGAAACATAAGCACATACTGCAATCGCTCCATGCCGTAATGTATCACCTGAGGGTCGGCCGAGAAGAGCCCTATGCACCACTTGCCGGTGAGGGTAATCGCCACATTGGCTGCGCCCACGCACACCACCGACATGAGCATGCAGTAGAGGTAAGCGCGACGGCATCGGCCATATTGGCCCGCGCCGTAGTTCTGACTGATGAAAGCAACCGCCGCCTGGCAGAAGGCCACCATTATGAAGTAGCAGTAAAGTTCGAAGTTGAGTGCCGCCGCCGAGCCGGCTATGGCCAGTGAACCGTAGCGGTTGATGGCCGCTACGATGAAGATGTTGGCTATCGAAAACACCATGCCCTGCAAGCCGGCCGGTATGCCTATCTGAAGCATCTTGCGCATCTCGCCGAGGTGAATGCGCATGGTGCGCGGGCGCAACCGCAGCGGGTCGGGCTCACGCATGAGCCAATAGGTAACCAGGGCGGCGTTGAGGGCAAATCCCGCAACTGTGGCTATGGCAACACCCTCCACATTCATGCCGCACACTATCACGAAGAAGAGGTTGAGCACCGTGTTGAGCACCCCGGCGGCTACAAGGCTGTAGAAGGGTCGCCGTGTGTCGCCCATACTTCGTAGCACTGCCGCCCCGAAGTTGTATACCATCAGAAACGGCATGCCGAGGAAGAAGATGCTCAGGTAGCGCGAGGCGAGATCAATCACATCGTCGGGCGTATTCATGCACTCAAGTATGGGCCGCGCCGCGGCCATGCCTATCACCGTGAGCAGCACGCCGCTTATCAGCGCAAGAGCGCCGACAGTGGCCACCGCCTGACGTATGCCGTTGTGATTGCGGCGCCCTATATAGTTGGCCACCACCACATTGGCGCCAATCGATATGCCTATGAAGAGGTTTATTATAATGTTGATTATAACCCCGTTGCCCCCAACAGCGGCCATGGCCTGATGCGAGCAGTAGCGTCCTACCACCACCACGTCGATGGCATTGAACGACTGTTGAAGAATACCGCTTGCCTCCAACGGCAGCGAAAACATGATGATGCGGCTCAGCAACGGGCCGTTGAGCATATCCATCTTTCCTATCGTGGAATCGGCAGCCATGAGGGTTTAAAAGCCTGAT
>JAGAUN010000013.1 GCA_017620715.1 Muribaculaceae bacterium | reverse complement strand
GTGATGCCCTCGTTTGTGTTTTCGGACTTCGGCGACTTTCTGCGTACCGCGGCCAATACCGGAGCGGAGGATGCGGCCGATCTGTCGACGGTGAGCTTCGACCTGAATATATTCAAGGCGTTTGCCGAGGGGTATCTTGAGTCGGCCTCGAAATTCCTTACCCCTACCGAGCGCGAAATGCTGCCTTTTGCGGCCACCCTCTTCCCGTATATGCAGGCCGTAAGATTCTATGCCGACTATCTCAACGGCGACACTTACTACAAGACCAAATCGGCCGACCATAATCTGACACGCACCCTGGCGCAGATGCAGCTGTGGCGCGACGCCGAGAGCAAACTCGAGCAAATGCGCACCATCATAGCCGGGCAGGCATAAAAAGTTTAGCATATTACAAAAGAAAATACTATATTTGCAGGCTGAAACCCCGGCTTCGTGCCGAGGGTGTGCCGTATCGCAAATATTTTATAAACTATAAACATCATTTAATCACCCCATGCAAAAAGGAAAATTAGGAAGTATAGTGGCCGGCGTGCTTGCCTTGTTTTTGGTAATCATCTGCCTGTTCTATCTTTCTTTCTCGCTGGTAAACAGCCGGTTTGAGAAGAAAGCCGAACAATATGCCACCGAAACCTCAGCGGCAGGCGTCGTAGAATACAAAGATGCCTACAAGCATTACATCGACTCCGTGTCGAACGAAAAAGTATGGCTTGGCTATACCTACCGTCAGGTAGAGAAGCTGAGCATAGGCTTAGGTCTCGACCTCAAGGGAGGTATGAACGTGACCCTTCAGCTGTCGGTGCCCGACATACTCAAGTCGATGGCCGGCGACAAGGCTGATGTCCGCTTCAACGAAGTGATAGCGCGCACCGACTCGGTAGTAGCCATCACAAAGAGTAACGATTATGTAGCCGAATTCTACGATCAGAGCCAGCAGGTGACCCCGAAGCTCGATCTGTCGGCCATATATAGCGAATATGTGAAACCGGGCGACAGCCGCTCGGCCGCCATCGGCGCCCTTCAGGCGCAGGTGAAATCGGCTGTGAGCGCATCGGCCAATGTGTTGCGCCAGCGTATCGACCAGTTCGGCGTGGTTTCGCCCAACATCCAGGAGCTTGAAAACGACGGCCAGATACTGCTCGAACTTCCGGGCGTTACCGACCACGAGCGTATGGAGGAGTTGCTTAAGGCTTCGGCCAACCTCGAGTTCTACATTGAGCGCGATGTAAAAGACTATCTGCCCAATCTCAACGCCCTCAATCAGAAGACCGGTCTCTACGAGCATTTTGCCTCGACCGCTCCGTCGGGCGCCGTGCTCGGTGTTGCCGCCAAGCATGAGATGGCAGCTATCGACTCGATACTCAACGAGGCTGTTGAGACACATCAGTTGCCCGACAACGTGCACTTTGCATGGGGTGTGAAACCGCTTGCCAACGATGGCGGTGTGGAGCTCTACGAGCTTTACAGCCTTAAGACCGACGGCGGCGAGCCAGTATTGGCCGGCGACGTGGTGAAGGATGCCTCGATGGAATATGACAACGACCACGGCCAGGGTATATACGTGAACATGACCATGACCGGCGAGGCCGGCAGCCAGTGGGCTTCGATTACAGGTCAGAACGTGCACAAGCGCGTGGCCATTGTGTTGGACGACCGCGTATACTCCGCTCCTACCGTACAGGGTCAGATTACAGGCGGCCGCTCGCAGATTACCGGCCAGTTTACTCCCGAAGAGGCTCAGGACTTGGCCAACGTGCTCAAGTCGGGTAAGATGACCGGCGGCGTGAAGATAGTGAGCTCGACCAAAATCGGCCCGTCGCTCGGCCAGCAGGCCATTGAAGACGGTATGCTCTCGTTTGTGTTCGCCCTGGTGCTCCTGATGATTTTCATGTGCGCCTTCTACGGACTCATCCCCGGCCTTATAGCCAACCTCGGTCTGGTATTCAACATCTTCTTTACGTTCGGTATACTCGCATCGTTCCAGGCAGTGCTTACCCTCTCGGGTATAGCCGGTGTGGTACTTGCGCTGGGTATGGCGGTTGACGCCAACGTGCTCATCTTCGAGCGCGCCAAAGAGGAGTTGCGTGCAGGCAAGAATATCCGCACGGCTATTGACGACGGTTATGCCAACGCCTTCTCGGCCATATTCGACTCCAACCTTACTTCGGTGATTACCGGCGTGATACTGCTGCTCTTCGGTACCGGCCCCATCAAGGGCTTTGCCACAACGCTCATCATCGGTATCATCTGCTCGTTCTTTACCGCCGTTTACCTGACCCGTCTGGTATTCGTGGCTTTCGGTAGGACAAAGGCCTTCAGCTCGATAAAATTCTCTACTCCCTTATCGCGCAAGATGTTTGCCAACACTCATGTCGATTTCCTCGGCAAGCGTAAAGTTGCCTTCAGTGTGGTGATAGCTCTGATTCTGGTGTTTGTGGGCTTCCTCTTCACCAAGAGCCTCAACCCCGGTATCGACTTCTCGGGCGGCCGCAACTATGTGGTGCAGTTCGACAAGGCTCAGGTGCCTTCGCAGATGGCCGAAGACCTTGCTCCGGTATTCGACGGCAACAAGCCTACCGTAATCACCATCGACGAGCCTTCGAAGGTGCGTATCTCAACCAACTATCTCATCGACGACGAGACGCAGAATGTTGACTCCATAATCATGGTGAAACTCTATGAGGCATTCTCGGTTGAGGGCAAGCCCTACTCGATAGGTAATATGGAATACAAAGACTTCTCGGCATCGAACGAGAATATGGGAATAATCTCGGCTCAGAAAGTGGGCCCGACGGTGGCCAACGACATGCGCGCCGATGCTTACGTGGCTGTTGCGCTGTCGCTGGTAGCAATGTTCCTCTATATCCTGTTCCGCTTCCGCAATATCGCCTTCTCTGTGGGCGCTCTTGCAGCGGTAGCATTCACAGCATTCTCAATTATCGGCTTCTACTCGATATTCTGGGGCGTATTCCCGTTTGCGATGGAAATAGACCAGTCGTTTATCGCGGCCATCCTTACGGTAATCGGTTATCAGATCAACGATACCGTGGTGGTATTTGACCGTGTGCGTGAGAATGTGGGTCTGTATCCGAAGCAGAATTTCGGTGTCACCATCAACCAGTCGATCAACTCTACTCTCGGTCGTACGGTAATGACATCGGCTTCAACACTGCTCGTGCTGCTCTGTATCTTCGTACTCGGCGGCGACGCTATCCGCTCGTTCACCTTCGCCATGATATTCGGTGTGGTAATCGGTACTTTCGCTACAATCTTCGTAGCAGCTCCGGTTGCTTACCTCACTGATGCACGCAAAGGCAAGAGCAACAAGGCAAAAGCATAATCTTTAGCAATAGCATAAATCAAAAATCGCGCGGGCGCTCCTATCTGGGGGCGCCCGCACACTTTTGATAATTCACAATGCACAATTCACAATGCACAATTCACGATTGTGGGGTGCGGGGTGGGTATTGTCTTAATTTGGAATTATTGCTAAATTTGTAGGTTGAATATTTTACGCTTGCTTTGGCGGGCTTTCTTTATAATTATTCTGAATATGAGCAAGAACTATAAACGCACTCTCGTAACTACTGCTTTGCCTTACGCCAACGGCCCGGTTCATATCGGCCACCTGGCGGGTGTCTACATTCCGGCTGACGAATATGTACGCTATCTGCGCCTCAAGGGTGAGGATGTGGTGATGATCGGCGGCAGCGACGAGCATGGTGTGCCTATCACTATAAAGGCCCGCGAGGAGGGCGTTACTCCTCAGGATATCGTTGACCGTTATCATAAGATTATCAAGGATTCGATGGAGGAGCTGGGTATTTCGTTTGATGTGTATTCGCGCACTACCTCGGAGATTCACTCGCGTACGGCGAGCGAGTTTTTCCGCCGTCTCTACGACAAGGGTGTGTTTGAACTGCATACTTCGGAGCAACTTTACGACGAGCAGGCCGGTGAGTTCCTGGCCGACCGCTACGTGATGGGTACCTGTCCGCGTTGCGGAAGCGACCGCGCTTACGGCGACCAGTGCGAGGCCTGCGGGTCGTCGCTCAATGCTACCGACCTTATCAATCCGCATTCGCGCCTCACGTCGGCTCCTGTGTCGCTCCGCTCTACATCGCACTGGTATCTGCCGCTCAACAACTATGAAGAGGCTCTGCGCAAGTGGATACTGGAGGGCCATAAGGAGTGGCGCCCGAATGTGTACGGGCAATGCAAGTCGTGGCTCGACCTCAGTCTGCAGCCGCGTGCGGTGAGCCGCGACCTGAACTGGGGCGTGCCGGTGCCTGTGGAGGGTGCCGAAGGCAAGGTGCTCTATGTATGGTTTGACGCGCCCATCGGATATATATCGAATACAAAGGAGATTTTGCCCGATACATGGGAGAAGTACTGGAAAGACCCCGAATCGCGCATTATCAATTTCATAGGCAAGGACAATATTGTGTTTCACTGCATTGTGTTCCCGGCTATGCTCATGGCCTACGGCGACGGGTTCCAGCTGCCCGACAATGTGCCTTCGAACGAGTTCCTCAATCTCGAGGGCGACAAGATTTCTACTTCGCGCAACTGGGCTGTGTGGCTTCACGAATATCTGCGCGATTTCCCCGGCAAGCAGGATGTGCTGCGCTATGTGCTCACGGCCAATGCTCCGGAGACACGCGACAATGATTTCACCTGGGCGGAGTTTCAGGCTCGCAACAATAATGAGCTTGTGGCCATATTGGGCAACTTCGTGAACCGAGCCATGGTGCTTACCCACAAATATTTCGGCGGCAAGGTGCCGGCTCAGGGCGAGCTGCTCGACATAGACCGCGCTCTGATTGCCGATGTGCAGGCTGCCGCTAAGGCCGAGAGCGAGAATCTTGACCTGTTCCACTTCCGCGAGGGTGTGCGCTGCGCTATGGATATAGCCCGTTTAGGCAACAAGTATCTGCAGGAGACCGAGCCGTGGAAGTTAGCCAAGACCGATATGGGCCGCGTGGCCACGGTGCTCAATGTGTCGCTTCAGCTTTGCGCCAATCTCTCGATAGCTTTTGAGCCGTTCCTGCCGTTCAGCTCAGCCAAACTGCGCACTATGCTCGGCCTCGACAAGGTGGAGTGGCAGATGCTCGGCCGGTTCGATATAGTGAAAGCCGACAGCGAGCTTGCTCAGCCCGAGCTGCTCTTCGAAAAGATTTCCGACGAAGCCATAGAGGCTCAGCAGCAACGTTTAGCGCGCATCAAGGAGGAGAACAAGATAAAGAATTTCCATGCCGAGCCGCAGGCTCCCGATGTGGATTTCGATACATTTGCCAAGAGCGACCTGCGCGTGGGCACCGTGATAGAGTGCGAGCGTGTGCCTAAGGCCGACAAGCTGCTGCGCTTCCTCATAGACGACGGTCTGGAGCGCCGCACCATAGTGTCGGGCATAGCCAAGCATTATGACCCCGCCACATTGGTGGGCAAGCAGGTGTGCTTTATAGCCAATCTGCCCCCGCGCAAGCTGCGCGGCATACTCTCGCAGGGCATGATACTCTCGGCCGAGAATGCCGACGGTTCGCTCGCCCTCATTACCCCGATGGCACCCGTAGTGCCGGGCGCCCAGATAAAATAATGTAATCCCCCCTCAATCACCTCATAGCCACAGACCAAGCCAATGTCGCCCACTCAGCCACGTATATTGCTCATCTACACCGGAGGTACAATCGGTATGATTGAAAACCCCGTGACGCGTGCGCTCGAGCCGTTTGACTTCACGCACCTCATTGATAATGTGCCCAAGATGAAGATGCTCAATTACCGCATCGACAACATATCGTTTGAGCCGCCTATCGATTCGAGCGATATGAATCCGCAGCACTGGGTGGATATAACGCGCGCCATAGAGCAGAATTACGACAAGTACGACGGGTTTGTGGTGCTTCACGGCACCGATACCATGGCGTATACCGCTTCGGCACTGTCGTTTATGCTGGAGAATCTGCGCAAGCCGGTCATAATCACCGGTTCGCAGCTGCCTATCGGCGAGGTGCGTACCGACGGTGAGGAGAATCTGATTACGGCCGTGCAGATAGCTGCCGCGCGCACCTCCGATGGTGAGCCCATGGTGCAGGAGGTGGCCATACTTTTCGAGGACTATCTGTGGCGTGGCAACCGCGCCACCAAACGCAGCGCTGACAACTTCAACGCCTTCAAGAGCCACAACTATCCAGAATTGGCCAAGATAGGTCTCGGCATCAACTTTCACGAGGAGGCGCTGATGCGCCACTCGCATTCACCCCATACGCCGCTGAAGAGTTATTGCAATCTCAATACGTCGGTAATGGTGATTGACCTCTTCCCCGGCCTCCGTCCCGACATACTGCGTCATCAGCTGGCCACCCCCGGAGTGAAGGGCATAGTGCTCAAGACCTACGGTGCAGGCAATGCTCCCACCGCACAATGGTTTACCGAAGCGGTGAAAGAGGCTGTGGAGCGTGGCGTGGTGGTGCTCAATGTGACCCAGTGCGTCAACGGCAGTGTGAGCCGTCGCTACGCCGCCGGCAACGCTCTGGCGTGTGCAGGCGCGATATCGGGCGGCGACATGACCACCGAGGCCGCGCTGACCAAACTGATGTTTCTCTTCGGCGCCGGATATACCCCGCGGCGTGTAAGCGAGCTGCTCGGGGTGTCGCTGCGCGGAGAGATTACCCTACATCCTTGATACACACAGCAAAAATAAGATGCAAGTAAATATCCCCGACATATCGCCCGAGGTAGCTGAAGCCAAACGCCGCTTCGGCATTGTGGGCAATGCGCCCGCCCTGATAGGGGCTGTGACGCGTGCCATACAGGTAGCGCCGATTGACCTGTCGGTGCTCGTTACCGGCGAGAGCGGTACGGGCAAGGAGTTTTTTCCGCAGATTATACACAATTTCTCGCCCCGCAAGCACAGCAGGTATATAGCCGTGAACTGTGGCGCCATACCTGAGGGTACCATCGACTCGGAGCTGTTCGGCCACGAAAAGGGGTCGTTTACCGGCGCTGTGGCTGCCCGCAAGGGTTACTTCGAGGAGGCCGACGGCGGCACTATATTCCTCGATGAGGTGGCGGAGCTGCCCCTCACCACTCAGGCCCGATTGCTGAGGGTGTTGGAGAGCGGCGAGTTTCTGAAGGTAGGCTCGTCGACCGTGCAGAAAACCAATATACGCGTGGTGGCCGCCACCAATGTGAATATGCTCGAGGCTGTGGAGGCGGGCCGTTTCCGCGAAGATCTTTATTACCGCCTGTCGACGGTGCAGATAGCCGTGCCGCCGCTGCGCGACCGCGGGTCGGATATAATGTTGCTGGCCCGGAAGTTTGCCCGCGATTTTTCGGAGCGCTACTCCATGCCTACCATAAGTTTTGCCGACGATGCCCGCACCACCATGCTGCACTACCGTTGGCCCGGCAATGTGCGTCAGCTCAAGAACATAGTGGAGCAGATGGCACTGTTCAATCCCGGCGAGGAGATATCGGCCGCCGTGCTCGAGCAGTATCTGCCGCCGGCCGCCATGGTGTATGCTCCGGCTACCGTAAGCGCACCTACGTCGCACCGCTACGAGCAGGAGCGCGAGGTGGTGTTCAACATGCTGTTCAGAATGCAGCGCGAGATTGACTCGCTGCGCCGCGAGATAGCCGAACTTGCCCCGGGAACGCCTGCGGTGCCGGCCGAGATGCCTTGCTCACTTGTGAAGTATACCAGTCCGGCTACCGACATACTGCAGCTGACGCATCCCGTGCAGGATGTTGTGGAGTCAGACTCCGAGCTGCCCACCCTTGAGCAGACTGAGCGCGAAAGCATACGCGTGGCTCTGGAGAAGAGTGGCGGACGGCGCAAGGCCGCAGCGCGCGCCCTCAATATATCCGAGCGCACCCTTTATCGCAAAATCAAAGAATACGGGCTCGAATAAGAGGCCCCAAGCCAATCTCTTGCCATGAATAAGAAAAAAGTATTAATAGTAACGAAGTTTTACTATCGCCGTGGCGGCGACTGTATATACGCTCTCAATCTCGAGGAACTGCTGCGCCGCTCGGGCCACGAGGTGGCTGTGTTTGCCATGCAGTACCCCGATAATCTGCCCTCTGTGTGGAGCGGCTACTGGCCTGCCGAGGTGAGCTTCGGGGGCGGTATCCGTAATAAGCTCACGGCCGTGGGCCGCACCCTCGGCATGGGAGAGGTGAAGCGCCGGTTTGGCCGCCTGCTCAATGATTTCAAGCCCGATGTGGTGCATCTCAACAATATACACTCATATCTCTCGCCCGTAGTGGCCGAGATGGCGCACAAGCGCGGCATACGGGTGGTGTGGACTCTTCACGATTACAAGCTGATATGTCCGGCCTACTCGTGCCTGAGGGCCGGAAAGGTGTGCGAGGACTGTATAGGCGGTTTCAAGCTGCCCGTTGCCAGAACCCGCTGCATGAAGGGGTCGCTCGCGGCGAGTGTCATTGCCTATATCGAGGCGCTGCGCTGGAACAGGCGCCGATTGCAGCGGTATACCGATGTGTTTATCTGTCCGAGCGCCTTTATGGCCGAAAAGATGGCGGCCGACGGGTTTGATAAATCGAAATTGCGTGTGCTCTCCAACTTCATCACCGACGAGATGGCGCAGAAGCTTGAAAACGCGGCCGATACCCCCGGCCAATACTACTGCTACGTGGGACGTCTCTCGGCCGAGAAAGGTGTGGAGACCCTGCTCAAAGCAGCCGCCACATTGCCGTATACCCTGAAGATAGCGGGCGACGGCCCTCTTGCTGCCGACCTTAAGGCGCGTTACAGCCACTGCAGGCAGATAGAGTGGCTTGGCCGTATTGAGCCCGCACAGGTGAAGGCGCTGCTTGCCGGCGCGCGGCTGTCGGTAATGCCCTCGGAGTGTTACGACAATAATCCGCTCGGCGTGATAGAGTCGCTTTGCACCGGCACGCCTGTGGCAGGCGCCGCTACCGGCGGCATACCCGAGCTGTTGGACGAGCATAACGGTGTGACATTCGAAAGCGGTTCGGCCGAAAGCCTCGCCGAGGCCGTTAAAGAGGCCTGGAATAAGCAGTATGACCGCGCTGCTATAATTGACGCCGCCCTGACCAAATTTGCGTCGGAGAAATACCAAGAGGAGTTGTTAACAATATTTAACATGGGGGGGGTAAATAACGCCTATCCCTCAGCGACTTACTACTGCTACGTGGGGCGTCTCTCGGCCGAGAAGGGTGTGGAGACGCTGCTGCGCGCTGCTGTGTCGGCCCGCTATCCGCTGGTGGTGGCCGGCGACGGCCCTATGCGCCCCGAGCTCGAGGAGCGGTATGGGAAGACTCCGAACATACGTTTCACAGGGCATATCGGGCCTGAGGAGATACGGCGGTTGCTCACCGGTGCAAGATTCTCGGTGATAGCGTCGGAGTGGTATGAAAACAATCCGTTGGGCGTGATAGAATCGCTGTGCGCGGGTACGCCGGTGCTCGGCGCCGCAATAGGCGGCATACCAGAACTTCTTGACCGAGGCAATGGATTGACGTTTGAGAGCGGTTCGGCCGAAAGTCTTGCCAAGGCGATTGAGCAGATGTGGCGCGAGCCGCAGCGCCGAGGCGAGATTGCCGCCGAAGCCCTCGGCAAATACACTGCCGCGAGATATTACGAGGCACTTATTAGTCAATATTGATAAGAAAGCTATTGATTTGGCGTGGGATTTTGCTTAATTTTGCAAAAATAAACCCAATAGTCAATCTTACGAATCTTATCATAACCAATGGCTATAAATCCACTCGAACTATCTGAGCAAGAAATAGTGCGCCGGGGCAGCCTCGACCAGATGCGTGCCTTGGGCATCGACCCGTATCCCGCAGCCGAATTTCCGGTAACCGGGATGTCGAAAGAAATAAAGGAGAATTTTGCCGACGACGCACCGCGCCGCGATGTGTCGGTAGCCGGCCGCATAATGAGCCGCCGCGTGATGGGCAAGGCTTCGTTTATAGAGCTTCAGGACGCTGAAGGGCGTATACAGGTTTATATCAGTCGCGACGACCTGTGTCCGGGCGACGACAAGGAACTCTACAACACCGTGGTGAAGAAGTTGCTCGACATAGGCGACTTTATCGGGGTAGAGGGATATGTGTTCCGCACCCAGATGGGTGAGGTGACGATACATGCCCGCAGCCTTACGGTGCTGTCGAAGTCGCTGCGTCCGCTTCCTATCGTGAAGGTGAAAGACGGAGTGACTTACGATGCTTTCGACGACCCCGAGTTGCGTTACCGCCGCCGCTATGTCGACCTGGTGGTAAATGACGGGGTGAAAGAGATATTCATAAAGCGCACCCGTGTTTACAACTCCATGCGCGAGTATTTCAACTCGCACGGCTACATGGAGGTTGAGACCCCCATACTGCAGGCCATCCCCGGCGGGGCGTCGGCGCGTCCGTTTATCACCCACCACAACGCCCTCGACATTCCGCTGTATATGCGTATTGCCGACGAGCTGTATCTCAAACGTCTGATAGTAGGCGGCTTTGACGGTGTGTATGAATTCTCGAAAAACTTCCGCAACGAGGGTATGGACCGTACACACAATCCGGAGTTTACCTGCATGGAGATATATGTGGCTTACAAAGACTACAACTGGATGATGGACTTCACCGAGCGGATGCTCGAGAAGATATGCCGCGATGTGAACGGCACCACCGAGGTGAAGGTAGGCGATACCACTATATCGTTTAAGGCGCCTTTCCGACGCGTGACCATGCGCGAGGCCATTATAGAGCATACCGGCGTTGATATCGACGGTATGGATGAGGAGGCACTGCGCAAGGTATGTGCCGACCTCGGTATAGAGGTTGATCCTTCGCTCGGAAAGGGAAAGCTCATCGACGAGATATTCGGCGAGAAGTGCGAGGGCCACTACATACAGCCTACGTTCATAATCGACTATCCTATAGAGATGTCGCCGCTCACCAAGCGTCACCGCGACAATCCCGAGCTTACGGAGCGCTTCGAGCTGATGGTCAACGGCAAGGAGCTTGCCAATGCATACTCCGAGCTCAACGACCCCATTGACCAGTATGAGCGTTTCGTAGAGCAGATGCGACTGGGTGAGAAGGGCGACGACGAGGCTATGATTATTGACCACGACTTTATACGCGCTCTGGAATACGGCATGCCCCCCACATCGGGCATGGGCATAGGCATGGACCGTCTGGTGATGCTCATGACCGGCCAGACCACCATACAGGAGGTGCTCTTCTTCCCGCAGATGCGCCCCGAGAAGCAGCCGCAGCGCGACAAGGCCGAGGTGTTTGCCACCGTTGGCGTTCCCGCCGAATGGGTGCCCGGCCTGTATAAGCTCGGCATACTCACTCTGGCGCAACTCGGCGCAGCCGCATCGGCCGGAAAGCTGCAGCAGGATATTTGCGGCCTGAATAAGAAATACAAGCTCGGATACACCAATCCTACCGTCGAAGAGGTGAAGGAGTGGGTGAGCCGTGCCGCGAACCTACAGCAAGACTAATACGTTATAAGAGCGTTATGAATTGTCCCGGAACAGTGGCGGTAATGGGTGGCGGAAGCTGGGCTACAGCTTTGGCCAAACTGCTGCTTAACAATTGCGAGTCGATATTGTGGTACATGCGTCGCGACGATCGTATTGACGATTTCAAGCGCCTGCGCCACAATCCGGCTTATCTCTCCGACGTAGAGTTTGACATAAACCGAATAGAGTTTTCAAGCGATATCAACTATGTGAGCTCAAAGGCCGACACGCTGCTGCTTGTGATGCCGTCGCCCTACTTCAAGAGTCATCTCGAGAAACTGTCGGTCGACATCTCGCAGAAGTTTGTGGTGTCGGCCGTGAAGGGTATCGTGCCCGACGACAATATGATTATCTCCGACTATATGCAGAAGATGTATCATGTGGCGCCGGAACGCATGATGGTTGTATCGGGGCCGTGCCACGCCGAAGAGGTGGCGCTGGGGCGCCAGAGCTACCTTACTGTAGGCTGCAACGATATATTTCACGCCGAGCAGTTTGCCAATGTATTGGCAGGTAAGGCTTTGAAAACCATAACATCGTCGGACGTGACCGGCATAGAGTATGCCGCGGTGCTCAAAAACGTGTACTCGATAGCCTCGGGTATTGTGCACGGACTCAAGTCGGGCGATAATTTCCAGGCCATGCTCGTGAGCAACGCCATACGCGAGATGGAGCGGTTTGTCGACACCGTATACCCGCGTCCGCGCCAGATATGCGACTCTGTATATCTGGGCGATCTGCTTGTGACGTCGTACTCGCGCTTCAGCCGCAATCACAATTTCGGCGCCATGATAGGCAACGGCTACAGTGTGCACGCCGCGCGAATGGAGATGGTACAGACGGCCGAGGGCTACTACGGCACCAAGTGTATCTACGAAATAAATCAGAAGCACCGCGTGACTATGCCGATACTCGAAGGCGTGTACGACATACTCTACCGCAAGGTGCGTCCGGCTGCCGCCGTGCGCCAGATGGCCGAAACATTTATCTGACAAAGTAATTCACCCCCCTCATACCCAAATCAAGTATATGCAAAACCTTAAATTCTCAATCACCGACACGGCCAAGGCTATCGAGCCTGCTGCAGTCAATGATATGCTGGCAGAGGCCCGCGAGGCCCTGCACACAGTGGAGAGCGGCACAGGAGCCGGCTCCGATTATACAGGATGGGTATCGCTGCCCTCGCAAATCACTCAGGAGCAAATCGATGCCATCAATGCGGCAGCCGCACAGCTGCAGAATCACTGCGAGATAGTGGTGACTGTGGGTATCGGCGGCAGCTACCTCGGCGCCAAAGCCGTGATAGAGGCTCTGGCCGACACTTTCGCTCCCTATCGCACCGACACCGGCCGCACCAAAATATTGTTTGCCGGCCAGAACATCGGTCAGGACTATCTGTTTGAACTCTCACGCCTGCTTCGCGACAAGAAGTTCGGCATAATAGTGATATCGAAGTCAGGTACTACCACAGAGCCCGCTATCGCCTTCCGCATACTGCGCGACCAGCTCGAGCAGCAGGTGGGCAAGGAGGAAGCCGCCAAACGTATTGTGGCTGTTACCGACCCCTCGCACGGCGCTCTGCGCACCATGGCCGAGAAGGAGGGCTACACTACCTTCGACATTCCCGGCAATGTGGGCGGCCGTTTCTCGGTGCTCACTCCGGTGGGCCTGTTGCCTATAGCTGTGGCCGGCTATGATATTAAGGCGCTCGTTGACGGCGCACGCGCCATGGAGCAGATTACTGCTTCGACCGAATATGCCACCAACCCGTCGCTTGAGTATGCGGCAACCCGCAATGCTCTCTACCGCGCAGGCAAGAAGATTGAGATACTTGTAAACTTCAATCCGAAGCTCCACTATTTCGGCGAATGGTGGAAGCAGCTCTACGGCGAGTCGGAGGGCAAAGACGGCAAGGGTATCTTCCCGGCCTCGGTTGATTTCTCGACCGACCTGCACTCGATGGGCCAGTGGATACAGGATGGCGAGCGCACCATCTTCGAGACTGTGATTTCGGTGGAGAATCCCAATCATGAGATGTTTATACCTACCGACGACGAGAATCTCGACGGTCTCAACTATATAGCCGGCCGCCCGGTTGACCATGTGAACAAGATGGCTGAGATAGGCACGCGCATTGCGCATGTCGACGGCAACGTGCCCAACCTGCGCATCACCATACCGGCGCTGCAGGAGGAGTATCTGGGTCAGCTCATCTACTTCTTCGAGAAGGCCTGCGGCATAAGCGGCTATTTGCTTGGCGTGAATCCGTTCAACCAGCCCGGCGTGGAAGGCTACAAGCGCAATATGTTTGCTCTGCTCGGCAAGCCGGGATATGAGGACAAAACTGCTGAAATCAAAGCAAAAATTTAATATAGGAGAATCTTTGAGCACTGAGGTAGGTGTTACCTACGCGCCATAAAGCAACACCTTCGGCGTTGCGCTCCTTATCGTACGCATTACCCCACATTGGCGCTTGAAATGCGCCAATGTGGGGCTATTTACAAAGCAACCGCCGTCGGCGGTTGGCTTGTGTTATATGGTCGGGGAAGGCGGTATGGAGCGAGGGTTACAGCGCCTTGGGGCGCTTACCCTCGTGCGCATACGGGGGAAGGCGCTAACGCGCCATATCCCCCGCCCCATACATCGATGCTTGATGGGGCTATATATGGTTGTGCATTAGGCGGTATGGAGCGAGGGTTACAGCGCCCTTGTGGGGCTTACCCTCGTGTGGTGGCAAGGTTGGTGGTATCGTCAGACAAGTCAGACAAGTCAGACGGGTCGGACTTTGGATGGAATTACGGGGAAAGGCGCTTGCGTGCCGTATTCTCCGGCTCATAGCCTTGATGCTCGATGGGCGGGGGATTAGTAGTCGCTGAAGATGCGGGGCTTGATGACGATGCCGACGCGGAGCATGGAGTGGAATTGTTTGTAGTCGAGCAGGCCTTCGCCATAGCCGTTGTAATACTGGAGGAAGAGGTACTGGTTGTCGCGCTTGAAGAGGCGATAGTTGAGCTCGACGATGGTGTTGTAGTTGAGCGACCATCCTTTGCGCTTGACCAGGGTGACGGAGGCGCCGAAGCGGCGGTCGGGAGAGAAGAAGGAGGTGCCTATCTGATAGATGCCGCAATAGTTGAGTATGTCTTTGTTTTCAACGCCGTCGACGATTGGTATCCAGAATTTGCCGTGGACTACGAAGTTGGGGTCAATCATGATGTTGGCGCCGAGGCTCACTTTGTTCCACGAACGCGATTTGACGCCGTCGCGGCCGTTGCTCTCGTGCTCGAGGAGGAGCTGCAGCTTGCCTATGAAGCGGCCTTTGACGAAGAGGGGTTTTACCAGTCCGATGCCGGGATTGAAGTTGAGGTCGGTCATGGGCATGGAGTTCTCGAGCACGTTCCAGAATACTTTCTGGGTGTAGAAGAGGAAGAGATAGGTGTTCCATGGCAGGGTGCTCTTGGTGAGACGCTGTGCTATGGATATCTGGAATTTTACGTTGGAGTTGTGTTTGTCGGGGGTATGGCCTATGGGTATGCCGAAGGTGAAGTAGTTGTCTTTATAGAGACCGAACGAGGGCTGATTGTCGAATGCGCGGCGCACGCTGTCGGCGTCGATTGAATCGGCGGCGGTGACTATCTGTGCGTTGCAGCAGAGAGCTGCAGTGATACAGGCCACGAGGATGAGAATGCGCGCTGCGATTGGTTTCATACGACAAAGATAATCACTTGCCGATAAATAGCGTGGCGCTAACAGCAAAATTCTTGTAATAATCGCCGCTAATACATACCTTTGTGGTGTATGAAACTGATTTATCGCTTATTTTTGGTAATGGTTGCGGCATGGTGCGTTGCGGCATGCGGCAGCAGCGACGATTTTGTGGTGCGCGGCCAGCTTGAGGGTATCGACGCTCAGATGGTGACGCTTACTTACTTTGACCGCGGCGGGTTGCAGACTATCAACGCGCAGAGTCTCAGCGGCAAGTTCAGTCTGCGTGGTGTGGCCTCGCGGCCTTCGTTGGGTGTGTTGACGCTTTCCGACGGTACCTGGCTGGCTACTCTGATAGTGCAGAACGGCGAGGAAATCAATGTGGAGGTGAATCCTGACAATCCGTATGCGGCGAAGATGTCGGGCAGCGGTGCCTCGCAGGAGATAAGCCGTTGGCTCAACGACAATGCCGACGCCCTGATGAAGCGCGATGCGGCTGCGGTGAATGCGGCTGTGTCGAAATATGTGACCTCGAATCCGGGGCGTCTGTCGTCGACGGCAATACTGGTAAGCTATTTCAATTGCGAGGGCAATGAGGCTGCGGCCGACTCGCTCTTTTCGCTGCTCACTCCGCAGGCGCGTCCTTCGGAGGTGGTGCAGGGATTCAATTCGGTAATCACGGCGCAGCTGGCCGATGCGGCACACGCTCCGCTTCAGATGATGTCGCTCTATGAGCTGTGCGACTCGCTTATACTGTTTACTCCGGCACGCGCGTCGATGTCGTTGCTCTGCTTCACTACCGACGACCGCGCTCAGCTCGACAGTGTGCGCGGGCATCTGCGCCGTCTCTCGCGCGAGCATCAGCGCAAGCAGCTTCAGTTGGCCGAGCTGAATACGGCGCCCGATTCGGCTACCTGGCGCCGCAGTTTCCGCGGCGATACCACGGGTCGCTTCTACCGCACGTGGCTGCCGGGCTCGGTTGCCGCTCCGGCTGTGCGCAAACTTGCCATACCGCGTATGCCCTATTTCGTAGTGGTTGACTCGACGGGTGCACAGCTGTATCGCGGCGCGTCGATAAGCGCGGCCGAGTCTGTGATAAACACTCGTTTGTGAAATAAAGGGAAGGAGATGCTTGTAAAGACTTACGGAGCGGCCCTGCAGGGCATCGACGCGATAGCCGTGACCATTGAGGTGTCGGCCGAAAACGGTATAGCCTATCACCTGGTGGGCTTGCCTGATGCGGCGGTGAAGGAGGGCTATCAGCGTGTGATGTCGGCCCTGAAACATTCGGGGTCGGAGATGCCGCGCCGACACATTATAATAAATCTTGCTCCGGCCGATGTGAAGAAGGAGGGGTCGGCCTACGATCTGCCCATAGCCGTGGGTATACTGGCGGCCGCAGAGAAGCTGAGTGCCGAGCGCCTGAGCCGCTACATGATAATGGGAGAGCTCTCGCTCGACGGAAGTGTGGGCCCGATACGCGGTGCGCTGCCTATGTCGATATTGGCGCGCAAGATGGGTATGAAGGGCATGATAGTGCCGAGCGCCAATGCCACCGAGGCCGCTGTGGTAAATAATCTGGAGGTATACGGTGTGGACAATCTCCGGCAGGTGATTGACTTTCTGTCGGGGGCTATTGAACTGAAACCCACAGTGGTTGACACCCGGCGGGAGTTTGCCGAGGCCTCGCAGCAGTTCGATTTCGATTTTGCCGACGTGAAGGGGCAAGAGAATGTGCGCCGCGCCTTTGAGGTGGCGTGCGCCGGCGGCCACAACATACTGTTAGTGGGCCCTCCGGGTTCGGGCAAATCGATGATGGCCAAGCGTCTGCCTTCGATACTGCCGCCGCTCACGCTTCAGGAGGCACTCGAGACCACCAAGATACACTCGGTGGCCGGGAAGTTGCCGCAGGGGTCGCGGCTGCTCACGCAGCGCCCCTTCCGTTCGCCTCACCATACCATATCGCCTGTGGCGCTTGTGGGCGGAGGCACCAATCCTATGCCGGGCGAGATATCGCTGGCGCACAACGGTGTGCTGTTTCTCGACGAATTTCCCGAGTTTTCGCGGTCGGTGCTCGAAGTGATGCGCCAGCCGCTTGAAGACCGCCATATAAGCATTTCACGAGCCAAATATTCGATTGACTATCCGAGCGCCTTTATGCTCGTGGCGTCGATGAATCCGTGCCCGTGCGGCTATTACAATCACCCCACCAAGCAATGCGAGTGTCCGCCGGGTGCTGTGAAGAAATATTTAGCGAGGATATCGGGGCCGCTGCTCGACCGAATAGACCTACAGGTGGAGATATTGCCGGTGCCGTTTGACGACCTTGCGTCGGCGCCCGACGGCGAGCCGAGCGCGGCCATACGCGAGCGTGTGAACCGCGCACGCGCCATTCAGCTGCAGCGCTATGCCTCGGAGAAGGGCATATACTGCAACGCGCAGATGAACACACGGCTTCTGAAGCAATACGCCACCTTAGATAAGGAGAGCATGGATATACTGCGTGCGGTGATGACGCGCTTCGACATGAGCGCCCGCGCCTACGACCGCATACTCAAGGTGGCCCGTACGATAGCCGACCTCGACGGCAGCGAGCGGATACTGCCGCATCACACCCGCGAGGCGGTTGGTTACCGCAATCTCGACCGCTCGAGCTGGGGCGGCACAAACGGCCCTACGCCATTCTGACACTCCGGTAGACTATGGTGAATATACAATATATGCGTCAGGCCAAGCAAGCGGTGGCAAGTGCGGCACTTGAGAGAATCGAGGATTTGAGCGGCAAGCTCAATCTCCGCCGGCTGCACGATGTGACTCTGACGCCTCAGGGGGTGATACCCGATGTGGAGGCCACGCCCCACCGTCTGATTGACGACTGCGAGTACTGCACCTCGATAACCGAGGGGGGCAGCGGCGAGGCAATTCCGGGCCGCACGCTCTACGGCGGCTATCTGCGCAGCGCTTACGGGCATTTTCTCATGAATACCACGGCACGCCTCTGGCCCGTTTTTGACGAAGAGGCCGCAGAGTATGACCGCATTGTGTTTTTCTCCGACAATATGCGCGAGGCTGAGATTAGCGGCAATGCCCGCGAATTTCTGCAGCTCGCCGGCGTGTGGGAAAAATGTGTGGTATTGCCGGGACGGAGCTATAGGTTCGAGCACATCGATGCTGCCGACCCCTCGATAATGTACGGGCGCTACAGTTCGCGCGAACTGCTGCTGCCGTTTGAAAAGGTGCGTGCCGAGGCCCTGAGGCGCTTCGGCGAGACATTGCCCGATACCCCGGTGGTGATTTCGCGCAGCGGGTGGAAAGATTCGGCCAAGACACAGATCAATATAGGGGCGATTGAAACGGTTTTTACCGACAACGGCTACGAAGCAATGAGCCCCGAGAGCACACCGTTAGGATATATGGTAGCGCGGCTCAACAGTGCCCGCGAGGTAGTGTCGCCGAGCGGCTCTGCCGCCCACAACATACTCTTCGCGCCCGAAAAACCGCTCGTTGTACTGGAGCGCAGCGCTCCGCCCAATATGTATCAGCTCGGCATAGACAAGGCGCGCTGCGGAGACACCACCTATATCGACTGCTACTGGCAACCGTTTATGATGGGTTCGGTGTTTAATCTCACTATCTACGGCCTTACCGCGCAGATGCGCCGTTTTATCGCCGACAGAGGCATGCGGCTCAGCGAGGGCCCGGAAAAGGAGATGGAGCGGCATCCGCGCCGGGAGTTCCGGCGGCATTTGGCCCACAACCGCGTGTACAACGGCTACGGGGTGGGGCTGATGCAATGGGAGGATGAGAGCCTGCAGGCAGTGGCTGAGGCATATTACGACTCGCTGGCGCGCTACGGAAGGTATCTTAACCGTATGACTCCGGTAGCGTGGTACGACTATCTGTCGCCGCGTGTATGGTATCGGCTGGTGCGCGGCTATTTGCGCTCCCACACGTAAAGACGGTCGGAGGGGCGAATCTTTACTGGTACTTTTATTGAGAAGCTCTGACCTTTGACTGCCTCAGGCACGGGGTCGACATCGAGGCGCATCTCATCGATGGTGAGAATCACGGCACCTGTGGTGGGGCCGGTTATGACGATCTCGTCGCCAACCTTTACCGTGCCGCTCTCTACGTAAAATTCCGCTACCCCTAACTTTGAGAAGTAGCGCACGCCCTTGGCCGCGTAGCGCTTGACGCGTGTGGCACTTGAGCCGTATTTGGCGGACCACTCGCCGAGGCGCTGCCCGAGGTAGTAGCCGTTCCAGAAGCCGCGGTTGAAAATTTTCGAGAGCCGTTCATCCCACTGCTCCACCATCTGGGGGGAGTAGGTGCCGTTGCATACCGCTTCGACCGCCTCGCTGTAGCACTGCACGGCCAGCGATACATATTCGGGTCCGCGGGCGCGGCCTTCGATTTTGAGCACACGCACGCCAGCATTGAGCATCTGCGGCAAAAAGTGTATGGTCTTCAGGTCTTTGGGCGACATGATGTATTGATTGTCGACCACCAGTTCGTCGCCGGTCTCGTTGTCGGTGACACGGTAGCTGCGGCGGCATATCTGAGTGCATGATCCGCGGTTGGCCGAGCTGTTCATCTCGTGGAGACTGAGATAGCACTTGCCGCTGACGGCCATGCATAGCGCTCCGTGGCAGAACATCTCAATCTTTATCAGCTCGCCTTTAGGGCCGCGGATATCCTCGTCCTCGATAGCCCGGTGTATGGCGTCAACCTGATCGAGCGAGAGTTCGCGGGCGAGCACCATTACGTCGGCAAAGGCCGAGTAGAAGCGCACGGCCTCGATATTGCTCACGTTGACCTGGGTGGAGATGTGCACCTCCACGCCTATGGAGCGTGCGTAAGATATGGCGGCAATGTCGGATGCAATGATGGCCGTGATGCCGGCCTGCCGCGCGGCGTCGATTACCGCGTGGCAGGTGGCTATGTCGGAGTCGTAGATTATGGTGTTGACGGTAAGATAGGTCTTTACGCCCTTTTTGGAGGCGATGGAGGCGATGCGGTGCAGGTCGTCGAGGGTGAAGTTGACCGACGAACGGGCACGCATGTTAAGGCCCTCCACGCCGAAATACACAGCGTCGGCACCGGCGGTGATTGCGGCATGGAGCGATTCGTAGCTCCCCACCGGCGCCATGATTTCGATATCGGAGCGTGTGAAAGAGGTTGTTGACGGTGTCATCAAGTTTATTTGTGTGAGAAATAGAAGGTAAACGAGGTGTCGCGTACCGGCAGACGGTATTTGTCGAGCACGTCGGGGCCGCATGTGGCGGTGCCCACACCGGTATGCAACGCGTTGAGGTGTACGGTCACGAAGGGTTGGGGCGTGAGGTCGTTCTGATGCTGTGCTTCCTGTATGGCGGTGTCGCTGTAGGGATAGGCGCTAAACTGGAACAGCCCGGGAGCGGTGACATAGAGGTTGGAGCCGCCGAACTGTAGGTAACGCACGTCGGTGTGGTTGCCGGCACTCTGGGGCTTGTTGTAGATATAGAAATCGTCGACAGGCTTCACGGTGTATATGCCCTGACGTCCGGCGGAGTTGCGGTCGACGTAGGTCTCGCCCTGACGGCCGAAGTAGGTAACATCGGTGGCGAGCGATTCGGGCATGGTGTATGTGAGACCGAGTATCGGGAGGTCGGTGATGGCGGCTGTATCGGGCATGAAGTCGGTGGTGAGGGCCAGTGTGCCTTGTGCGTCGACGGCGAAGGTGTATGATACGCGGGCCACGCAGTTGCCATGTTTACCTATGATGTCGGCCTGCGCGGTGAGGCGGTTGTCTTTGAGG
The DNA here is from genome assembly GCA_017620715.1 of Muribaculaceae bacterium. Lineage (GTDB taxonomy): Bacteria > Bacteroidota > Bacteroidia > Bacteroidales > Muribaculaceae > Paramuribaculum. The sequence continues at coordinate 18,447 of JAGAUN010000013.1, read as the reverse complement.
TTGAGTGCGGTGAGGCGCTGCGAAACAGAGTCGATACCCTCTTTTTTCCATATTCGGGCGGAGCCGGCCCATGCGTTCATGTCGTTTTCGGTGTATGGGCGGCAGATGGCCGGCTGTATGGGCTCGGCAAGCATTTCGGTGTCGCCGAAGATAAGGGAGCAAACATATCCTGTGGTGGCCGATAGTGAGAACTGCACGTCGCCGCTTCGGTATGTATAGCGGTCGCGCGGGCCTTTGACCTTTTTGAGCTTGGCGGGGGTGAAGGGTGCGGTCTGAGAAGCGTTGAAGGGGAGCTCAAACTGGTCGTAGGCCACCTCATAGCCGGCGGGAATGAGGGCTGTGGCTGATTTGGGCGCCCATGAGAGGTCAAGGAACGCTGGCTCGGCCGATGGGGTGTATGAGCCGAGTGAGAATTCTACAGTCTGATAGGGTTTGGCCTCGACGGTGCGTGTGCCTGTGCGGAGAGTCTTTCCGGCAGCGTCGGTGATGCGCCAGGTGAGTGTGTATTGGTCGAGGTTGGTGAAGTCGAACCAGTTTTTCACCTGCACGGTGAGGGTGGCGGGGTCGATGAGACGGGTCTTGATGTTCTGATATACTTTCTTAACTTCGGCCATGGCGGGGTGCGGGGTGCGGTCGGCGGCTATGAGGCCGTTGCAGTTGAAAGAATTGTCGGAGGGTACGCCGGGGCCGCCGAAGTCGCCGCCATAGGCAATGAATTTGCGCCCGAGAGAGTCAGTCTCGATAAATCCCTGGTCGACCCAGTCCCAGATGCAGCCGCCCTGAAGTTTGGGCGAAGCCTCGAAGAGATCCCAGTAGTCTGAGAGGCCGCCTACGCTGTTGCCCATTGCATGGGCGTATTCGCAGAGTATGTAGGGGCGGGTTTTGGTAGAGTCGTCGGCATACTCCTTGACTCCGGCGTGGTAGCCGTACATGAGGGCGAAGATGTCGGAGTTCCAGTCGTCGAGGGCGCGCTCATACTGGATGGGGCGAGTGGGCTCGATTGATTTCATGTATTTGTAAGCCTCCTCGAATACTATGCCGTTGCCGCACTCGTTGCCGAGCGAGTAGAAGAGTACGGAGGGGTTGTTTTTCGACTTCTGCCACATGCGGAGCTCGCGGTCAATTACGGCGGGAGTCCATTCGGGGCGTTTGGCGAGTGATTCGTCGCCATAGCCGTAGCCATGCGACTCAACGTTGGCCTCGTCGATGAGATAGATGCCGTATTTGTCGCAGAGGTAATACCAGTAGCGGTCTTGCGGGTAGTGCGAGTTGCGCACGGTGTTGATATTGTTTTGCTTCATGAGCAGAATGTCGAGCAGGGCAGTGTCGCGGGGCACAGTACGGCCCATCTGTGAGTGGGCGTGACGGTCAACGCCTTTTACCTTGATGGGCTGACCGTTGAGCAGGTAGAGGCCGTCGCGTACCTCGGAGGTGCGGAAGCCCACGTCGCAGCCTACCGTCTCGGAAACCTTGCCCGAGGGGTCGATAAGGTTGATGGCGAGGGTGTAGAGGTTGGGTGTCTCGGCATTCCAGGGGAGTACGCCGGGTATGGTCACGTCGAAGCAAACCTGCGGCTGGGCGGCGGTCTGTGCCGTGCTCACTGCGGTGCCGTTGGCGTCGTAGAGTGTGTAGGCAACCTGTGCGGTGGGGGCGGGAGAGGATTTTTTGCGGGGCTTGCGTGCGGGGGTGTAGAGCAGCGAGAGTGATGCCACGTCGACGGCAAGCTGCAGGTGACCGTCGGTATAATCGTTGACCAGTGTGGTGCGTGCGGTGAAGTCGGAGATGTAGGTGCGGGGGGTGGAATAGAGGTATACTTCGCGCTCTATGCCGCTGAGGCGCCAGAAGTCCTGGCACTCGAAGTAGGCACCAGCGCTCCAGCGGTACACCTCGATGGCTACCGTGTTTTCACCCTCGGTGAGAGCCGATGTGATATCCCATTCGGCGGCTGTCTTTGAGCCCATGTTGCAGCCGAGATAGGTGCCGTTGACCCACACATTGTAAAATGATATGGCGCCCTCGACGCAGAGCACAGTGCGGCGTTCCTTCCAGTCGGCCGGAACGGTGAATGTGCGGCGGTATGAGCCGACCTCGTTGGTGACGGTGGGTACGAGTGGGGCGTTTTTGGAGAATTGCGCCCACGGGCTGTCGAATTCGTAAGTGGTGTTGGTGTATATTGCTGTGCCGTAGCCCTGACGCTCCCAGTTGCCGGGTACGGAGATGTTGTCCCAGCCATCGACATTGAAGGTGGGCTGCCAGAAGCCTACGGGGCGGTTGTCGACCCCTTTTGTCCAGTGGAACTTCCACTGTCCGTTGAGGCTCATGTAGTAGGGCGACTGCTCGTAGTCGAAGTCGGCAATGGCCTTGTAGTCGTCGGTGCGATATGGCACTACCAGAGCGTGCGAGGGAATCTGTCCGTCGCGGAAGCCGTCGATGGTCTGCCAGCGGGGCAATGAGTCGGCCGGGGTAGCCGTAGCGGAGATGCTGCACAGGAGTGCGAGTGCGATAATAGATTGTTTCATGGTTGTATTGTTGTGATTGATTTTGCGAAAAATGATTGGCGGGAGAGAGGAATCACGGGTTGAGATCGTCGGGAAACTTGCGGTAATACTCTTCGAGAAGGTGTTTTATGTTGAAGTAGAAGCCGTCGGCGCTGAGGCCGCGCGGGTCGACTACCGTGAGGTATTCGTAGCATGGCTCGTAAAAGAGGTGATTGGTGACGGTATAGCCCATCATGTTGAGGAGTATGTATTCGTGCTGGGGCTCTATCACATACCATGCGTTTTCTTCGTCGAGGCCTGTGCCGGTCGATACGATTGCCATGAGTATGTAATTGAATTTATATTGCCAAATATCGGCCAGGCCGGTGCGTCCGCGCTGGCGCAGGGCTGAGATGAGTACCGCCATCTGCTGGAGGTCGAATGGGTTGTCGTCGAGGGCGAGATTGGCATATTTTATGATTGTGTCGCATTGCTGCGAGGTCATGTTGGAGGGAGTGACGGTGTTGGCCGTGAGGTTGGTGAACGAGGGTGTGCGGTAAGGGTTGTAATCTTCCTGCAGGGTGTATCCGAGGTAGAGATAGCGGTATTTGTCGAGCTTCATCAGGGTGTCGTTGCGCAGGTACTCGTCCATAAGGCGCGGGTAGTAATACTCCGAAGTGCGGTCGTTGATACGTGCTTTTATCTCCTTGAAATCGGGGTGTATGCGCTTGATGCGGTCGAATATGGTGGTTTGTGCCGATGCGCTGATGCTGAGGGCTGTGAGCAGTAGCAGGAGTATACGTGGCATAATGTGTAAACGGAATTATGAGTGGGTGATATTCTTACTCTACGATGGTGTAAAAGCGGATAACGCCGAGCATGGCAATGGCGGCTGTGGCTATTGTGATGACTATGGGGAAGCCTTTGGCGCAGGCGTAGTTGATCCATTTGCGCGATGGGAAGAGCATGCCGGAGCTTACGCCGGAGGGTGTGCGGCTGAAGGCGATGGCGCCAAGTATCAGGCCTATCACCGCGCCGAGTATCATGCCTGCCTGAGAGTAGGGAAGGAGCATGCCCACAAAGGCTCCGGCGAGCGACGCTATTGTCATGTAGGGCACGCCTACGCGGCTTGTGGCTACGGGTTCGGGCAGAAGTATGCTGATGCCTACGGCTATCAGGCAAGCCACGCCCCAGAAAAGGAGTGTGCCGCCACCTGCGGGGTGGGTGGGTATGAGGTAAACCGCGAGGAGCGCTGCCCAGGCTACGGCGGGGGAGTAGCGCCACGACAAGAAGAGGCATACAATAGATGCCGTGACGATACAGATGGCGAGTATGGTGAAGAAGATAGTCATAGTGGGTATAATATTAGTAATATTATAACGAGCGAGCCGTGCGGTTGGTTATTTTTTGTCGGGTTCGGGATAGGAGATGCGGGAGTGATACATGGTGCGGAGGGTTGACTCGAAGGAGCGCTTTATCTCGCTGATGTCGCGGAACGATATCGGGGAGTCGTTGTGCAGTCCTTCGGCTACCTGCGAGTCGATAATCTTGTTGACCAGGGCGCGAATGGCTTCGGGCGAATGGTCGGTGAGGGAGCGCGAGGCCGCTTCGACGGCGTCGGCCATCATCATGATGGAGGTCTCGATGCTGCGCGGGTTGGGCCCGGGGTATGTGAAGGGTGCGGGGTCGACATCTTCGCCGGGGTGCTCGTTGCAGTATGTGGTGTAGAAGTAGCGTGCTTTGCCGCGGCCGTGGTGCTCGGCTATGAAGTCGCGCAGACGCGGCGGCAGTTTCGATTTTTCGGCTTTGCGGAGACCCTCGTTGACATGGTCGATGACAATGCGCGCGCTCTGGTGCGGAGTGAGGGCCGAGTGGGGGTTTATGCCGTGCTGGTTTTCGGTAAAAAAAGCGGGATTGGCCGTCTTGCCTATGTCGTGATAGAGGGCGCCTGTGCGCACGAGCTGTACGTTGGCGCCTACCTTGGCTGCGGCAGCGGCTGCCATGTTGCTTACGGCCATTGAGTGCTGGAAGGTGCCGGGACACTCCTGAGAGAGTTCGCGCAGCAGCGGGTGGTTGATGTCGGAGAGCTCAACGAGTGTGACTCTCGATATGAAGCCGAACGATTTCTCGATGAGGAAAATCACCACGTAGGCAAACGAGATGAGCAGGGCGTTGATGCCGAGTGTGCCGAGCATGGCGCTTTCGATGTTGGCGAAATTGCCGGTGGTCATGACCACAATAGACATGTAAGCCACGGCGTAGGCGGTGAATACGGCTACGGCAGCGATGAGCAGTTGCGACCGCTTGGTGAGCTCGCGTATCGAGGCCATGGCCACGAATCCGGCAAGTGCCTGAATGAGTATGAAATCCCACATGTAGTGGGTGATGACGGCGCAGAGGAATACAGTGGTGAGGTATGCGAAGAAGGCTGTGCGGGAGTCGAGGAACACTACCAGCACGATTGGTACTATGGTGAGAGGCACCAGGTAGATGCCGCGGCTGAACGAGGCATTGAGTATCGATGCGAAGAATGTGAAGGCCACCACCATGATGGTGAGCAGAAGCAAGATGCGGAAGTTGCGGTAGTAGTCGGGGCGGAAGATGTAGATGTAGGCATAGAGCATGAGCATGAGCCATGTGATGACTATTATTTCGCCGAGACTGCTGAGGTCGAGCGTGGAATCGAGCGATATGCCCTGGCGGTCGATTTTTTTCTGATATGTGGAGATAATCTGGGCTGTGCGCGGGGTGACAATCTCGCCGCGGTCAATGATTTTCTCACCACGTGCCACCATGCCGATTGGCGAGCGGGCAAAGGCCTCGATATTGCGCAACTCCATGTTGGTCATTACCGTGTCGGGGAGGATGTTGGGGCGCGGGCTGAGGCTTATTTCGGAGAGGGCGTCGTGGAGGTCGGGCTGGGAGTTGAGCAGCTCCTGCATTGCGGAGTGTGCAGAAGCGAAGGTGTAGAATGATGAGGTGGCCTGATTGGGGGTGCGTCCGTTGTCGGATGTGCGCATGCTCACGGTGGGGGGCATCTGACCGTCGGCGTCGGAAAGGGCTATGATACCCTGAGCGTATATCTGGCGGAGGTTCTCGATGAGTCGGCGCTTGAACGCTGCCGAGGAGTGGAGCTGCGATACCTTGCCGAGAGCTGCTGAAAATTCATTGATTACCTCGCGTGCAATGTCGTCGTTGCGGTAGTATACCATTTCGGCGTTGGCTTTCATGGAGTCTTCGAGGTGCTTCTGCGTTTCGGGGTCGCGGAAGAGTTCGATGTCGATATTGGCCACGAGGGCGTCGTAGTTCCAGGGGCGTCCGGGCGAGTATTCGTAGCCGTCGGTTTCGGCCGAGGGTATGGACAGGAAAAGGAGGGTCACGGCCGCTACAAACATGGCTGCGCGCAAGAGAGTGTCGCGACTGAACCGGATTTTTGTAAACTTCATGACTGTGGATGCATTAGGTGGTTAATGACGCACGGCCGACTGTACGCCGGCTATTTTTTTGATTTTGGCGCAGAGGTCGGCAATGCCTGAGGTGTCGTGCACCAGCACGTCGAGGCGGCAGGTGAACACTTCGGCGCGGGTAGAGATATTGAGGGCGCGAATGTCGATGTTGAGCTGATTGGATATGAGGCCGGTGAGTTCGTGAAGCACTCCGTGGCGGTCGACTCCCTCAATCTGGATGGTGGCCGGGAAAGATTTCTGCACCTCTTCCCATCGGGTGGCCACAATGCGCGGGCCGTAGCCGGCCTTGAGCACTTGTGCGCGGGGGCATGTGAGGGAGTGTACCTCGAGGTCGCCGTCGTCGTTGATGAATCCCATTACATCGTCGCCGGGCACGGGGCGGCAGCAGGGGGCGAAAACGAAGTTCTGCCCTTCGTCGGATATGCGCAGGCTGTATACCTCTTTGGGGTTGATGACCGGCTTGGGCGCAGATGGCGCGGTTTCGGCCGCTTTCTTGCCTGTGCCTATGCGGAAAATCTTTTTGAGCAGTCCGGGCGAGGTTTTGGGGGAGTCTTTGAGTATGTAGCCGTCGAGCGAAATCTCGTCGGAGCCGAGTTTGTAGTAAAGGTCGTCGCGCGAGGTGAGCTTGTAGTAGGCCATCATTTTGGTTATTACCTCGTTGGTGGCCTTTACCTCGCCCTCTTCAAGGAAGCGGGCCAGTATCTCCTTGCCCTTCTCGATTGCGGGGGCGAGCTCGGCGCGGAGTGCTTTGCGCAGGCGCGTGCGAGCTTTGGCCGAAGCGAGATATTGTTCCCACTCGGCCTTGGGGTGCTGTGATTTGGAGGTGAGCACCTCTACCTGGTCGCCGCTGCTGAGGCGGTGGTTGAGGGGTACGAGCTTATGGTTGACTTTGCCCGCTATACAGTGTGTGCCTATGGCGGAGTGGAGGGTGAAGGCCACATCGAGCACGGTGGCTTTCTGGGGGAGGGTGAGGAGTTCGCCCTTGGGGGTGAACACCACTATTTCGGCGGCAAAGAGGTTGAGCTTTACGGTGTCGAGGAAGTCGACGGCGTTGGGTGTGGGGTCGTCGAGAATATCCTTGATGGTGGCGAGCCATGCGTGGAGTTCGGTTTCCTCCTCGCCTTCGCCTACCTTGTATTTCCAATGGGCGGCAAAGCCCTTTTCGGCAATCTCGTCCATGCGCCGCGAGCGAATCTGCACCTCAATCCAGTTGCCGTCGGGGCCCATCACGGTGAGGTGCAGAGCCTGATAGCCGTTGGCCTTGGGCGAGCTTATCCAGTCGCGTGTGCGCTCAGGGTGTAGCTTGTAGAGGTCGGTGATGGCGGAGTAGATGTTCCATGCTACCGTTTTTTCGGATGCGGGGTCGGGGCAATCGAATATGATGCGCACTGCATAGAGGTCGTATACCTCCTCGAAGGGTATTTTTTTGGTTTCCATCTTGCGCCAGATGGAGTAGGCTGATTTTACGCGGGCTTTGGCGTCGTAGTTTAGGCCCATGCCGTTGAGCCGCTCGAGTATGGGGGCGGAGAAGTCGGAGTAAACCGCCTGGCGCCGCTGCTCCGACAGCCGGAGCTTCTCGCAGATATCCTCGTAGGCTTTGGGGTGCTCGTATTTGAAGCTGAGGTCTTCGAGCTCGGTCTTGATGTTGAAGAGGCCGAGGCGATAGGCCAGAGGGGCGTATATGTAGAGAGTCTCGCCGGCAATTTTGTATTGCTTGTTGGGGGCCATGGAGCCGAGGGTGCGCATGTTGTGGAGGCGGTCGGCCATCTTGATGAGCACTACGCGAATGTCTTCGGACATGGTGAGGAGTAGCTTACGGAAGTTTTCGGCCTGGAGCGATGCCTTGTCGCCGAATATGCCGCCCGATATCTTTGTGAGGCCGCTTACCAATTCGGCAATCTTGGGGCCGAAGTGGCTCGAGATATCCTCGACCGTGTATTCGGTATCTTCCACAACGTCGTGCAGCAGGGCCGCACAGATGGATGTGGAGCCGAGGCCAATCTCCCGCGAGGCGATTTTGGCCACCGCGATGGGGTGCAGTATGTAGGGCTCGCCGGAGCGGCGGCGTATGCCTCCATGCGCTTTTTTTGCGAAGCGGAAGGCCCGCTCTATGATTTCAACCTTTTTGCGGTGATTGCTGTTGATGTATCCCTGCAGAAGATCCTGAAACTCATGTTCGATGAGAGCTTCCTCCTGCGGGGTTGTGATAGGATTTCGGTCGGTATCCATATATCGTGCGGGTGATGGCTATAAAGAGAGTGGCTGCGCGGCGGGCGCATTGCTACAAATTTACTGCATTTATGCCAAAGAAAGGTAATAAATGAGTATATTTGTATGATTTTTTTAAGCAGGGCCAATAATACAGCAATTATGGGAAAGTATGATTTCGACATAGTGATAGACCGCCGGGGCACGCATGCCATGAAATATGATTCGCTTACCGAACTATATGGCGTGGACGCCTCTGAGGTGACGCCGATGTGGATAGCCGATATGGAGTTTGCGGTGTGCCCTGAGATAATGGGTGCCATAACGCGCCGCTTTGCCAATCCGGTGTTAGGCTACAGTTGCCCGCCCGAAGATTATTGGTCGACGGTGGCCGGATGGCTCAAACGCCGTCACGGCTGGAGTGTTAAGACCGATTCGATGGCATTTGTGGCCGGTGTGGTACGCGGCATAGCGTTTGCGCTCAACTTCTTCACCCGCCCGGGCGACAAGGTGGTGATTCAGCCGCCGGTATATCATCCATTCAGAAACGTGACCGAGGGCAACGGGCGTATTGTGGTGGAGAATCCGCTGATTCCCACTGCCGACGGCTCGGGCTACGAGATGGATCTGGAGGGTCTCGAAGAGATATTTGCCCGTGAGAAGCCGCGTATGATGATACTCTGCAATCCTCACAACCCGGTGGGCATACAGTGGAGCGCCGAGACGCTTGCTGCCGTGGCCCGCATGGCTCGCCGCCACGGTGTGATAGTGATTTCAGACGAGATACACGCCGACCTGATGCTCTACGGCACGCGCCATATACCGTTTGCGTCGGTGAGCGAGGATGCCGAGGCGGTGTCTATAACCTTTGGCGCGCCGTCGAAGACATTCAATATACCGGGGCTCGGCAGCTCGTGGATGATAATACCCAACGAGGAGCTGCGCCGCGACTTTTTTCACTGGATGGAGGTGAACGAGTTTTCGTCGCCCCTGTTCACTGCTACCGAAGCTACCGAAGCCGCCTATAAGTACGGCGAGGCTTGGCTTGAGGAGCTCATACCCTATCTCGAAGGGAATATTGAGGCTACCGAACGGTATCTTGCCGAGCATGCCGACCGCATACGCGTGATAAGGCCTCAGGCTTCGTTCCTGATATGGCTCGACTGCCGCGCTCTGGGCCTCGACCAGGAGGAGATAGAACAATTCTTTATACACAAGGCGCATCTGGCGCTCAACTCCGGAGCAATGTTCGGCTCGCAGGGCCGAGGGTTTATGCGACTGAATATTGCTTTGCCCCGCACACAGTTGCTCAAGGCTCTCGAGCAGCTTGCCAATGCCGTGAATGAGAAATAAATGAAAGGAGCCCGACGCATATTGCTGATATTGCTTGCCGCGGTGGCGATTGCCGCTGCGGAGCCGGCGTGTGCGCGGAGCGACTGGGAGGGCGTTGACCGCTGGCCTACGCAGCGCGTCACCGCGCCTACGGCCGACGAGCCAGCGGTGGCTGTGCACGACGGGTATGTGTATGTGGCTCTGGCTCAGCGCGCCGAGGTGAAGATATTCAGCATACTCGGTCAATCGATAGTGCAGAAAACACTCCCGGCGGGAGTGTACAGACTAAAATTGCCATCGCGCGGTATCTATATACTGCGTGTAGGCAGCTATGCCCGCCGTCTTACCGTATAAAGGGGCTGGTGTATGCGTGCCGATATAAAATTTATCGAGGAGAAATTCGCGCGGTTTAACCGTGAGATGTTTGGCTCACGGTTGCCTTTGCCGCCGATAGAGCTTACCGATGCCGGCACTTTTTTAGGGAAGTGCGTGTATCGCGGCCGCTTGCTTGACGACGGTCGCAGGGAGATATACGACCTGAGGTTGCGTTTCAGTACCCGCTTCGACATTGCCGAGCGCGTGGCCGAGGATGTGGTGATACATGAAATGATACACTATTTCATTAATTACAACGGACTTATGGATACCGCGCCACATGGCCGGATATTCCGCTCGCTCATGGAGTGCATCAACCGTAACTACGGCCGCAATGTGACGATAAGCCACAAGAGCGGTGCTACAGCCGGAGAGATGCAGACCGAGGTGGCCGACAAGCTCCGCCGGTGGCATGTGATAGCGGTGCTCCTGACGGGCACGGGTGACACGGGCGTGAAGATTTTGCCGCATGTGGAGCAGAAAATCATTGATTTCAGGCGCCGCGCCATGCAGGTGCGCCAGATAAAGCGTGTGGATCTGTATCTGCACGACGAACCTTTCTTCAATCAGTTTCCAACATCTACGGCGTTGCGGATTGCCAGGATAGCACCGCAACTGCTCCGGGAGAAACTGACGGGAGCACGGAGCTTGAGGATTGAAAACGGACATTTGATATATTAAACGATATGCGAAACAAGTATTTGAAAATTACGATGATAGCCGTGGCGGTGCTGTTGGGCGCCGCGAGCGCACGCGCCATTACGGGCTCATGGCAAGGGAAGCTCAAAGTTGGCCCCTCGGAGTTGCCGTTAGTATTTAATTTTACTGAGGGGGAAGGGGGCGCTTTGCTTTGCACCCTCGACTCGCCGGCTCAAGGGGCCAAGGGTATTCCTACAACCGTGGTCTATCACGTCAATGACTCTATAATGGTGATGTGCAGTTCGATAGGCGCATGGTACGGCGGCCGTGTATCGGCCCGCGATATAAACGGTACATTCCGTCAGAGCGGCTATACATTTCCGTTGATATTGCAGCCGCAGAAGTCGGATGACGCGCGCCGCCCGCAGACTCCGCAGGGGCCTTTCCCGTATGAGACAATAGATACGGCGTTTACCGCTCCCGACGGGACGGTACTAAGCGCTACGCTTACGCTGCCTATGCAGGCTTCGTCGGCAAAGGTGCCTGCCGTGGTGATGGTGACCGGAAGCGGGCCGCAGAACCGCGACGAGGAGATTTTTGACCACAAGCCGTTTGCCGTGATAGCCGACTATCTGGCTCGCAAAGGTATTGCGTCGCTGCGCTATGATGACCGTGGCGTGGGGCGGTCGGGTGGCGACTTCGCCGCAGCTACAACCTATACGTTTAAGGATGATGCCATAGCTGCGGCCAATCTGCTGCGCGGTGTGGGTATGGTAGGCTCCGTGGGTATTATGGGCCATTCGGAAGGTGGCACCATAGCCTTTATGGCGGCCGCCGAGGGGAAGGCCGATTTCGTAGTGTCGCTTGCCGGAATGGCAGTGAGCGGCAAGGAGACAATTCTGGCTCAGAATGCTTTGCAGCTCGATAAGGCGGGTGTGTCGCCGCAACAGAAAGATGCTGTGATGCGGCTGCTCGATGCCGTGTTCAGCGAGATAGCGGCGCAGTACAGCCGTGGAGAATCGTGCCCGGTGAATGTTGATTCGATTGCAGGTGAATTGGGAATTACGGTTGATGCTGCCACGCTTGCATCGCTGAAAGACAACAGATTGCGTACGAAGTGGATGGATGCTTTTTTAGCTCTCGACATCCGCGGATTGCTGCCGAAAGTGAAATGCCCCGTGCTGGCTCTCAACGGCGACAAGGATAGGCAGGTGAGCGTTGATAATCTGACTGTGATTGAGGAGCTTGTGCCCGGTGCACACACCGAGCTGCTGCCGGGTCTGAATCACCTTATGCAAGAGTGTATGACCGGCGGTGTGGAGGAGTATAGCGAGATTCGTCAGACCATATCGCCGCAGGTGCTTGAGCTGATAGCCGATTTCATAGCCCGGCAGTGAGGGTCGCAAAAAAAAGGCGCGGCACTTTGATAGAATTGAGGGCGAAGAGACTCTTTAGATTAAAATATTTTTTACGGATGAAGTTTCTTGCTGCTTTTATAATCTGTATGTGCGCGTTGACGGGTGTTACGGGCTGCGGCTCAGGCACGTCGGCACAGGAGCGGAGCAACAGTATTTACTATTGGCGCACTACTTTCACGCTCAGTGATGAGGAGCGGAATTTTATTGAGCGTCACGATATTGGGAAAATCTATATGAGGTTTTTCGATGTGGGGTGTGCTACTGTAAGCAAGCCGGGCCAGGAGGTTGTGCCTGAGGCTACGATACGGTTTATCGACTCAGTTCCGCAGGGCATAGAGGTAGTGCCGACTATCTACATCACCAATTACGCCATGTATGACATGCGTATGCACGAGCGGGAGTATGCTGAGAAGATAGTGAAGCGCGTGAATGCGATATGTAACCGTAACGGTATTAAGTATAGAGAATTACAGCTCGACTGCGACTGGAATAAGGGTACGCGCAGTCACTTCTTCAAACTCTGCGAGGCGGTGAAGCAATGTCTGGATTCCACTCAAAGTGTGAGCAGTACCATACGCCTGCATCAGCTTACGCAGTCCCCTCCACCCGTAGACCGTGGCGTGCTCATGGTTTATAATACGGGCAATCTCATGGAGATGACTACGGAGAACTCTATCTTCTCGAAGAAGGATATAGAGCCGTATCTTGCCGACGGGCGCCTTGCCGATTATGCTTTGCCGCTCGATGTTGCTTATCCGGCCTACGGGTGGAGTGTGGTGTTCTACCCAAATGAGGGCAAGTATCGTTTTGACCGGCTTATGCGCAGAACTGATTTCACACAATACCCCGAGATGAAATGTGTGGCTCAGAATATGTATGAGGCTACCTCGTCGGTAGTGTTTTCGGCCGCAGGGGACGTGCACGATTATGTGACCGAGGGCCATAAGGTGAAGGTGGAGCGCCCCGATGCTGACGAAATAATTGATATAAAAGCTATGATTGACAGGCTGCTCGGTGGAAAGCCCCACGCAAATATTATCTATCATCTTGATGAGGAACAACTGAAACATTATACCGACAATGAGATATCAGATATTTATACTCGCCGTTAGTGTGGCAGCCCTGTTATGCCCCGAAAGAACTGCGGGCTGCGGTCCTTATTATACCCAAAATGCAGCCTACATAAAGATGTTTCGCAGTTGCTCGCCGGAACTTGAGCGCCAGTGGCAAGAGGGCTGCCGGTTTCAGGAGTATGAGAAGGATGAGAATTGCCTTCTGTGGCAGAGTATTACCATGAAGTCGATACCGTTGCGCGATATCGAAGAGGTGATATATGCGTTACGTCTCGCTGACCTGAAGAATATTGCGGAGGGCGACTTGGCCGGCAATAGTTTCGCTCGGTGGCTGTCGGCGCCGGAACATCGCGAGGATTTGGAATATGTGCTTGTGGCAAAGGAAATTGAGGAACTGCGAAGCTACATGAACAATGCCTGGTATTATCCCTACGACGGCGATGAGGAGCATGCTCGGCTTGATGAGCTTATGGCGCGCTGCCGGGCATACGGCGGGAGCAGACACGCGGCCCGCTATGGGTTGCAGATGGCGCGATTATATTTCGCGGCGGGGAACTACAAGGGGTGTATTGACCTTTGGGAGAAGTGCATAGCCAAGATGCCGCGCGACATTGTGACCGACATGACTGCCAGCTATGCGGGCGGAGCGTATTTGCGTTGCGGCGACCGGGCCAAGGCTATCAAGCTGTATACGCGCAGCGGCGATATAGGGTCGCTGATAAGTGCGAAGGCGTGGGGCGACGCGGAGGCGCAGAGCGAGTATACCGACCCGAGGGTGAAGGAGCTGGAGTATATCTTCAACCGGTTTCCCGACTCACCCCTGCTGAGTGTGAAGCTGCAGCAATATGTGCGTCTGCGAGAGGATATTATGTACAAGATTGCATCGGGCGACGGATGGTATACTACCTCCGAGAACGTAAAGATTAATTGGGTAGGCGATTCGGTTGTCGTAGACAGTGAAGAGGCGTTTTACGATGAGCTCAAGCGGTTTGCCCGCAACGCGGCCTGTTCGGCCGGTTGCCATCAGAAGGGGATGTGGCTATATGCGTTGGGTTATCTGCATTACCTCGACGGCGATACGGGTAAAGCCGAAGCGTATCTTTCGCGTGCCGAGAGGGCTGAGTCGACGCCGTTTATTCGGGAATCAATCAGGGCTTTCCGGTTTATGACGGATGCCATGCATGCCGACAACAGCGCCGCCTACCGCAAGCGTCTGCAAGGCGAGCTTGCATGGCTCGACTCGCGCTTAGAGGAGGATATGAGCGGGAGTGATGAAATAGGTTGGCATTGGCAGTACAAAAACAGGCTGAACTACAGTGTGTCGTATTGGCAGAATGTGGCCCGCAAGGTGCTTCTCGGCGAGGTATGCCCGCGTGTGAGGAGAGCGGGCAACAGTGTGCTCGCGTTGCAGTTGGCCAACTATGCGGTAAACCGTGCGAATCAGTTGCGACCTCTGTATGAGGCTTTTCACTATGGAAAGAAGGATACGGCCGACGGTGAGTCGTATTACGTAATTCTACCTTTTGAAGAGTATCGGAAGGATGCGAGATTTTTCAACTTTTTTGATTTCTCGAATCAGTTTTTTGACCGGCTGTGCGGCTCATCGGCCGACGAGGCAGCCGCGTATGTGCGGCGTGTAACGGAGCCTGCTTCGGAGCTGGATATTTTTCTCAACGAAAGGGGATATGTTGATACGGATTACCTTTACGAGATAGTGGGTACTCTGTATCTCAGAGAGATGAATTATGATAAGGCGGCTGAGTGGCTTGCGGGCGTATCGGCTGACTATCAGCAGTGTACGAATCTGGCCAAGGAGGGCTTTTTCAGACTCGATCCGTTCAGGTATCAGTTTGACAAGAAGTATTTTATCGACGATTCAAATGACTACAAGCTGCGGTTTGCTCAAGAGATGTTGCTTTTGGAGAAGATAATTGAGTCGGGTGCGGAGCCCAACCGCAAAGCGGAGGCGAAAATACGTTATGCCATAGGTCTGCGCAATTCGTTCGGTAAGTGCTGGTATTTGACAGGTTATAGCTATAGTGTGGTTCCGAATGATTGTACGTCGTCAGAGCGTAATGGTTTTAAAGATAATGTGTTTGCTCAGAAAGCGTACGAGCGGGTGGATGCGCTGACGGCCGAGGCCCGAAGAGAGTTTACGGATCCGGAAAAGGCGGCTGCAGCCGAGTTGGCAATGCTGAATTTCCGCACCCTTGTGGAGCAGTACGGGCACACCACTGCGGCGCAGCATGTGCGCAGTTGCGACAATTATCGCGACTACGCATTGCAGGCGCGTTGACGCATAAAAATTTTGTTGTAAAATTGTGATAGAATCCGGTATACGGAGCACTCTTTAAGTATGTGGAGGTCGACAAAGGGCCTCATTAGATTATTTTTTAATACTTAAATTTCATTGCAATATGATTAAAGAGAGTGTTCTGAATGCGCTCAAGGTGCTCGGGTTTGAGCCCGAAGAGATTGACGAAGTTGGCTACGGTTTTAAATATGAGGATGTGCGTTTCCTCTACGCCGTTGACGACGACGATACGTCATGTGTTACCCTTATGGTGCCAAGAGTATTTGAATTTACCCCGGAAAACCGCGCCGCGACGGTAGATGCGATGGTAAAGCTGTGTGCCGAAGTGAAGTATGTGCAACCCAGTATTTTGTTTGATGATGAGGTGTGGCTTAGTTATCAGCACTTTCTGGGCGAAGATGAGGTGACTCCCGAACTTCTTGAGCATATGATACGGCTGCTTTCTTTTGCCACATATTCGTTTCATAACACTATGAATCCTGACGGCGATGACAACTAAGGAGCATGTAAAGCAGGTGCTGCAAAAATGGGATATGCCCATTGTGGAGGAAACAGACAATGGCGTGGTGATACGCTATCAGATGAATTACATCCAGTTATACTCTACTGACACGGGTGAGTGCAATTCGTTGGCGGTGAGTCTTGCAAGCTCTGTGTCGACCGACAGTTATGAGGATTTGCTCTTGGCTCTTCGAGTATGTAATGAGCTTAACAACAGTATTTTCCTGATAAAGCTGTATCTCGACGAGGATGCCGACCTGGTTGTGTCTTCCGAGTTTTACTTCGATTCTACCGATCAGCTTGATATGATGCTTAAAAAGCTGCTGCCATCGTCGGTAATGGCAAAGAAAATGTTTACACAGCGCAATAAGGAGTACCGTCAGGCGTCGAAGAGTGCGCAGGCTTGAGCTGAATGAATTGAGACACACTTTATCTGCGTGCCGAAAGTCTCCGTTTTTTGCAGACTTTGCGGTGCGCAGTTTTTTTGGAATAGAATATGTTTATTTGTTGTGGCCGAGGGAGTAGAGCTGGTAGGAGATGCGGGTAGCGGCGCCGAATCGGGTGAACAGGTCTTGGAATAGAGAGATAACCTGAGAGGCATCGACGGCGGGGTCGAAAAGGTGTACGGTGGTGAGCAAATGGCGTGTATCGATTGATAACTTTGTGCGCTCGTTGTCGCTGGTGGGTGTGCCGATACCACCAATGCGGTCGCGGAATACGGGGAGGCCTTCGATGTTGAGGGTGCCGCGCCCGATGCCTTCATAGGGTTCTCCCTCGCGCCCGATGCCGAGAGTGAGGGCATACCCTGCCACTTTGTCGGCATCGAAACATCCTACCGAGCAACCTGTGCGAAGCGAGAGTTCGTTGCCGGCATCGACGAGGGCGTTGACGTGATAAAGCCCGAGGCCTCTCACAATGCGCCTCATAAGCTGCTCCTGCGAGGGGCGGTAGCGGTTGGGGTCTTTGCCGCATAGTTTGTAGGCGCGGCGTGTGGCTGCAATGGCCGGAATAAGGTTGATCTGCGACAGCTCATAGCGTGAGGCTATACTTTCGGCGAGGCGGGCCATCTCATCCCTTTGTGTGTCGGAAGTGGGGGAATTGGTTACGTCGCAAGTTATTATAAGCGCACGGTATTCGGGCAGACGCGCTGCAAAATCGGGGTCGATGGTCAGGTTCATGGGCAAATACAGTAATACCGTATTGAAATTGCCAATTAGCGAAGTTCTGAAATCTTACGTTTTAGCGATGCTCTTTGCTCGGGAGATGTGCCGTATTCAAAAGCGGCGATATTGCCGGCTTTGTCTACCACTATGGTAAGCGGATAGCCATTGCTACCGATATATTTCTTAAACTGAGTGTCGTTGACAAGTGGAATCCAGTTGAAATTACCCCGGTCAAGTACCTGTCGTGCGATTTCGGGTGTCTCATAGGTTGATGAGAAGAACATTACATCGGGCATTTCATCTTTCCAGGCGGAAAGTTCCGGCATTTCTCTGCGGCATGGGCCACAGCCTGTGAACCAGATGTTAAGCACCATAACTTTGCCGTTGACATCGGCGTTGGTCCATGTAGTGCCGTTAATATCTGTGGCGGAAAAATCGGGGAATTTGTCGCCGATTTTTATAAGCGGTTCGGATGCTGCGATGGAGATTAAGGTTTAACATCCTCTTTCTGTTCGTTATAACGGCGCAAGAGTTCTTGGCCTTCGGCTACATTTTCAACCGGTATTGCATATTGTAGAGATTCTTCGGAGAGCTCCACTGATGGGGAATACAGTCCGAGAGCTTTTGTTTCATTTGGTGTTTCAATGAAAAACATCTTCATATCCTGGATAGTTCCGCTGTTTTTTACTGCAGCAGGCAGTTCGCTGAAGAAATAGCCATTGAAGATGATTATCTTATTCGGCTTTTGTGCTAAAGCCGTAAAGCCGCAAAGCATTACAAGTGTGCAAATTATCAGTCTGATTGTCTTCATAACGGTCGGGGGGGGAGATTTAGATTTGATGTTGCAAAAGTACTAAAAATCGGCGAGATAAGGGTGAGGTGAGCGGTTAGATATAGTAAACGCATTGAGTTAACTCAATTTAACAAAGCAACAGGCATCAAAAACACAAAGTGAAAATAATCAAAAACACAAAACGACTTGGTTGATTCGGACAAAACCACTATTTTAGCAGTCAGTTATGAAAAAGATGAAATACCTGAGTAGAATTGCCGACAAGACTCTTGAGCTGAGGCTTGAAGCTTTTGGCGCTGTGCAGATTGCCGGACCTAAGTGGTGTGGTAAGACGACTACGGCTGAACGTCGGGCGGCAAGCGTCATAAAGATGCAGGATCCGGACCGTCGAGAAGGCTATCTTGCTACTGCACGTACAAAGCCTTCGTTGCTACTAAAAGGCGAAACACCCCGCCTTATTGATGAATGGCAGGTCGCTCCGGTTATATGGGATGCAGTGCGTCATGCCGTAGATGAACGTAGAGAAAAAGGACAGTTTATTCTGACCGGATCTACCGTAATTGACGATGATGAGATAATGCATACCGGAACCGGTCGCATTACCAAAATGGCAATGTATCCGATGAGTCTGTTTGAATCTCTTGAATCGAATGGCTCTATTTCATTGCGTCGTCTATTTGATGAACC
>JAGAUN010000104.1 GCA_017620715.1 Muribaculaceae bacterium | reverse complement strand
CCACTCAATATGCTGCTCTTCGGCGAGGAATATGCCGTGACCATGGGTCTCGACATGCGCCGCTCGCGCGCCCTGATTTTCCTCTCCACTACCCTGCTTGCCGGAACTGTCACCGCCTTCTGCGGCCCCATAGGATTTATCGGGCTGGCTATGCCTCACGTCACCCGCCTGCTGTTTGGCAACAGCGACCACCGCACACTGTTGCCCGGCACCATACTTACAGGCGCCGCCGTAATGCTGCTGTGTGACCTGATTTCAAAACTTTTCACCCTGCCAATCAACGCCGTCACCGCACTGCTGGGTATACCGATTGTGGTGTGGGTGGTGATTCGCAACAAGAACTGACCCGACATGATACAGCTACACGATTTCTCTATTGGCTTCGACAACCGGGTGCTCCTTACCGACGTCAGTGTGACATTTCCCGACGGACAGCTCACAGCCCTGATTGGGCGCAACGGCTCGGGAAAGTCGACAATGCTCCGCGCCATTGCCGGGCTCAACCGCAATTACTCGGGAACCATACTCATTGACGGGCTGAGCACCAAACAGATGCGCCCGCAGGCTTTGGCCCGCTCGATAGCCTTTGTCAACACCGAGCGCACCCGTATAGCCAATCTGCGTTGCGAGGATGTGGTGGCAATCGGTCGGGCACCTTATACCAACTGGATTGGACACCTCCAGGGCATAGACCGTAAAATCGTTGATGCATCGCTGCGCGCCGTAGGAATGGAAAGCTATGCGCGCCGCACTATGGACACCATGAGCGACGGCGAATGTCAGCGAGTGATGATAGCCCGCGCTCTGGCCCAGGACACTCCCACTATAATTCTCGACGAGCCCACATCTTTTCTTGACTTACCCAATCGCTATGAGTTGGTGGCGCTGCTGCTGAGCCTTGCTCATGAACAGGGTAAATGCGTCGTATTCTCCACCCATGAACTCGACATCGCCATGATGCTCTGTGATACCATAGCCCTTTTTGATTCGCCGCATCTGTGCGTACTGCCTACCGCCGAGATGCGCTCGTCAGGGTACATTGAGCGTCTTTTCGGCAACGACCAAATCTGTTTTGACGCCGTCACCGGCACAATAAAAATATCAAAGTAAGATTGTGTATTATGAATTATTTAGAGTCGAGTTTGAAAACCAGACGCTGCACACCATCCTGATAGCGGCTGCTTGTAATTCGGAAACGGCCTATCTCGGCTGTATGCGCCACATGTGCGCCCGCACAAAGACACTCGTCATAATCCCCGATATGCACCACTCTCACCGTTTCCGACGCGCCCTCGGGCAGACGGCTCATATCAAAGCGGCTTTTAGCCTCATCCTGACTGATAAACTCCTCGGTCACTTTCACATCGGCATCTATAACGTGGTTTACAAATGCTTCAACTGACCGTATCTCCTCCTCGGTCATAGCCTGCGGCAAATGATAGTCAAGCTTTGATTTCTTGCGTTCGATATGCGCGCTGAACGCCCGGCCGCAACCATACCTGCGGGCCATTTCGCCGTTAAGCAGATGCTCGGCCGAGTGCATTGGAGGCCATTCCTGTTTATTATGCTCGTTGAGTGTGATTTCTTCCATATTCTGCAAATATAGTCCTTTTCAACCGTCTCCCCAAATTACACTCCCGAAATTCCTCCCCCGTTGCCGCAACCTTTAGGAGCGCGGCCAGAGGCCGGCTCGCGTTTTTTTCGGTTCTTTCGTACGCAATAGGGCAGTCTCCGAAGTGTAGGGCCAATGCCTTCGGCATGGTAAATCACCTGCATCTCAGGCGATAGGAGCGTGACACGTCCCGGGTCGCGTGTACACGTTGCCGATAAAACCGCAACCTGAGGACAGGTTGCTCTCCTGACCTCGCCTGCCGCAAGCAAATCGTTTTTTACGGTATTATAGCGCCTGCAGGCGCGAATTCTTTATAACCCCCTGCGAGCGTAGCGCAAAAGCGCGAGCATAGCTGGGGGAAAGCACTCAAAAAATACCTTCGTGGCAAGCCGCGGAGCATGCGCTGCCACAATACGGCGACAGCCAAGGCTCACTGATTTATTTTACCGCAACATCCTTCATCCTCTCCCATTATCTTTGCACCTGAATCATTAACACCGGCCCGCTAAAAACGTTAAACAACATTAAATACCACTACCTCATCTTGGCATTTAACTTATATTTTATTAATATTACCGATGGAAATCGTTTGTTAAAGCAGTATTTAACCTTAAACAGGAGATTAAGGCCTTTAAACCAACCGTTTCACACAATTACTAACTTAAATAATAAACCACATGAAACAAAGCTGTCTGAAATCCGCCATTGCAGCAATCGGCGCATTTTCCCTATTCACCCTATCGGCCTGCTCGAGCGACAATACTATAACCGGTGAGGAGCCCGGAGGCGAAGTGCCGGCAGAGGCCCGCTCACTCGAGCTATCGCCCGAGGCTTCCCAGGCTGCGGCAGCTGTTCAGGGTTTCAACGTTGATTTCTTCCGCAATGTAGCTCTCTCCGAAAAGTATAAAGGCAAAAACGTGGCGTGCTCTCCCGTGAGCGCAACAATGCTGCTTTCACTGCTCTCAAATGCCGCTTCCGATAAGACCGTTACGGAAATCGCGGCCGTACTCGGCTGCTCCGACTCGGGTGCGCTCAATAATCTATATTCCGCCCTTGCGACCCAACTGCCGACGCTCGACCCTAAAGCGACTCTGACGTTCGCCAACTCGGTTTGGTATGACAAACAGTATACTCTTACCGATGCT
>JAGAUN010000103.1 GCA_017620715.1 Muribaculaceae bacterium | reverse complement strand
GCCGCCATCTTTTATTTGCGCGATTGCCACAGCCGGGTCATATCCTCAAGCGTCTTGCCTTTGGTTTCGGGCACGAGCCGGTATACAAACCATGCGGCTACCACGCATATCACGCCGTAAAGAGCATACACAAAGAAGTGGCCGAACTTATCGCCCATGCCGAGTCCCTCCATATTGTAAAGGGGCACAAATGAGCTCGATACCACAAAATTGAATATCCACTGAAAGGCTACTGCTATTGCTACGGCTGCCGAGCGTATGGTGTTCGGAAATATCTCCGAAATGAGCACCCAGCATATCGGGCCCCACGAGAACATAAACGAGGCCGAATACAGCATTATCGACGCTACAGGCACTATCGGTGGAAGTGCCGTAACGTTCGATGCCGCTACGCCCAAGGCGCCCAGGGCCATCCCGAGCGAGCCGGTTATGAGAAGCGGCTTGCGGCCTAATTTCTCCACCGTAAATACGGCTATGAGCGTGAACAGTATGTTTATTACGCCCATCAGTACGGTCTGCGCCATAGGATTGCCCATACCCATCGAGTCAAATATGCGGGGTGCGTAGTAGAGCACGGCGTTGATACCCACAATCTGCTGGAACACTGAGAGCATCACGCCTATGAATATTACAAGCAAACCGAACGAAAACAGGCGTTCGGTTTTCACGCTCACGGTATTCTTTATGGCGTCGAGTATCTCCGCGGCGGCTTTCGGGCCGTTGATGCGCGTCAGTACCTTCAAGGCTTTGCTGTCGCACCCTTTGAGAGCAAGGTATCGCGGCGACTCGGGCACAAAGCATACAAGCAGCGTAAACACTGCTGCCACATATGCTTCCGACCCGAACATGTAGCGCCAGCCGGTGGCTATTGTCCAGGGGTCCGATTCAGCGCTGACCCGGTATACAGTCGCTCCTATGCGCTCTATCACCGGATTGGTGTGCTCGCCAAGTATCAGGAAGTTGACGAAATACACTACAAGCTGGCCGAAGATTATGGCAAACTGGTTCCACGACACGAGCGTGCCGCGCATCTTCGACGGCGATACTTCGGCTATATACATCGGGCAGATTGCCGAGGCCAGACCTACTCCTATGCCTCCGAGTATGCGGTAGAGGTTGAAGGCGATAAGCAGGCTCAGCGACGGTTCGCCGTAGGCAAAGAAGAAAAATTCCGGCCTGTAGGAGCCTATCGCCGATAGCAGAAAGAGTATACCTGCCGCTACCAGAGTCGGCCGGCGGCCGAGCCTGCCGGCGAGCAGCCCCGATATAGCGCTGCCTATTATGCAGCCTATCAGGGCACTCGACGAGGTGAGGCCGTGTATGGTATCGGTATATACAAAGTCTTTGGCGCCGAGAAAGAACGCCTGAAGACCCTTTTCTGCGCCCGATATCACTGCCGTATCGTAGCCGAAAAGCAGTCCGCCGAGCACAGCCACCGCTACTATCGAAAATAGGTATAGCCTGCTGCCCCCGGCACTGTTGGTTGTTGTGTTGGGGTGGTTCATGGTCTGTGCATGTTTTCAGACGTACATGTTCACTATCGCCTCATACAGCTCCTGCTTGCCGGAAATCTGTGCCGGTTCGGGCTGCGTTTTGGCGTAGTCAGTCAGGTCGGTAAGCGTTAGCTTGCCCTCCTCAAATTCCCGTCCTTTGCCTGAGTCGAAGCTCGAATAGCGCTCGGCAAGCATGGTGCGGTAGGGCGAGTGCTCTATTACCTCTGCGGCGCTGAGCAATGCGCGTGCCATGGCATCCATACCCGCAATGTGGGCTATGAATATATCCTCGAGGTCAGTGGAGTTACGGCGTGTCTTGGCATCGAAGTTCGTACCGCCGTTGCCGAATCCGCCGTTGCGTATTACCTGCATCATGGCTTGTGTAAGCTCGTAGTTGTCAATGGGGAACTGGTCTGTATCCCATCCGTTCTGATAGTCGCCGCGGTTGGCGTCGATCGAACCGAGCATACCGTTGTCAACGGCCACGGCAAGCTCATGCTCGAATGTGTGTCCGGCGAGCGTGGCGTGGTTCACCTCGATATTGAGCTTGAAGTCTTTGTCAAGGCCGTTGGCACGGAGAAATCCTATCACGGTCTCTGCATCCACATCATACTGATGTTTGGTGGGCTCCATAGGTTTGGGTTCTATCAGGAAGGTGCCGGTAAAGCCGTTGGCGCGGCCGTAGTCGCGGGCTGCCGCAAGGAAGGTGGCCAGATGCTGTTTCTCGCGTTTCTGGTCGGTGTTGAGCACGCTCATATAGCCTTCGCGACCTCCCCAGAACACATAGTTGGTTCCTCCCAATGCTATTGTGGCGTCGATAGCGTTCTTGACCTGTACTGCCGCGCGTGCCACTACATCGAAATTCGGATTGGTGGCGGCGCCGTTCATATAGCGTGCGTTGCCGAACACATTGGCCGTGCCCCACAGATTCTTTATACCGGTCTCGGCCATGAGCCCCTTGAGATATGCGACTATCTCTTTCATACGGCCCTCATAGCTTTCAATATCGGTAAGGTCGCCCACTAAGTCGGTGTCATGGAAGCAGAAATACTCTATGCCGAGTTTCTGCATTATCTCAAAACCGGCATCGGCACGCTGCTTGGCGGCTGTCATCACATCCGCTGCATCGTTCCAGGGGAAATGCTTGGTGCCGGTGCCGAACTGGTCTGTGCCGTCGGCACAGAGGGTGTGCCACCATGCCATTGCAAACTTGAGCCACTCTTTCATCGGACGACCGAGCACCATACGGTTGGCGCCGTAATAGCGGAAAGCTAACGGATTGAAGCTGTCGGGGCCTTCATAGGCGATTTTCCCTATGCCGGGAAAATATTCTTTCTTTGCCATAGTGAATGTAGGTTTTTTTTAATTAGGTTGAATATGATAGATTTAGGTTTTTCAGATTTTGAGTTGGCGCCCCAGACACTCTTTCCAGCGGTTGTATGCCTCTATATAGGGCGCACTATCGCTGTCGGGCTCCACGGTAGCTATTGCGTGCAGCGAGCCGAACGCTTCGGCCGGAGTGGCATAGATGCCGGCTCCGATACCTGCGCCTCGGGCTGCGCCGACGGCTCCGTCGGTATCGAGCAGCAGTATCTCGGCACCTGAGAGCGACGCCAGTGTGTTGCGGAACACCGCGCTGAGAAACATATTGGCATGCCCGGCGTGTATACGCTTTATATCCAGGCCCATGTCGCGCATCACCTCCATGCCGTAGTAGAAGGCAAACACTATACCTTCCTGAGCCGCCCTTATTATATGGCTTCGGTTGTGTATATTGAAGTTGATGCCGTGTATAGAGCAACTGCTGTCGGCATTACGGAGTATTCGCTCCGCTCCGTTGCCAAACGGCAGTATAGTCACACCGGCCGACCCTACGGGCACCGCTTCGGCAAGCTCGTTCATGGCGGCGTAGCTTATACCTTCAGGCGCCACATTGCGCCGTATCCATGAGTTGAGTATCCCGGTACCGCTTATGCAGGTCATAACGCCGATGCGTGGCTCCGACGCAGTATGGTTTACATGCGCGAAATTGTTTACACGCGAAAGCTTGTCGTAGTCTACACGCCCGTTTATGCCGTACACAACCCCCGAGGTGCCTGCCGTTGAGGCTATCTCACCGGGATTGAATACGTTGAGCGACAATGCATTGTTTGGCTGGTCGCCGGCCGTGTACGTTATTGGAGTGCCCGCCTTGAGACCCAGGTCGGCCGCAGCCCGAGCCGTCAGCTCACCGCGGGGAGCGAACGTAGGCAGCACCTCCGGCAGTATCGACGAGTCGAAACCGAAGTAATCGAGTAGGAATTGCGCAGGTTTATTGCTGCTGAAATCCCACAGCATGTATTCCGACAATCCCTCAACCGTAGTGGCGATATTGCCCGTGAGGCGCATCGCCATATAGTCGCCCGGAAGCATCACCTTGTAGATGCGTGCGTATAGATCCGGTTCGTGCTCCTTGACCCACGCCAGTTTCGTAGCCGTAAAATTGCCCGGGAAATTGAGCAGATGCTTCAGGCACATCTCCTCGCCGAGAGCCTCCACAGCCATTTCGCCGTAAGGCACCCCCCGCGAGTCGCACCATATTATCGCATCGCGTATCACCTTGTGGTCGCGGTCTATAGCCACTAAGCCGTGCATCTGGTAACTGATGCCTATTGCCGCAATATCGGCCGCATCTATACCGCTCATGCATAGCACACTCTGAGTAGACGCTTTGAGGAAAGAGTACCAGTCGTCGGGATTTTGTTCCGCCCATCCCGCATTCAGAGCCTTTATTGGCGCCTCACTTTTAGGGAAAAAGTCAGAAGCCACACACACGCCCGTATCAGCGTCTACTAAGGCAGCCTTAACCGACGAACTGCCTATATCGTACCCAAGGAGATACATAAAATTGATTGGATATTAGATTTGTAGAATTAACAGAAACGCATGCTCGCCACGCATCCGCAAAGATACGAATTACTCCACACTAAACGCAAAAAAACTTCCATTCTCCCAATCCTACATCAAGCATCAGATAATATGTGGCGGAGGATACAGCGCGCAGCGCCTTCCCCCGAACACCACACGAGCCTGCCACACGAGGGTTATAGCCTTGTTGCGCATTGCCAGAATATGGGGCGGGGGATACGGTGCGCCAGCACCTTCCCCCGAACACACCATACGAGGCTGCCACACGAGGGTTATAGCCTTGTTGCGCATTGCCAGAATATGGGGCGGGGGATACGGTGCGCCAGCACCTTCCCCCGAACACCACACGAGCCTGTCATACGAGGGTAAGCGCCCCGCAGGCTATGTAACCCTCGTCCCATATAGACTGATGCCCAACCCTATAGCACAAGTGAACCGCTGAAAGCGGTTGCTTTGTACCTAACCCCACATTGACGCGCACGCGGCTATGTGGGGCACCACGTCTCACAAGAGCTCAACGCCGAAGGTGTTGCTTTACAGTATAATATCCCCCACTCCAGAGTTATACCCGTCAGAATCGCCCGACCCTACACATTCGTGCATCAAGCATCAGATATTATGGGGCGGGGGATACGGTGCGCCCAGCACCTTCCCCCGTAACTCACCCTCAAAAACATGTAGCAGGGAACGCAGCGCCCAGCGCCTTCCCCCGAACACCACACGAGGCTGCCACACGAGGGTAAGCGCCCTGCGTGCGCTATAACCCTCTTCCTATAGCCTTGTTGCGTATTGCAGAATATGAGGCAGGGGATACAGCGCGCAGCGCCTTCCCCCGAATGCACACGAGGGTAAGCTCCCCGCGGGCGTTCATCATCGTCCCATATAGACTGATGCCCAACCTTATAGCACAAGTAAACCGCTGGAAGCGGTTGCTTTGCACCTAACCCCACATTGACGCGCACGCGGCTATGTGGGGGAGCACGCCACACAATAGCTCAACGCCGAAGGTGTTGCTTTACAGTTTAACATGGAGAGCGGGGGATACAGCGCACAGCGCCTTCTCTCGTAACTCACCCTCAAAGGTGGTTATAGCGCCGCCCGGCCCCTACCTCCGTGCACGCGAGTGAGTCATATTATTTTTGTACTACTGTAAATATTTGCGTATATTCACGTCAAATAAGTAAACAAACATATCATTGACTATGAGTTTACCCTGGACCGCGTATTTGCCTATTCTTGCCGGTATTTTAGCCGGAGTGATAGGCGGCTACTACCACAAGAAGCGCAACAACAAGAAGTAATGATAAAGATTCGTAAAAGCACATTGCAAGATGTTGGCCCTATAATCGACTGTTACACAGCTGCCAGGCAATATATGCGAGACAACGGTAATGTCAAGCAGTGGTCCAACGGCTATCCGTCGAGACAGCAAATCGAAAGCGATATCGCCGCAGGCGTAAGTTATGTTGGCGAAGTAAACGGGCAAATAGTGATGGTATTCGCACTAATTTTCGGTGAAGACCCCACGTATGCCCGCATATTCGACGGCTCGTGGCTTAATGATTCCGGTTATGCCACTATTCATCGTCTTGCATCTGACGGCAGCGTAAAAGGCGTTCTTAGAGCATGTTTTGAATACTGTCTTAAGTTCACCGACAACATTCGCGTCGATACACATGCCGACAATCATATAATGCAGCGTGGTGTTGAGCACTTGGGTTTCAGGCGGTGCGGTACAATAATCTGCGCCGACGGCACCCCCCGCATAGCTTATCAGTATTGGCGAGGAGGGGAGTAATAGCCACAGGCAGCTGTAGTCAACGGATATCACATTTTTTGTGAGCCATTGCTTAAACAATTGGCAATGTAGCCGTGTATTATTATTAAAATTAGTAATAATTAATTACAACGACTATGATTGCTAAACTGAAATACCTGATTCGTGGCATTTTCACCGCATTGTTGCTCTCGGCCTTTGTAGCCGGTGT
>JAGAUN010000102.1 GCA_017620715.1 Muribaculaceae bacterium | reverse complement strand
GCTACAGGTTACGCTCCCGTGGCCGAAATCGCTATTGACAGTAACGGACTGTTTCTCAACGGCCGCATACATTCCTTTATTCAGAAATCGGGTGTAGGGCCGCGGGCCGACTCAACCAATGCGGCAGCAAAGCTCATGCGCAGCCTCTCGCTCGAAGACTTCCCCGCATCTCCGCTGATCATCTCGTCCGACGGTACACTGAGCATACGCCAAGCTGATTAACAAACATTCTCACTGCGAGATTCGTGTAAATCACATAAAAGCATTAATTTTGCTATATGATTTATCGAATATTCCCTCCTGAAGAAATAGTGGAGGCCGAGGTGTGTGTGCCTCTGTCGAAAAGTGTCAGCGCACGCGCCCTCATCATGCAGTCTGTGAGCGGCGGCAAAGTTGAGGCCGGCGAGCCGGCAAGCTGTACCGATATCGACGTATTGCGCCGTGCACTTTCGGGCTCTGCCCAAGGTACCGTCGATATAGCCGATTCGGGCACCGCATTGCGTTTCCTCACAGCCTTCTTCGCCGCCACACCCTCGTCAGACATAGAACTCACTGGCTCCGAGCGTCTGTGCCAACGCCCCATAGGTGCGTTGGTTGAAGCACTTACCGCCATGGGCGCCTCAATAGAATATCTCGGAGCACATGGATGTGCTCCTTTGCGCATACACGGACGCAAGCTCAAGGGGGGCGTCGTAACAGTCGACTCCACTGTGAGCTCGCAGATTATATCGGCACTGATGATGATGGCTCCCGCTATGGAGCAGCCGCTTCAGATAAGGTTCGCCGGTGAGCCTGTGTCGCTTTCATACATACGTCTCACCGCCGGGATGATGGAGCAGGCCGGCGTGGAATGCGATATCACCCCCGAAGGAGTATCAGTAAGCAGCGGCGCATATCAGCCATGCCGCTTGGAGAGCGAAGCCGACTGGAGTGCGGCCGCCTCGTGGTACGAGGCAGTGGCCGTAACCTCCGGGTTCATTACAGTGAAAGGTCTCACCCCTTGCTCGGCTCAGCCCGATGCGGCTGCCGCCGAAATTTTTGGCCGGCTTGGGGTGACAACCGACTTCGATGAGACACCCGGAAGCGCCGAACTTGCAGGTTCGCCCGATGTGTCGCCGCGCCTCAACATAGACCTTTCCAATAATCCCGACCTTACTCCGGCACTCGCCGTAACATGTTCGCTCATAGGTGTGCCGTTCCGCTTTACAGGATTGTCGACCCTCCCCACGAAAGAGTGCGACCGCATAGCCGTGCTCGCTTCCGAATTACGCAAGATAGGAGTGGAGACCGAATCGGGTGCCGACATGCTGAGCTGGAACGGACGCCGTATGCCTATTGCCGAGATGCCATCGTTCGATCCCCACGGCGACCATCGCATGGCCATGGCTTTTGCCTTTACCGGCGCATACCTTCCGGGTATAGAAATACGTGATGCCGAAGTGGTTAGTAAGTCATATCCCGAATTCTGGGATGAGCTTCGCCGCTCCGGATTCCGGCTTGAAGACGTTGCGCTCCAACCCGCTGAAGATTCCGAGACATGATAGTAGCACTGTACATATTGCTGGCCATGGTGGCGGTAGGGGCAGTCCTCTACCTGCATCACCGTCTTACCGCTCCGACTGCCGACGCATCGGCTCCCGAAGAGGAAACAGCCGGGGAAGAAAACCAAGAATGTTGCGGAATGCACATTACCTGCGAGCGCGACTCTCTCTTATCGGCCGTGAGTGACCGCATAGAGTATTACGACGATGAGGAGCTCGACCGTTTTCGCGGCCGCGCTTCCGATGCCTATAACTCCGACGAGATTGAAGAATTCCGCTCTGTGCTCCTCACCCTCCTTCCCGACGATATAGCCGGATGGGGGCGAAGCATACAGTTGCGAGGTATTGAACTGCCCGGAGCCGTGCGCGACGAACTGCTTATGATTGTGGCCGAAGAACGCGCCGCCCGCACCCATACGGCCTGAACCAAAAGTTAGAACCCGATGCTCGAACTGCTGCCATATACATTTTTCCAAAACGCACTTGCCGGAGTGCTGCTCATCAGTGTGGCCGCGGCAATTGTGGGTACGTATGTGGTGACACGGCGTCTTGTGGCGCTCTCGGGCGGAATAACGCATGCATGCTTCGGCGGCCTCGGTCTGGGCTTTTATCTGGGTGTCAACCCTATTTTCACAGCGGCACTATTCGCTGTGGGGGCATCGGCTGCGGTAGAATGGCTTTCGTCGGCGCAGCGTCTGAGATCCGATTCCGCAATAGCCGTTGTGTGGGCCCTCGGTATGGCGCTGGGTATCTTCTTTGTGTTTATAACCCCCGGCTACGTGCCTGAGCTCAACAGCTTTCTCTTTGGCAATGTGCTCACCATAACGCATGCCGATCTTTTGGCATTCGCCATATTCACACTGCTCCTCATTCTGTTTATGGGGCTATTCTACAAATATATAGTAGCGTGCGTGTTTGACCGCGACTTCTCCGCTGTGATGCGTCTGCCGGTGAAATTCATCACCTACTCCCTCACCGTCTTTACGGCTGTATGCATTGTGCTCACCATCCGTCTGGTTGGAGTGATGTTGCTGATGTCAATGCTCACCATTCCCCAGATTATATCCGAGGTATACTGCCGGCGTTTCTCCACTATCATGCTCAGCTCCATTGTGGTATCGATTGTGGCTTCGGTAGGCGGATTGCTGCTGAGTGTGGCAATCGACGTGCCCTGTTCGGCCCTTATAGTGATGGTGATGACGGCAATGTATATATTTGTGCGCGTGGGTGCCACCATAGTGCGTGGGCGTCGCAGGGCGGTTGTGGCCGCTATACTCGCGTTGCTCATGGCCGGAGGAGCGTTGACCGGGTGCTCCCTTAAAAAAAACACTGCCGCCACACGCAACTACACCGCTTTCATCACCCGTTACAACGTGTACTACAACGGCATAGAGCATTATAAAGAGACGCTCAAAAAGATGGAGCGCGAATATGCCGATGACTACTCGCAGATACTCTTCATGCACCCGGCCGAGGCATATCACAACGAAAAGGCTCCCCAGCCGTCAGGCGATTTCAAACGCTCTATAGAGAAGGCCCAGAAAGCAATACAGATACGTTCGATAAAGAAGCGTCCGGCCCGAAAGAGCGGCCGTTCTAATGACCCCGAATACAAAAAATGGCTTCAGCGCGAGGAATACAATCCCTTCCTGCACAATGCGTGGCTGCTGCTCGGCCGGAGCCAGTATATGGGTGGCGATTTCCTTGGCGCAGCCGCCACTTTCTACTACATAGCCAAACACTTCTGGTGGCTCCCCGAGGTGGTGCTCGAGGCCAAGTTGTGGCAGGCACGCTCCTATTGCGCCGAATCGTGGCTCTTCGAGGCCGAATCGATACTCAACAGCATCAAGCCCGAAAAACTCGAGACACACCCCAATCTGCAGGCGCTGTATTATTTCGACTATGCCGACCTTTATGTGAAATCGTCGGACTATGCCGCTGCCATACCGTGGCTCGAAAAAGCGATACCATTTGCATCGGGTGCACAGAAAGCGCGCCTCACCTTTCTGTTGGGACAACTGTATCAGCACACCGGCAACTACGAGGCGGCCTATAAGACATTCAAGCGGGTGGGAGGCATGTCGGGCGCATCGCACCGCACCAAATTCAATGCCCGCATACGCCAGAGCGAGGTGTTCAGAGGGTCAGACATAGTCGGTGAGGTGAAATCGCTACGCAAACTCACCCGTTTTTCGGCCAACAGCGAATACCTCGACCAGATTTATTACGCGATAGGCAACCTCTACCTGGCGCACGGCGACACCGCGCAGGCTATGTCGAACTACGCCACCGCCATAGCCAAGTCGACCCGTGCCGGAATAGATAAGGCCCTTCCGCAGATTACCCTCGGCAAAATCTATTATACTCTCCACGACTACGACCGCGCCCAGCCGCTTTTTGCCGAAGCTGTGCCGGTGCTTCCCGACAATTATCCCGATTATGCGCTGCTCAAACGCCGGTCAGACCTGCTTGACGAGCTTGCGGTATACAGCCGCAACGTCACCCTGCAGGACTCGTTGCTCAAACTTTCGTACCTCACGCGTGAGCAACAGCTTGAAGTGGTTGACCGCATCATAGCTGACCTGAAGAAACGCGAACAGGAGGAGGCCGACAGCATAAAACGCGCCGAGTATCTTGCCGAAAGACAGGCTGACGGCACCGGACTCACCAACACGGGGCAGGCCCCCCCCTCGAGTTTCACCCTCAACACCGACCGCTCGTGGTACTTCTACAACAAGGCCACACGCGAGGCGGGACGTACCGAGTTCCAGAAGCGATGGGGCAGCCGACGGCTCGAGGATAACTGGCGCCGCCGCAACAAGACCAACTACGCTTTCTCAGACGATACGGCCGATGCTGACCTTGTTGCCGACTCTATTGCCGACGATACCGGCGACGAGACACCGCCGTCGGGCCCTGACGCCAACGATCCCCATTCGCCCGAATACTATCTGCGGCAGATACCCTCTACCGACGCCGAGCGCCTTAATGCCAACAATATCATACAGGAGGGCCTGTATAACATGGGCATAATACTCAAAGACAAAATCGACGACCCCGAAGCCGCCGAAATAGAGTTTACCCGTCTGCTCGACCGATACCCCGACAATGAGTATCGCCTCGACGTGTACTATAATATGTATCTGATGTATGCCCGCGCCGATCAGCTCGACAAGGCCGAGCGATACCGTGCGCTGATACTGGAGCATTTCCCCGAATCGACTCAGGGCCAAGCGCTCGCCGACCCGCGCTTCCTCGACAATCTCAAACGAATGCCGGCCGAGGAGCAGGCCCTTTATGAGCGTGCCTATGCAGCATATCTGGCTAACGACAACTCCACACTCCATGCCATTTATCGCCAGGTAGGCACAGACTATCCCATGAGTCGCATCATGCCCAAATTCATGTTCCTCGAGGCCCTGAGCTACGTTACCGAAAACAATCCCGAGAAATTCGAACAGGTTCTCTCCGAGTTGCTTAATAAATATCCCGATGTTGACGTTGCGCCGCTGGCTTCGTCGTATATCAAGATGCTCAACAGCGGTTATAAACTCAACCCCACCTCCTCCAACCTCCGTGGCATGGTGTGGGCTACACGTCTGGGCGCCGACTCCACGGCAACAGCCTATGTCGACACTCCGGCCGAATTCGATTTCGAAACCGACGGCCCGCACTCGCTGCTCATAATATATCCGCTCAGCACGGTCAACGCCAATCAGCTGCTCTTCGATGTGGCGCGTCACAACTTCTTCACCTACAACACCGCTGACTACGATCTCAACCAGATGCAGTTTGGCAAAATAGGCATACTCCGCGTGTCGGGCTTCCGCAATCAGGCTCAGGCTATCGCTTATCGCTCCGACCTTGAGCGTCAGGGAGCCTTCAGAATACCGGCCTCAGCCGTGCCGCTCATTATTTCCGATACCAATTTCGACCGCATGCTCTCCGAAGGCCGTACACTCGAAGAATACTTCGAGGCGGCCGGCGACACCCGCATAGAGCAAATACACAACTCTATGATTGACAGCTCAGCTCCCGCACCTCAGGATGAGCCTTCCGAGCACCCTGATACTCCGTCAGACCAGTCTGACTCGCCCGACTCGTCTGATAATTCAGACACCCCCGAACCGCAACAGCCGCAACAGCCGCAACAGCCGCAACCGGCCGCCGTGCCGACTCCCGAGCCGACTCCCGAGCCGACATCCGTCCCCGAGCCGGAACCTGAATACGAATACGACATCCCGATACCGGTAGTGCCGACCGGCCAACCGGCCATTGCTCCCCGAATCAAATAAAAATCTCTCCCGCATCATGAACACGCAATACACCATACTCTGGGCCGACGACGAAATTGACCTTTTGAAGCCGCACCTGATGTTTCTCCGCTCAAAAGGCTACAATGTGATTGCCGTAAACAACGGCCCCGATGCGCTTGCCATAGCCGACGAGACGCCGCCCGACCTGATAATACTTGATGAGAACATGCCGGGTCTGACCGGCCTGGAAACACTTGGACGCCTCAAGATAAGCCATCCCGGCATACCGGTGATAATGATTACTAAGAGCGAGGAGGAAAACATTATGGATCAGGCGGTAGGAAGCAAGATAGCCGACTATCTCATAAAGCCTGTCAATCCCAATCAGATACTGCTGTCGATAAAAAAGACTCTCCATGCTCCGCGCCTGGTTGAAAACCGCGCCCAAAACGACTATCGCCGCGAATTTTCGCGCATCACAGAGTGTATCAACGACTCATACACCCTCGCCGACTGGGTCAAGACCTACCGCATGCTCGTGCACTGGGAACTTGAACTTTCGGAGAATGCGGCCGACATAGTGCAGCTGCTCGAGATGCAGAAAACCGAAGCCAACGCCGCCTTCACCAAATTCATAAAGCGCAACTACGCCCAATGGATGAACTCCGACAACCCCGAACGCCCGCTGCTGAGTCCCGACATATTCAAAACCAAGGTGTTTCCGCTGCTCGATTCGGGCCAGAAGGTATTTCTGCTGCTCATAGACAATTTCCGCTTTGACCAGTGGCGCACCATACGTCCCATTGTAGAGGAGTGGTTTACATCCGACGACGACCTCTACTGCTCCATACTACCCACCGCCACACAGTATGCCCGCAATGCCATATTTTCCGGTCTGATGCCCCGGGAGATAGAGCGTATGTTCCCACACCTGTGGGTCGACGAGGAGAGCGAAGAGGGCAAAAACCTCAACGAGTCGCCGCTGATAGCCACACAGTTTGACCGATTCCGCCGTCGTTGCCGTTTCTCGTACAACAAGGTCAACGACTCACTGGCCGGCGACCGGCTGCTGCGCGACTTCTCCACCCTCATGCACAACGACCTCAACGTGATAGTGTTCAACTTTATCGATATGCTCTCGCACGCCCGCACCGAATCAAAAATGATACGCGAGCTTGCATCGACCAACGCCGCCTACCGCTCCCTCACCGAGTCGTGGTTCCGGCACACATCGGTTGTCGACCTCCTACGACGCATAGCCCAATCGGGGGCAAAGGTCATTCTCACCACCGACCACGGCTCGATACGTGTAGACAACCCCGTGAAAGTAGTCGGCGAAAAAAACACCAACACCAACCTGCGCTACAAACTCGGCCGTAAGCTCAATTACAATCCCAAGCAGGTGTTTGAGATGACCGACCCCGCACGGTTTGGCCTCCCATCGCCCAATATCTCTACCGCATACATCTACGCATGCGGTCACGACTTCTTCGCATACCCCAACAACTACAACTACTACGTGCAGTTTTATACCGACACATTCCAGCACGGAGGCATATCTATGGAAGAGATGCTCGTGCCCGTAGTGACCCTTACACCGAAATAACCCCCAACACATACCTCAGTTATGAAACATACCATAGAGATACCCAATCTTGAGTCACTCCCCGAAGCCGCACACCGGTTCGTAGGACTGATGGACGACTACACCGTATTTGCCTTTCGCGGCGAAATGGGTGCCGGCAAAACAACATTCATCTCGGCCCTCGTTCGCGCCCTCGGTGTTGAAGAAGACCTCGCCTCGTCGCCCTCATTCTCACTCATCAACGAATACCGCTCCGACACCACAGCTGAGCTCATCTATCACTTCGACCTCTACCGCCTTGAGTCGCTCGAAGAAGCCCTCGACATAGGTGTTGAAGACTACCTCGACTGCGGCGCCGTATGTCTCATAGAGTGGCCCGACCGCATCGACGATATTCTCCCCGCCGATACCGTTGAAGTAGAAATCGCTGAAGCTCCCGACGGCAGCCGTACGCTCACCCTAACCACGCCCGACAACCTGTAGCAGGCATGAACGTAACAGTTGCCGGCTATATCATGGCGGCATTGTTTGGCCTGTCGGGCGCATTATGCCTGTCTTGCGCCATAGTCAACAGCGACTGGTTTTTCCGCTATCAGGGCGTGAAAATGCTTACCTGGCGCCTGTCGCGCCTATGGCAACGCATACTCTATGCCCTTCTCGGCTGCGTAATGCTTGTCATGGCGTGCTACATAGTAGTCTCCGTAGCCTGAATAGCCGGCACATCCCATCAAAACCCATCAGTGATGTAAAAAAATTTTGCAGAATAAAATAAAACACTTACCTTTGCGCAGCAAAAGCGGCAGACGCCGCAGTGCAAAGTACCAACATCGCACCCCACGGTGCCAAAACAAAAGCGACTCCGTAGCTCAGTTGGTAGAGCAAGTGACTCTTAATCACTGGGTCGAGAGTTCGAGCCTCTCCGGGGTCACCAATTTGAAACTCAACTACTTATAAATCAAGTAGTTGAGTTTTTCGTTATAGGCATATTGTCCACAAATTGTCCACCAAACTGAATCTTACACCCCACCGACATTAAAATTTTATGTTTTTGAATGTCG
>JAGAUN010000101.1 GCA_017620715.1 Muribaculaceae bacterium | reverse complement strand
TGCTACAGCTACACTGTTGGCCTTAAAAAGAATGTATTCATTGCCAATCAACGATGCCTGTCTCGAAAGATATGCGGCTCAGTTGGGGTCTGATTGCCCCTTCTTTGTCTACAGCAAACCTATGATATGCAAGGGCACAGGCATAGAAATGGACGCTATAGAGGTACCGGCGCTGCAAGGTAAGCATATACTGATAGTGAAACCTGACTTCAGTATATCTACCGCTGAGGCATACCGCGGATGTAAGCCCCAAATGCCGCATACCCGAATATCCGATATACTGCGTCTCCCCGTTGAGCAATGGCGAGATCGGCTTGTCAACGATTTCGAGAAGAGTCTTGCCTCCGGCTATCCTCAAATCGAAGCAATAAAAGAACTGATGTACAAAAGCGGCGCCGTCTATGCCTCACTCTCGGGCTCAGGCTCGGCAGTTTACGGTATATACTACACTCCACAAGAGGCAAAAGCAGCGCAAATGAAACTGCCTGCCGAGTATATGTCAGCCGTGTGTCAGCCAGTGAACCCTATGTAATGGAGATTGTTATCAATTTATAGAGCAATTGAATTATTTGGCAGCATTTTTGCTGTAATAGCAAGAGAATATCAAAGTATACAATTCAAAGAATTATGAGCAAACATAACCACAAAGATAGCAAGCAGGCTAATATCGATGAAGCCGAGATACTCGACAATGTACCCGAAGCAGCTGCTGAAGATGAATCGGCCGAACAGATTGAGGGTGAAGAGCTCTCTCAGATTGACGAACTCTGTAAGCAACTTGCCGAAGAGAAAGAGAAAGTAGAAAAGGAGAAGAAAGAATACCTTTTCTTAATGGCTGAATTTGACAACTTCCGCAAACGCACACTCAAGGAGAAATCCGAACTTGTAAAGAATGCAGGTGAAACGGTTTTAAAAGGACTTCTTCCGATTGTCGACGATTTTGAACGCGGGCTACAAGCCACAGCTACAAGCGAGGACGCCGTAGCCGTGCGCCAGGGCATGGAATTGATTTATTCCAAACTCGTAAAATATCTCGAGCAAAATGGAGTGAAAGCCATTGAAAGCACCGGCGCCGACTTCGACCCTGACCGTCATGAAGCAATAGCCATGGTACCGGCTCCGACCGAAGATCAAAAAGGCAAGGTAATCGACACCGTTGCCAAAGGATATACTTTAAACGGCGACAAAGTGCTTCGTTTTGCCAAAGTGGCTGTAGGCGAATAATCAACAATAGTCAACTCACACTCCGCATCTACAATGGATAAAAGAGATTATTACGAAGTGCTCGGTGTAGCGAAAACCGCCACTCCCGAAGAACTTAAAAAGGCATATCGCAAACTTGCGGTAAAGTATCACCCCGACAAAAACCCGGGCGACAAGGCTGCTGAAGAAAAATTCAAAGAGGCAGCCGAGGCCTATAATGTACTTTCCGACCCCGAGAAACGTCAGAAATATGACCAGTTCGGTCACTCTATGGGCCCGCAAGGATTCCCGGGTGGAGCCGAAGGTTTCGGTTTCAGCGGCGGCGGAATGTCGATGGACGATATCTTCTCGATGTTTGGCGACATATTTGGCGGACATACCGACATGGGAGGTTTCGGCAGCGCGGCAGGCGGACGTCGTGCCCGTCAGCGTCAACGACGCGGCGATGACTTGCGCCTCACTCTGAAACTCTCGCTCGAAGATCTGGCCAAGGGAGTTACAAAAACGCTTAAGATTAAGACCTTTGTCGCTGACCAGCCTTGCCACGGCACAGGTGCCAAAGACGGCAATTCGTTTACCACCTGCTCAATGTGTCATGGCACCGGAGCCATACAGCAGGCTCAGCAGACAATTTTTGGCGTTAATTACGTTCAGTCAATCTGTCCGCAATGCCAGGGCGAAGGCAAAATTATACAGGAGAAATGCGCCCATTGCAATGGCACGGGCGTAATAAAAACCGACCAGACTGTTACAATCAATATTCCGGCAGGTACAGCAGGCGGCTCAGTTCTCACCGTAAAAGGGAAAGGCAATGCGCCCATGCACGGCGGTGTTGCCGGCGACTTGCTCGTTGTGGTAGAAGAATTACCGCACAACGAATTGATTCGCGATGGTCAGGATGTGATATACAACCTCATGCTCGACTTCCCGACGGCAGCCCTCGGCGGCAGCGTTGAAGTTCCCACAATTGGCGGACGTGTAAGAGTGAAGATTGCTCCCGGAACCCAGCCCGGCAAGATACTACGACTGCGCGGCAAGGGACTCCCCTCTCCTGATGGCAGAGGTACCGGCGACCAGCTCATAAATGTGATGGTATATGTGCCCGAGCACCTTTCCGATGAAGCCAAAAACAATATCGAGAAACTGCGCGGCGAAGCAGGCATGCAGCCCACCGAAGCCGTCAAAAACAGCATCTTCTCAAAACTCCGTCATGTATTCGATTGACAGCAACTGACATCATTGAAGATTAACAAAGAAGCCGGGCTCAAATGAGCTCGGCTTCTTTTATGAGATGTAGTTTGATTTGACTTAAATCCAGCGCACGTAAGCAAAGTCCTGACGGTGGGGAAGGTTGGGGTTAACGGGATAGAGACGGAATCCGTAGCGGTATACACCGGCATCGTGAATTGTCTCGTTAATCTCAAATTTGAGAATACCGTCGTTGTCGGAAACGACCTTGAAGGGCTTAACTTCGAACAGATGGTCAACGCCATCTTCAACACGGTATGCTACATATTCGAGACCGATGCTGCGGCCGAGACCGTTTGTATCGATTACAGCTTCTACCTTGTAGCCCTGGCCTGTCGATGACTGTTTGGGGCCCTCCATCTTGAAATCGAGTACCTTGATACCATCCCAGGCGTTTACCACTTTCTCCTTCCAGGCTACTATTTCTTTGGCAAGAGCGTAGTCGTTGGCTTTCAATTTATTGAAGCGGTTTGCTTCGGGCTCGTAGAAGCGTGTGATGTAGTCTTCAATCATACGCTGCATGGTGAAGTGGGGAGCGATATGACCGATAGAGCCCTTTATGTACTGAATCCATTCGGGTGAATAGCCTTTGGAGTTCTTGGCAAAGTAAAGAGGTATGATTTCGTTTTCAAGCATCTGGTAGATGGTAGCTGCATCGAGACGATCCTGCTGGCCCTGATCTGTGTATGTACGTTTGTCGGTAAGAGCCCAGCCTGCTTTCTGATCGAACTTGTAACCCTCGTACCACCAGCCATCGAGTACCGAGAAGTTGAGCACGCCATTCATTTCTGCTTTTTCGCCCGATGTACCCGATGCTTCGAGAGGACGTGTAGGAGTATTCAACCAAATGTCGACACCGGTAACAAGACGCTTGGCCACAACCATGTTGTAGTCTTCAAGGAAAATAATTTTACCGAGGAACTGAGGCATGCGCGATATCTCGATGATACGCTTGATAAGACCTTGACCTGCGCCGTCGGCGGGGTGAGCTTTGCCCGAGAATACAAACTGAACGGGGAACTGCTCGTTGTTGACAATCTTGGCCAGGCGGTCGAGGTCGGTAAAGAGCAGGTGCGCACGTTTGTAAGTAGCAAAGCGGCGGGCAAAGCCAATGATAAGAGCATTGGGATTGATTTTATCGAGAATACTCATTACGGCCGAGGGATCGCCCTGGTTGGCAAGCCATTTTGCCTTGAAGTCGCGACGAAGGAAGTTGATAAACTTATTCTTCATCGTCATGCGCATATTCCAGATTTCTTCGTCGGGCACGTTGAATATGTTTTCCCAGTAGCGGGGATTGCTCTGATGTTCAAACATATCCTTGCCGAGTTTTTCCATATAGTACTGCTTCCATTCAGAAGCGGCCCAGGTGGGCATGTGCACGCCGTTGGTCACATAGCCAACATGGCTTTCCTCCCATGAGTATCCTTTCCATATATCGGCAAACATTTTCTTGGAAACTTCACCGTGGAGCCAGCTTACACCGTTGGCTTCCTGACATGTGTTGAGGGCGAATACACTCATTGAGAAACGTTCGTTCGTATCGGGATTGGCACGGCCCATATTCATAAGGTCGCTCCATGAGATACCGAGACGGGCAGGATATTCGTGCAGATACTTGCCGAAAAGTTCTTCGTCGAAATAGTCGTGGCCTGCAGGCACAGGTGTGTGTACGGTGTAGAGCGACGAGCTGCGCACCATCTCGAGAGCTGTTTCGAATGAGAGATGCTTTTCCTGAACATAATCTACGAGGCGCTGAAGGTTGAGCAATGCTGCGTGACCTTCGTTGCAGTGATAGAGCGTGGAGTTTACGCCGAGTTTCTTAAGCATAAGCACTCCGCCAATACCGAGCAGATACTCCTGCTTGATACGGTTTTCCCAGTCACCGCCATAGAGCTTGTGGGTTATGCAACGGTCGAATTCGCTGTTGAGGTCGAAATCAGTATCGAGCAGGTACAACTTCATGCGACCCACGTTTACACGCCATACATGTGAATAGATGATGCGGCCGGGGTAAGGCACCTCAAGTATCATGGGCTGGTTGTTGGCATCGAGCACCTGCTCTATGGGGAGCTGATTGAAATTCTGGGGTTCATAGTTGGCAACCTGCTGACCATCTACAGAGAGACTCTGTGTGAAGTAACCGTAACGATAAAGGAAACCAACGGCGGTCATATCAACGCAGCTGTCAGATGCTTCTTTAATATAGTCGCCGGCAAGCACACCAAGGCCGCCGGAATAAATCTTTAGACAGTTGCACAGGCCATATTCCATGGAGAAATACGATACCGATGGAATATCGGTGCGCATAGGTTTGGCCATGTACTCTTTAAACGCTGCATACACTTTTTCGATACGTGCCATCATTTCCGGATCGTTCATAATCTCCGAAAGACGCTCTGAGGAGATGCTCTGAAGCACCATAACAGGATTTTCGCCTGTAGAGCGCCACAGGTCGGGATTGATGTCGCGGAAAAGGGCTTTGGCCTCGCTGTTCCACACCCACCACAAGTTGTGGGCGAGTTCGGTAAGGGGCCTGAGAGATACGGGAAGTTCGGCCACGACAGTGGTGTCGTGCATTATAGGAGCGTTGGCCTGACTAACTTTAAATTTCATGTTGTTTAGGTATACGTAATTGTTATTGTTTTTACTATTTAAGATGCCACATTGCGCGCACGCTCATTGCTAAGAGCGATTTCGAATGCGGTAAGATAATAATCGATAAAACGGGTCCACGTGGCTTGTGCGGCGGTAGCAAAAGCACTTTGTGATATTTCCTGAAGTGTTGAAGCGTCAGCACAACTGAGGAATTTCAGTGAGCGGGAAATACTGTCGGCCACTTCGAGATAGTTGGTGTCAGTACGTTCGGCCACGTAAGCTCCGGTAGATGAGAAGTCGTCCTCAAAGTGACGCTCTATCCATTGGCCAAAGCCGGAAAGGGAAGTTGTGACGGTAGGAACGCCGAAAGCAATACTCTCTAAAGGAGTATAGCCCCACGGCTCGTAATACGACGGGAATACCGTGGCATCCATACCGATCAGCAACTGATAGTAGGTAAGGGAGAAGATTCCGTCATAACCGTCGAGATAGCATGGTACATAAATGATATCCACATTGCTACCGGGCGCATTTGTAATGCCGAGACCGCGTATTCGCGAAAGCACCTGGTCGCTATCCATGTTATTGAGCCAATGTGTTATCACAGGTTCGTTGAGAGCAACGCCCGTATTGCCTGATTTAAGTGTCAGCTGCAAATCGGCGCGGGGTTCCTTACACCATGCCGGCACCATTACAAACGCAATGGTCTGGCGGCAAGGATGTTTCTGTGCCAGATCCGATACAGCGTCAAGAAACAGGTCGAGTCCTTTATTTCGGTACTCTGCACGACCCGAAGTGCATATCAAAAAAGTATCGGCGTTATATTGTTTTCCGGTGAGGGCCGATGCCACTTCAATGAGCTGGTTGCGTGCGGCCATTCGGCAGGTACGGTACTTTGTGCGTGGAGGTACGAAGTTCGGCTCAAAACCATTAGGAGTGACAATATCGGGTTTGCGGCCGAGCAACTGCTCGCATTCACGCGCGGTGATGTCGCTCACGGTAGTAAAGCAATCGGCATTGACGGCTGCAGCCTTTTCGAGAGAGTGCTTCGACTGCATATTGAGCTCCTGTGCCATCTGGTCACCGTTGTAATAGGGCAGATAGCGGTACAGGTCTTTGCCGTTGCCGCAGATGCTTCGGCCTATAGAGGTGGCGTGGGTGGTGAATACGGTGGCCACCTGAGGCATGTGCAGACGGGTATAGAGCAGCCCCATTCCGGTAGTCCACTCATTGAAGTGGGCTACAGTCGAGAGCTTTTCGCCCTCAAAGAAGTGGTAGAGGCTCTCCATTACAATAGCAGCGGCATGGCTGAAAGCGCATGCTTCGTCGTAGTCGCCGTAGGCATGAAGCGAATCAACGCCGAACGCCTCCCACATACGCGAGTAAAGCTCATCTTTCACGGCATACAGCCCGTCGAACTTCACCAGAATGGCGATAGGGTTGCCGGGAACCTGCCACCGCCCTACTCGCACCTTAATACCATAGGGCAACTGAGCCATTGACTTCCAGCGTTTAAGCAAGGAAGCCGATTCTTTAAAATAAGGCGACGGCGTGGATTCAGTCCACACGTCAGGCCCAATAAATATCAGTTTGTCTTTATATAGTTTCTGTAGAGTCTTTGCTTTGGTAGAAAGCACTGTGTAGATTCCTCCTACTTTGTTGCATACCTCCCACGAGGTTTCAAAAAGTAAATCTACACCCTCTTTGGTTTCTTCCATACTTCTAATGACCGCGTATCGTGGTAAAGTTTTAATAATTCGGCACAAAGATACTCATTTTTTCGTTGATAAACAAAAAGAGAGGGACTTTCACAAGCGCCTCTCTTTCCATTCATCACATTATGTTAAAAAAGCTGTGCATGACTGCGCATACTACAGTTTGGTAAATATCATTATTATATACTTCCCATAATGTGCTGTATAGTAGTAGTTAATTAGTCCATATCATAACGGGAACTTACCACATCCCAATCAACTATATCCCAGAGTTTCTCCAATGCTTCCGCACGGCGGTTCTGGTAGTCGAGGTAATAAGCATGTTCCCATACATCAAACACGAGCAGCGGTGTGAGTCCGTCAGTGAGCGGATTGCCTGCGTTTGACTTCTGTAAAATAAGCAGTTTGCCCGATTCGTCGCATGCAAGCCATACCCAGCCGCTGCCGAATATCTTGGTACCGGCATCAACGAAATCTTTTTTAAATGCGTCGAAAGAGCCGAACTGGAGCTCGATGGCCTTGCGAAGTTCACCTGAAGGCTCTCGGGCGCCCTCGGGAGAGAATGTAAAGAAATAGAAAATATGATTCCATGCCTGAGAGGCATTGTTAAACAGTGCTCCTTCCGATTTCTCGATTATCTCCTCGAGCGACATGTCTTCATACTCTGTATCGTGTATGAGCTTATTGAGGTTATCGATATAGGCTTTTTCGTGCTTGCCGTAATGATATTCAATGGTATGGCTGCTTATTGCCGGCTCGAGTGCATCATTGGCGTAAGGAAGCTCCGGAAGAGTATATTGAAGGGTTTTCATATAAAATGATTAGAAAGGTTGATAAGTATATATTCGATTATAAAACAACCTTGGGGTTGGTATTGTTCATCGCCCGGTCGAGCCATCCGAACATACGGCGATAAAGCGGGTAGCGCACATCGGGGGCAGACAATATAAGGTCATGTATACCTCCGTTGACCTTATAAAGCGTGACGTTTCGGCCCAGGGTCGACCCCAACTTTTTGATTTCGGCAACATCGAGCACTACATCGGCGCTGTCGGCAGCCGGCGTCCATTCGGGCGCGCTGATGCTCTTGGATGAATACATTACAAGCACAGGCTCGGGAATGCTGTACTTATGGTGTCGCAAATACCGTTGCGCCGAGTTGATAGCTCTGACCCATCCGGCCGTCACATCGGGCGAATGAGGCGATTTCCACTCCTTATTAAAGCCCCACTCACCATGTCCGCCATCTCTCATGAGGCTCTCGGCATAAGTGGTTGACGGACTCTGCGATATATTCATATTAGGGAACAGTTTGCCGAGATTGCTTATAGCGCCAACAAATGGTTCGAGTTTGCCGAGATTCCAGTCGAGGAAAGGGCTATTGAGCACAAGTGCCCTGATAAGGGTGTCGGCTTGTTGATTATAGCTACAATAGTAGGCGGCAAGCAATCCACCGGTGGAGTGACCTATCAATGCCACTTTTCTTACCCCATAGGCATGCATTACGGAGAGAGCGGAATCGATATCGGAGAAATATTTGCGCATGTCGCGTATGTCGCAACGTCGTTCGCCGGGCAAAAGGGAGCGTCCGTAGCGTCGAAGATCAACTGCATAGAAAGAGTACCCGTGCGCGGCGAACTCCTGCGCCATTTCTATCTGAAAGAAATAGTCGTTGAAACCGTGGATATACAAGGCGCCGACTGCTGATGTCGTGTCGGCGTCTCCC
Source organism: Muribaculaceae bacterium (assembly GCA_017620715.1). Classification (GTDB taxonomy): domain Bacteria; phylum Bacteroidota; class Bacteroidia; order Bacteroidales; family Muribaculaceae; genus Paramuribaculum. Next base: position 13,478 of record JAGAUN010000101.1, on the reverse strand, counting down.
ACATATCGAATCACGGTTGAGCGCACCTCACCGTCGTATGAGCGACCTTGGTCGAAGTAGCATTTCTCGAATCCGACGCCAAGTGTATCGGGCGACCAATGCCACTGCGCCATAGACAGAAGCCATGACGCAGCAAGCAATGTAGAGAGCAATATACGTTTCATGTATATGTTAACGGATCGCTATTTACGATATTGCGGCAAAAGTGGTACGGGGAAGCGGGAGAAGAGGGTCTGCACTGCCTCTGCAATTCCTTTCAGGTTCCTGAAGCGGCTCTCACCGTTGCCATTGAGAATTGTTGCCACTGATGCGGAATAAAGAGGGAGCTTCTTATCAATATTGACCATATCCATAGTAAGTACACCCTCGCGGTACACACCCGTTATGACCTGCGCGTTGGGATTGGGCTCGGGCCAGTAGTATTGGCGGGGATACATGAAGAAGGGATAGTAGGTGGGATAGGGATACGGCCCGTAATAGGGATAGTAATTTTGATATAAAGGCTCGGTCTGCAAACCCTTCTCCACGCTCAATGCCAGATTGATAAGAAGAGGAGAAGCAGCATCTTCGGTATAACCGCGTTCCACCATCTGCTCCCTTATTGCGGCGGCAATATTGTAGTAAGTGACCATCTCCATTCCGGGTGGCAGCTTGCCCTCGTCAGGTGTAATGATACGGAATGTCTTATACGAAGCCAAATCGGCATCGTTGTATGTCTCGCTGTTTACGAGAGCGTATGGGCTGCATGAGGTCAACAATGCAGCTGCGGCTAAAAAAGCAAGTATCTTATTCATAGCGGCTAATAGTTATATTTATATGAATTTAACACACGGCATTGCGAAAAGTTCTTAAATGGTTTGCAACAACATGGTAATAATCTTAAATTTGAACGTTCAATTAAATCTATACCCGTATCTGTAATGAACGATATGACCGAGATTTTCGAGCAATATATCAGCCAGTATGAGAGTTACGATATTGCCGAATCGCAGTTTAAGATTGATATCGCCGATGACCCGCAGCTCCGCGCAGCATACCGGGAGTGGTGCCACGAGGTTGGCAGTACTGAGAAAAACGGATTTCGTGATTTCTGCGACGAGTATTCGGCAGGAATCAATGATAAGTGGAATGTTTTGAGCGATTTTGATGACAATGAATAAACTACCCGAGACTCCCCTGCACCGCAGAATGCCGGCCGAATGGGAGCTGCCCTCGGCAGTTCTTCTTGCATGGCCTCATGCCGGCTCCGATTGGGCCGACCGCCTCGAATCGGCAGTAGCATCATACACTGCCATCGCCGAAACAATAGCACGTTACACAAAAGTGATAATTGTTGTGCCGAAGGAAGATAGCGCTTTATCAGCGCTCAGACAGGGCTCCGGTCATGATAATATAACAATTGTTGAAATCCCCACCAACGACACCTGGACTCGCGACTATGGGCCAATATCGTTAGTTTGCGGTGACAACTCGGTAAAAGCGCTCAATTTCGGTTTCAACGGCTGGGGGCTGAAGTATGCGGCCAATTTAGACAACCAGGTCACCGACCGATTGCATGAGTGTGGCATACTGCCGACGCCCCCGGAAAATCATCTGAATTTTATACTTGAAGGTGGTTCGATAGAGTCAGACGGCAACGGCACGCTACTGACAACTACCCGTTGCCTCACATCGCCCAACCGCAACGGCTCATACACTGTTGAGCAGATTACACAATACCTGTGCCGCGAGTTGGGAGTAAGTAAAGTGCTGTGGCTCGACCATGGCGCGATAGAGGGTGACGATACCGACGGGCACATTGACACTATCGCACGTTTCGCGCCCGGAAACGTGATACTTTATGCCGGATGTTCGGATACTGCCGACGAGCACTATGCAGAGTTGGAAAGCATGCGAAGCCAACTGCAGACCTTCACCAACGCCGACGGTCAAAAATTTAACTTAGTTGAATTGCCGCAGCCCAAGCCAATCTATGATGAATCGACCGGGCGAAGACTGGCTGCCACCTATGCCAATTTCCTTGCACTTAATAATGTGGTTTTTATGCCAACGTATGGTGATATGATGACCGACCGGCTCGCTGCTATGACAATTGAAAGCGTTTTCGAAAGGCCGGTTGTAGGCATCGACGCCCGCGAGCTCATATACCAGAACGGTTCATTGCATTGTGCCACTATGCAGATACCCCTTACATTGTTATGAAAAGAACGATAAAAGCAGCTCTTATACAGCAGTCAAAGTCGGCCGACGTAGCCGAAAACCGCAACCGGATGGTAGCGGCCGTAAAAAAAATTGCCGAAACGGAGCGACCCGATCTGATAGTACTTCAGGAACTGCATGACTCGCTTTACTTCTGCCAGTCAGAAGATGTAAATGCTTTTGACCTTGCCATAGCCATACCTTCGGAAGTAACCGAAAGATATTCCCGGCTCGCCCGCGAGGCAAATGCCGTATTGGTGACATCATTATTCGAACGCCGTGCACCTGGTCTATATCACAATACCGCCGTAGTATTTGACCGCGACGGCAGCATAGCCGGAAAGTATCGCAAAATGCACATACCCGACGATCCTGCCTATTATGAGAAATACTACTTTACACCCGGAGATATGGGCTTCAAACCCATAGATACATCCATAGGACGCCTTGGCGTGATGGTATGCTGGGATCAGTGGTATCCCGAAGCAGCTCGTGTAATGGCCTTATCGGGAGCGGAAATTCTTATCTACCCCACAGCCATCGGCTGGGAGAGTACCGATTCGGCCGAAGAGAAAGAGCGGCAGCTTCAGGCATGGATTACCATACAGCGCTCGCACGCGGTAGCCAACGGCATACCTGTGATAAGCGTAAACCGCACAGGTTTCGAACCGGATACTACCGGAATGACTAACGGCATTACGTTTTGGGGACACAGCTTTGCGGCAGGCCCGCAAGGCGAGATACTCGAAATGGCTCCGGCGGACAAGGAATGGGTTAAGACCGTTGAGCTGGATATGGAGCGAAGCGAAAACGTGCGCCGCTGGTGGCCGTTTTTGCGCGATCGCCGAATCGACGCATACACGCCTATTCTCAAAAGGTATAACGATTAGTGCATCTCCTTGTCGGAGAAGCGAATTGTACGCGCTTCAATCTGTGAGGCAAGCGCATGATTGTGCGTGGCAATTAACACGGTAGCACCGTCGTGGGCAATCTCTTTCAGTCTCTGCATGATAAGAGTGGCCGTTTCAGGGTCAAGATTTCCGGTGGGCTCGTCGGCGAGCAAAATGCGCGGATTATTAAGTTCGGCACGGGCCATAACTACGCGTTGCTGTTCACCGCCCGATAGCTGATGAGGCATCTTATAGCTTTTGCCAAACATGCCTACCCGTTTGAGCACCTCCTCAATGCGGCACTCGCGCTCATGCTTGTCTGACCACCCTGTGGCCCTTAATACAATGTCGAGATTGGCATGCACGCTTCTGTCGGCAAGCAGTCGGAAATCCTGAAACAGAATACCCGTCTCCCGGCGCAGCATCGCAGCCTGTTTATGGCGCAACTTATTAAGATTGTAATCCAAAACCGTAGCCGAGCCGGATGCAATTGGCACCTCGCCATAAATCGATTTAAGGAATGTGGTCTTGCCTGAACCGACCTTACCCAAAAGGAATATCAGTTCACCCGGTTTCGCCTCAAAGTCTACATCGCGAAGCACCGCAACAGGGCCCCTGTTGAGCACTACACCTTCATATTTGATTGTGGTATCCATATCTCAATAACCCATTTCAGAAAGAAACCGAATACGCATGAGTCTGATTTCCTCCGGCGTATACTCGTCGTCGAACTCTTTTACGGCATCGTCAACATTGCCTTTCTCGCTCGTCATAAAATAGTCAATTATTTCAAGTTGCTGGTCATCGTCGAGCAATTCGTCGAGATAATACTTTATATTGATACGCGTGCCCGAATTGACTATAGCTTCTATTTCTTCGAGAAGTTCAGACATATCGAGCCCGTGTGAATAGGCAATCTCATCAAGCGGTATTTTACGGTCGATGGCATGAATAATGGCAATCTTCACTTTGCTCTTGTTGGCAACGGTACGTACCACCATATCTTCGGGCCGCTCTATCTCGTTCTCCTCTACATGCCTACGAATAAGGTCTACAAACTCGGCGCCATAGCGTTTGGCTTTACCTGTTCCTACGCCGTAGATACCGGCGAGTTCATCAAGAGTGACTGGATATGTAGTGGCCATCGCCTCAAGCGACGGTTCCTGAAATATTACGTATGGGGGCAGTCCCGCCTTCTTGGCCACCTCCTTACGGAGGTCTTTAAGCATGGCGTAAAGTTCATGGTCGGCAGCGCAGCCAATACCGGGCTTTACGTTATCCGAGACTGAGTCGTCAGAAAATTCTATATCTTCCACAATTTTAAACTGAGTAGGATGTAACAAATACTGCTCGCCCGCAGGGGTAATTTTGAGCAGTCCGTATTGTTCAATGTCTCGCTCCAGATAACCCGCTATAACCGCCTGGCGGATTAGTGCCGATACGTGGCGTTCAGTCTGGCCGGATAGAGAGCCGAACAGTTCATGGCGTTCATGGCCGTACGAACGAATATCTGCCGTGTTTTTACCCAGCAGTATGTCGGCAATGTGGCCTGATTTGAATCGGGCCGGGAGCGATGAAATAAGTTCGAGTACGTCAACAAGGTCGTTTTTTGCTTCGACCAACTGACGCGGATGCAGGCAGTTATCGCAATTCCCGCAATTGTCATCGGCATATACTTCTCCGAAATAGTGAAGCAACGATTTTCGACGGCAAACACTCGATTCGGCGTACGATGCTGTTTCGAGAAGGAGTTGTTTCGATATTTCCTGCTCTGCCACAGGCTTGTTCTGGATGAATTTCTCCATCTTCTGCAAATCCTTGGCAGCATAGAAAGTGATACACCTGCCTTCACCTCCGTCGCGACCCGCTCTACCGGTTTCCTGATAGTAACCTTCGAGCGACTTAGGCATATCATAATGTATCACAAAGCGCACATCGGGTTTATCTATGCCCATGCCGAAAGCTATGGTGGCCACAATCACATCGACCTTCTCATACAAAAAGGCATCCTGATTGGCCGAACGGGTGGCCGAATCCATTCCGGCATGATATGGCAATGCCCTGATATCATTGACTACAAGCAACTGCGCGAGCTCCTCAACCTTCTTTCGGCTAAGGCAATAAATGATACCCGATTTGCCCTCCATACTCTTCACATATTTGATAATTTCCTTATCAATCTGCGATGTTTTGGGACGAATCTCATAATAGAGGTTGGGGCGGTTGAACGATGATTTGAAAACCTTTGCATCGAGCATACCGAGGTTTTTTTGTATATCGTGCTGCACCTTGGGAGTTGCAGTAGCAGTCAGCGCTATCACCGGGCGAGGGCCAATCTCGTTTATGATAGGTCGTATTCTTCGGTACTCGGGGCGAAAATCGTGGCCCCATTCCGAGATACAGTGGGCCTCATCGACGGCGTAAAAAGAAATTTTTACCGACTTAAGGAAGTCGATATACTCCTCTTTGGTCAACGATTCGGGCGCAACATAAAGGAGCCGGGTAACACCCGAAAGGATATCGGCCTTTACCCTGTCAATGGCCGCCTTATTGAGCGACGAATTCAGAAAATGCGCTATACCGTCGTCCTCTCCGAAATTTCGCATCGCATCTACTTGGTTCTTCATCAAGGCAATAAGAGGCGAAATCACAATCGCCGTACCCTCCATAAGGAGCGATGGCAACTGGTAGCAAAGACTCTTGCCACCGCCTGTGGGCATAAGCACAAAGGTGTCGTAACCGGCAATAAGACTTTCCATTATGGCCTGCTGATTACCCTTGAAGGTGTCGAAACCAAAATACTTCTTTAAAGTAAGCGAAAGAGGATCGGATTTTGGCATAATTGATTTTAAGGTGAAACGGTGAGGAAAAAGGAATATGGAGATTTTACTCTTGCAATCTGTTGGCCTCGAAACTAGATTCTTCGAGTTTTTTACGGGCATACTCTTCGGTCACTTCGAGATGCTTCACCGTATCGGCCGACGACGGCAGCTCAAACATGGCATCCATCATCACAGTTTCCACAATCGACCTCAAACCGCGTGCGCCCAATTTATATTCTATGACTTTATCTACAATGTAATCGAGAGCTTCATCGGCAAAATGAAGAGTGATACCATCCATTTCAAACAGCTTCTCGTACTGGCGTACAATAGCGTTCTTGGGCTCCGTGAGTATACGTCGAAGAGCGGTGCGGTCAAGAGGCTCCAGATGTGTAAGGATAGGCAAACGGCCGATGATTTCAGGAATAAGTCCGAACGATTTGAGATCTTGCGGAGCTACATACTGAAGGAAATTATCGCGGTCAACACCCTTGCGTGCCACATTACTGAATCCCACGGTGTGTGAGTTGAGACGCTGGGCTATTTTGCGCTCAATTCCGTCAAACGCGCCACCGCAAATGAAGAGTATATTCTTGGTATCGACAGAAATCATTTTCTGCTCGGGATGCTTGCGGCCGCCGTATGGCGGAACGTTAACTATTGAGCCCTCGAGAAGTTTAAGAAGGCCTTGCTGAACGCCCTCGCCGCTTACGTCACGGGTAATCGAGGGGTTGTCGCCCTTACGGGCAATCTTATCAATCTCGTCGATAAAGACAATGCCACGCTGAGCACGATCCACATCATAGTCGGCAGCTTGCAGAAGACGTGTTAGCAGACTCTCAATATCTTCGCCTACGTAGCCGGCCTGGGTAAGCACGGTAGCATCAACAATAGTAAACGGCACATCAAGCACTCTTGCTATAGTCCTGGCAAGCAAAGTTTTGCCGGTGCCGGTAGGCCCCACAATGATGATGTTGCTCTTTTCGATATCAACATCATCAGTGGTCGGCTGAAGCAATCGCTTATAGTGATTATATACCGCTACCGACAGATACCGTTTGGCTTCATTCTGCCCAATAACATATTGGTCGAGAAACTCGCAAAGTTCTTTGGGCTTGCGTAAGTTTACAACTGCACTCTTAAACTGAGTACCCGAAGTAGCGGAATTGGCCATATCCTGTTCCTCATCGGCCCCCGACATATGCTTATCAAGAAAATCGTGAATGTATTCCACGCACATGTCGCATATAAACGCATCGCTGTTACCGTTAGGCAACAACAAGACTGACTCGTCCTCAGTACGGCCACAAAAGCTGCAGCAGGGTTTATTAGCAGAGGGAGATTTACCTTTGGCCATAATTAATGTTTTGCTTTAATCAGCACTTCGTCAATCATACCATATTGCTTGGCCTCCTCGGCTGTCATCCAGTAGTCGCGGTCAGAGTCACGCTCCACTTTTTCAAAAGGCTGACCCGAGTGGTCGGCAATGATTGTGTAAAGTTCTTTCTTCAGCTTCTGTATCTCACGTGCGGTAATCTCTATATCTGATGCCTGACCCTGAGCGCCGCCCATTGGCTGGTGAATCATAACACGCGAATGTTTCAGCGCAAAACGTTTGCCCTTGGCGCCGGCAACCAAAAGGACAGCGGCCATGGAGGCAGCCATGCCTGTACAGATTGTCGACACATCGCTCGATATGTACTGCATGGTATCATATATGCCAAGTCCGGCATATACCGAGCCACCGGGCGAATTGAGGTAGATGCTTATGTCTTTACCGGGGTCAGACGAATCGAGGAACAGCAGTTGCGCCTGTATCACATTTGCAGTATAGTCATTGACTTCGGTCCCGAGGAAAATCACGCGGTCCATCATGAGGCGCGAGAATACATCCATCTGCGCTACATTGAGCTGACGTTCCTCTATGATAGTGGGTGAAATATAGCTTGCGGCTACAGCGTTGATTGCTTTGGTATAATCGTCAAGGGCAAGCGAATTCATGCCCATGTGTTTTACAGCAAAATTTCTAAAGTCGTGATTCATCAATATTATAATGTTAAATATGTTTCTTAATTCAAAATTAGTAAATGCAAGGGATATATGCAAATCAATACCAAATATTTCCGGTTTCGGAAGTCATTTCAAGTTCAAGTACACCGCCATGCATTATATCGGAATGAGTGATATAACTGCGCTTCAACGGTTTGCCGTTGAGCGTGGCTTTCTTTATATATATATTTTCACTCGAAAGGTTGGGCGCTGACACAGTAAAGGTCTTTCCATCGTTGCCGGGAACTTTGACAACTGCCTTACGGAAACGCGGTGTACCAAGCTCATAGTTACCCGATACGGCATCGGCCGGATAGAAGCCAAGCGCCGACCATACATACCAGGCCGACATCTGACCACAGTCCTCGTTGCCCGACAACCCCTCGGGAGTATTGGTGTAAAGCTCGGTCATCACCTGATTAATATACTTGGCGCCTTTCCATGGCTGCCGCAGATAATTATACAGATACAGCACATGGTGCGATGGCTCATTACCCTGGGCGTATTGCCCTACCATTCCCGTGGAGAATATCGGCAATTCGGTATCGTCGGGTGTAAACGTCATCATGCTGTCAAGTCTTTCGGCAAGAGCATCCTTTCCGCCTACAAGTGTTGCCAGTCCGTCGAGGTCGTGAACAGGGGCCCAGAAGTAGTGCCAACCGTTGCTTTCGCATATCGGAGATATGTAATTCACAGGATTATAATCTGGCCACCAGCTGCCATCGGTTGCTTTCGGGCGGAAGAAGCGACTTGCCGGATCAAAGAGGTTGCGGTAATTTTGTGAGCGGGCAAAAAATACGTCGGCTATAGAGTCGCGACCCATTTTCTGTGCCATTCGGGCTATTGCATAGTCATCGTAAGCATACTCGAGCGTGCGCGACATCGACCAGTCATCGGCCGCATTATACGGGTCGGCCACATCGTAGGGTATATATCCGTTCTGCTTGTAAAGGCCGATCCCTCTATACGTGTCATTATTGGCAGTAGCGACACATGCTTCGAGTGCTTTTTCGGCATCGAAGCCTTCGATACCTTTAAGATATGCGTCGGCAATCACCGCAGCGGCGTGATAGCCAATCATCATGTCTGTCTCCGAGCCCTGGAAATTCCATACAGGCAGACGTCCGTTCTGGTCGTAAAAAGCGAGAAGTGACTGTATGAAGTCGGCTGTAATGTCAGGGTCAATCACTGTATAGAGTGGGTGAGCCGCACGATAAGTATCCCAAAGGGAGAAGGTCGAATAGTTGTTCCACTTATTATCTGTGGTGTGGATTTTATTATCAGGGCCACGATATTGGCCGTCGGCATCACTGTAGAGGGTGGGAGCAAGCATGCTGTGATATAAAGCTGTGTAGAATTTTATGCGCTCGTCGTCGGTTGAATCAGCAGGGTTTGGTTCAACCGCTATAGCACCGAGTTCCTTATCCCAGGCCGACTGTGCATTCTTAAGCGTACGGTTAAAAGTAGTATTGTCAACACCGTCGGGATGTTCGGCGAATAGATTTACCTTTGCTCCGTCAACATCTACTGCCGAAAGCGCCGTAGCAACGGTAATGGTCTCACCGGCAGTGGTATTAAAAAACACTTTGGCAATGTAGCCGTATGTCGATGTTTCAGCGTCAATCAGAGTCGAGTCCAATTCTACTTTCTGCCAATCTTTAGAGAAAACAGACACAAAATAGAGCTTCTGATTTCTTGCCCAGCCGTTTGAGAATCGATAGCCCGCCAAGATATTTGAGCCAACAGTGTCAATCTGCGTATCTACGGTGGCATCCCAGTTCATGGCTTTTGCCAGATTTACTATCACGCAAGCCTCACCCTCGGGAAAGGTGTACCGTTGCACACCGGTGCGTTCAGAGGCTGTGAGTTCAACGGTGATATCGTAATCCGACAAACGTACTTTATAATACCCGGCGGAAGCCTCCTCTTCATCGTGACTGAACTTACTGTGTATGCCCAACGGAGCCTCGGCCTCCTTCCATGGAATCATTACAGGCATGAAAGAGATGTCGTACAGATCTCCGGCACCGGTGCCCGAGAGGTGAGTATGGCTGAATCCGGCAATTGTACTGTCGGGGTAATAATAACCGGAGATTCTATCCCAGCCCGGCAGACCGTTATCGGGGCTGAGCTGCACCATACCGAAAGGCACTTGGGCTCCTGGATAGGTATTACCTGTAAAGTCCGTTCCAATAAACGGATTTACCAGAAGATGATAAGCAGTTGTATCGGCTGATGTCTCGTTCGTGCCACTTGAATTACCGCAAGCTGATACCAACGAAGCAAGAGGAATAAGGCCAAGCGCGAGGCGTGATATATGATTCATGATATAAATATTTGGTTAATGATTGACAAACGGCGTGTCTCTGGTGTTAACAGACCCGCAGCATAAAGTCAAAGTTAGCATTTTTCTTCGAGATTTACAAATCAGGAACTTTTTCGCTAATTTTGTCGTTGAGAATTTTAAAATGTCAATAATCACCTCCATATCCTCAACGGCGCTTCGTCTGAAGCAGAAAGCGCTCAAATTGTGGGCCTACTGTTCGCTCGAAGTATGGCGCGACACGCGTCCGCTGTGGTGGGTGAAGGCCGTTAAGGTCATCAATTTGTCGTGCCGCTCGTTTCTCAACAGCGACCTGCAGTCACGCTCTTGTTCGTTGGCTTATCGAAGTATACTCGCCTTGATTCCCGCGCTGGCTCTTCTGCTTGCCATCGGCCGTGGCTTCGGCCTTCAGGATGTGATTTGCCGCGAGCTTGTTGCTAAAATTCCCTCTCAGGCCACGGCTCTCGAAGCGGCTTTCGGCTATGTTGACGGTTATCTCGCCCAAGCCTCGGGAGGACTGTTCGTCGGAGTGGGCGTCGCATTTTTGCTTTGGACGGTAATAAGCCTGATACGCAATATAGAATTGGCATTCAACGATGTATGGCAAATCAATCGCCCGCGTTCGTTGTGGCGTGCTATAGCCGAGTATCTTGCTATAATACTCATACTGCCAATAATGCTAATCTTGTCGAGCGGCATTTCTTTGGTAATGAGCACATCGCTCAACGCACTGCTGCCATACGGATTCTTACGCCCGGCAGTAGAATGGATAATTGATTTTGCGGGCATCGTTATCACATGGCTGCTTTTTGCCGCAACATACGTATTGGTTCCCAACACAAAGGTGAGGATACGCAATGCCATAATACCTGGTATTTTGGTCGGCACAGCATTTCAGGTACTTCAATGGATATTCGTATCCGGACAGATGTATGTGGCCAGATACAATGCCATCTACGGTAGTTTCTCATTTGTCCCCCTTCTAATGATATGGGTGCAGCTCGTATGGCTGTTTACGCTCACCGGAGCTGTGATTTGCTACGCCATGCAGAATATCGAGCAGTTTAATTTCGGAAACAACATAGCTTCGATTTCAACATCTTATTCCAGACGAACCACACTTGGTATTTTCACTGTAGTGGCCCGGCGCTTTCATAAGGGACTGAGTCCGCTTACCGCCCAGGAGATATCAGAGCATTACAAGCTGCCCATCAATCTTGTCACACCCGAGCTACTGCAACTCGAGCGGGCCGGACTCATCAACTATGTGAACAATGGCAACGAAAACAGGCCTCTTGCTGTCCAACCGGCCATTGACATATCCGCTCTCACCGTAGGCGATGTGCTGCACCGCCTCGATAATAGCGGCCATTCAGACTTTATACCGGGCTTCAACAGCATGTTCAAAGCAGTCGACAAAATATACGATAATATTTATCGAGAACTCTATCAAAAAGCCGCCAACAAACTCATCATTGACATAGAAATTACAAATTCATGAAACAAGCAATCTCAACCAACAAGGCTCCCGGCGCCATAGGCCCCTACAGCCAGGCCATCAAATGTGGCGAAATGCTCTTCATTTCAGGTCAAATTCCTGTAAATCCCGCCGATGGCTCCGTGCCCGAAGGCATTAAAGCCCAGACAGCTCAATCAATAGCCAACATCAAAGCTATTCTCGCAGAAGCGGGTCTTTCAATCGACAACGTGGTGAAGACTACTGTTTTTCTCGCCGACATGGGCTTGTTCGGCGAAATGAACGAAGTATATGCCGACAATTTCACAGCGCCGTTCCCCGCTCGCTCGGCAGTGGCCGTGAAAGCTCTTCCCAAGAATGTGCTTGTAGAAATCGAGACGATAGCAAGTTGCCAATAAGGTAATTGCTTCCACCTACAAAGAGGGTGTCGCTCACGGCGGCATCCTCTTTCGCTTTTATCATAGCCTCTTCAATATCGGCATACTCGCCCACCACTTTCATTTTCTTGGCTCTTGCCATATCGGTAAGTGTCTCATAATTGAGAGCTCTGTGTGATTGAGGCTGCGTAATGTAATAGGGAGTATCTGACGGCATATTATCGGCAAGCAGTTTCAATATCGACTCTACATCCTTGTCGGCCACAAATCCAATAATCACATGAATGCGCCCGGGGAGATTTTTGAGACGGAAAACTGTATAACGCCAACCAGCCGGATTATGGCCGGTATCATAAATGAGTCTATGGCCGCTCGTCAATGCGATTTCTGTCCAGCGTCCACGCAGACCGGTCAATTCAGTTACCAACTTAAATCCGTCGGAAACGGCTTGCGGCGGTATCGTATATCCCATCTCCCGGAGCATCTTGACAGCCTCGAGCACTCCGCGCGCATTTGCAAGTTGACATGTGCCGGTCAGAGCGCCATATAGTTTACCGAAAGTGGCGGTATCGTACTCCCCTGCCTGAGCATTGGCGCACAAAATCTCATTTTGGCAATCCGCAAAGACTATGGGACTCTGCGCTGCTTTTGCCATAGCTAAAAAAACATCTTTTACACCTCCCTGGGCTTCCGATACCACAACAGGGCGTTCGGGTTTAATGATACCGGCTTTCTCTCGGGCGATTTTTTCAAGAGTATCACCCAGTAAGTCGGTATGGTCATAGTCTACATTAGTGATTACGCTGAGCAAGGGATTCAATATATTGGTGCTGTCGAGCCTGCCTCCCAATCCAGTTTCTACAACGGCAATATCTACATTAGCCGAAGCGAATATATCAAAAGCCATCACGGTAGTGAGCTCAAAAAAACTCGGCTCCACGGTGGCGGTCATTTTCTGAAAACGAGCCACAAAATCCACTACACTCCGGTGGTCGGTTTCCTTGCCGTTTATACGTATGCGTTCGGTGAAATCCAGAAGATGAGGCGATGTGAATAGCCCCGTCTTATATCCGGCGCACTGCAATATCGATGCGAGAAGATGCGCTGTAGAACCCTTCCCGTTGGTTCCGGCTATATGAATGGAGGGGAATGATTTGTAAGGGTCGCCGAATAGTCGCGAAAGCTCCAGTACCCTCTCAAGTCCGGGCTTGTATCCTTCGGCACCCTGTCGCTCAAAAGCGGGCATACTTCCGTAAAGGAAATCGATAGTTGATTGGTAGTCCATCAGAATAAAAGATATCCGCTTACTCCGGCGAGTATTATCACTATAATTGGATGTAG
>JAGAUN010000100.1 GCA_017620715.1 Muribaculaceae bacterium | reverse complement strand
TCCTATAAAATTTGCTCCAATAGATTGTGATGATGTAGAATTCAATAATGCTTTTGGCGAAGTTTTTGTTGCCAGTAATCGCGACAAATACGAGGAGTTGACATCCGCGCAGCTGATTAAAGCAATGAAACATCGTTCATGGCGACAACTTCATAATCAATCGACGTATATACACGTCCGTCAAAACGATGCCGAAATCACGGTTCTTCCAGCCCAATACAAAAAGAATGAGTGGGATTACGAACATTCTTTAACTTTTGACATTGGTAAAGACTCCATATACGACATTGTAAGCGAAGCCAGGAAACTCCTTGACAACATTAAAATTGACTGACAAAATATCCAAATTATTTGATTGACGAGGCTCGGAATGAGCGGTCGTTGAGGGTGTCGGTGCACTTTGTCGCATCCTGAGTTTGGGGCGATACGGTTTTGAACGGAAAAGGGGCCGCGTTGGTGCGACCCCTGTATGGATGGTGTTATGATTGCGTTGTTGAGGCGGCGGTTATTTCTTGCCTTTCACTTTTTCGAGCTGACCTTCTATGGCTTCAATGGCGTTGTCGATGGCTTCTTCGAAGGAGTCGGCAATCTTTTTTGCTACGAATTCGCCGTCGTGGGGCATGATTACCTTCATCACAGCTTCTTTGTTCATGGCCGTTTCGGGCTTTACTACTGTGAGGTTAACGTCGATATAGTCGATGGTGGGGAAGCGACGGGTGAGGCGTTCAGCTTTCTTGTTGATAAAAGCCACGAGTTTTTCGCTTACGTCGAAATGGATGCCTTGAATTCTGGTTTTCATGATTTTACCTCCTTTGATTTTTGGGCACGGGGGTGTGCCTGTTGATAATTTTGTTGAAGATCACGGAACGATATATGTGTGTATATCTGGGTGGCTGTAAGTGACTGATGGCCGAGAAGTTGCTGTACGCCTGAGAGCGATGCGCCGGAATTGAGCATGTCGGTGGCAAAGGAGTGGCGCAGCACGTGGGGACTCATGCGCCGGGCATTGACACCGGGGGTCTGCTGCATTGCGCGGTGCACAATGTTGTAGATGAGCTTGCGGTAGAGCGGCCGGCCGTCGGCGCGCACGAAAAATGGCGACGAACTTGCCGTGAAGCCAAGAAAGAGGGAGTTGCGCAGGTGTCGGTATTGCTCTATCATTTTGCAGAGGTCGGGGCCAAAAGGCACTATACGTTCTTTATTACGTTTGCCGTGTACTTTTAGTTCACCGCGCAGGGAGTCTACACGGCCGTCGGTGAGCGTGAGGAGTTCGGAGCAGCGCAGTCCGCAACAGTAGAAAATCTCGAGTATCAGTGCATCGCGCAGGGCCTCGAACGCTATCATGCCGGTGGGCTGTGCCATATTGAGCAGCCGGGCGTCGGTGTCTTCGCGATTGAGCATTTCGGCGGTCTGCTCGGGGGCTATATACACGGGCAGACGCTTGGGTATTTTGGGCATCGGTATGTCGAGGGCCGGGTTTTGCTCCATCTTGCCGTTGGCCACGAGGTATTTGAAAAAAGCTCTGAGTGCCTGTATCTTGCGGCGCAGCGATGTGTGGCTCATGCCGTTGCGCGAAAGCGACGATATCCACAGACGCAGGTCGGCCGTAGTGGCACGCAGGGGGTCGAATTCGAGCGGATGCGCCTGCGCCGCGGCAAACTCATACCACTGGTCGAGGTCGGAGCGATAGGCTTCGACTGTGAGGGGCGACAGCTTGCGCTCGGTGAGTATGTATGTGAGAAACGCCTCTTTCATGGTAATGTTGCTTACTGCTGCGGGTATGCGGCCCTGTGATATTTTTCGGCAAGATAGCGAAAAGGTTTTGAAAATGCAACTATCTTTCGATAAATCGACGTTGAAAAGTATATGCACGCAGAAAGAATCCGATGCACTTGGGGCGCAAGCCCGGATGTGCTCCGGATTCTCCGGTATGGGGATTTTTGTGAGGTAAAAGTGAAGGGTGGCGCTAAATGGCTACGCCCCGAGGCGGTGCCTCACGCCGAGAGTGGTATTACTCTTCTTGTGCGCGCAGTTTCTGAACGTAAACGGCCTTCATCATTTTTTTGCGGTTGGTTACCGAAGGCTTCTGGAAGGCCTGACGGCTGCGGAGCTCTTTAACGATGCCGGTTTTTTCAAATTTACGTTTAAACTTTTTGAGGGCGCGTTCGATGTTCTCGCCTTCTTTTACTTGTACAATAATCATGTCGGAATGTTGGAGATATTATTAATTATTAATTGATTGCGTGTGATGTGCCTTTGCACTTTAGCGGGGCAAAATTACGCATACTTTTCGATATCTCCAAATAATTTTTTCAGAAACCAAGCCGGAATCCTACTTTGGCTATGCCCTGCACGCCGTATCCTACTTCGCCGAAGAGGCCCATGCCCGGCAGAATGTTGAATTCGATACCCAGGGGCGATACCTGAAAGGCGAAGGTGGTGCGATTGTAGGAATCCTCCCACGAGGGGGAGAAGTACTCAACCAGTACGCCTACGCCTGCGTGGGAGTAGAGCGACACGGGGCCGCGGTTGCACCAGTGGTAGCGTACGTTAGTCATCAGGCCGTGATAGGTGATTTTGCCATACCGCTGCTCGTATGCTGTGTCGGAACTCGACGAGGATAGGGTGTAGCTCAGTCCTACCCAGAGGTTGGGAGCGAATGAATGGTCGAAGGTGACGTTGACGGCGCCCCAGTTGTCGAGCGTATGCCAGGGGTGATGGTATGCGCCGAGGCTGCGCATGGCGGGGGCTATGCCGTAGGATGCCGATATTTCGGTGGTGCGTGCCTGCGAGGCTGCAGGAATAATCAGTGCGGCCGCAAGGAGAAGGTGTAAGAAATGGCGCGTCATATATCTATAAAGCTGAGGGTGACAGTTGAAACAGACTTTCGCGGGGAGTGATGTCTGTTTAACTAACGCGCCGAAGTATCAATTGGTTTTCTGATAGGAGCCTATGTGGCGGTTCTTTTTCTCCTCGAGTATTTCGGCTATGGCGAGGAATATACCGGTCTCCTCAACGTCGCCGAACTCATCGTTGATGGCGGTGCCGAAGCAGCGCATTGTGGGCGAGAGACTCATGTAGGCGTTGACAAGGGGGGGGATGTTGAAGCCGTGCGCGCGTATGGCTTTGTTGAGTATACGGTAGTCGGCGGCATAGTCGGGACCGGTGAAGAGCTCGGCCATGCGGTGTGGGTCGGGATGCGTATCGAGCGGGGTGATGGGGCGCACCAGACAATCGGCATCGGGGAAGTGCTTGTTGAGAAAGTAGAGTATCATGTCGCGGCAATCGGGGTTGTAGCCGGGATACATGGTGACCTTGCCGAAGAGATATTCGATGTCGGGGTGTATGATGGTGAGCGCTCCCAGACCATCCCATAGATTGTCGAGTGCGTAGAGCGCCTTGGCTCCCGCTTTCGACGACTGGTACTCGAGACGTACGAATGAGCGGCCAAGCTCAATGGTGCGTTTCAGATAGTCGCTGATAAACTTAGGCGAGAATCTGAACATGTGCGATGTGGCAATGCGGGGGGCGCCGTCGGGCTGTATCTGTATGTCGGTGCCGGTGATGTAGCGGTATCCGCCGAGTATGAGGCGCGAGTCGGGATCCCACACTATGAGCTGGCGGCAGGGCGGTGTCATGGTGTCGAAGCGGTCGATGTCGCATTCAAGCCCGGTGCCTCCGCCTGCGGTGCGGAAGGCTATCTCGCGCAGACGCCCTATCTCGCGCATGGTATTGGGCGAGTCGTGGGCCGTGAGGGTGTATATGAGGTTACCGCCCTTGTTGGTGCGGCGCAGAAGTTTGTCGGGGGTAAGTTCGGCCTCGATGGCTTCGGTGGGTACGGGCGGTATTATGGTCTGGTTCATTTGATTGAGTACACGTATTGGCGTATGAGTTGAGCTTGGTCGAAGGCTTGGCGGCCGCCGCGAAGGCTTTGCCAGGCTATCTGCTCGCCTATACATATAGTGTAAGAGCGGCCTTGGGCGCGGAGCATCTCTTTGGGCAGAAGCACCATCTCGATATTGAGCGGTATGCCCAGGCGCTTGCGCCATTTGGCAAAATTATAAAAAAACTTTGAGTTTTCGCCGCTGAATCGTATAGGTATTACGGGACGCTGTGAGGCGATGGCTTTGGTGATGAATGTTTTTTGCCATTGGCCGTCGGCCACCACGCCGCGTTTGCCTTTGCGCGAGCATAGTCCGGCGGGGAAAATTATCACAGGCGTGTCGGTGGCAAGTATGCGGTCGATTGATGCGGCGTCGCCTCGCGACTGACGTCCGTGTTTGTTGACGGGCACGAATACATCCGACAGGGGTTCTACTGCCATAAGTATGTCGTTGACCAGAAACCGCACCTCGCGGCCGTAACGGCGCGTGAAATAGTCTATGAGTATCAAGCCGTCAAGGCCGCCAAGCGGATGGTTGCACGCTATTATCACGCGTGGGTCGGCCGGCAGCCGATTGGCATGTTCTACGGTATAGTGCACGTTGAGGTCGCCGAGCACCCCGCGGCAGAAATCGGCGCCGCGCAGCGAGGCGTTGTGCTCGAGTAACTCGTTGAGGCGATTCTGACACACGGTGCGCTCGAGGAAGCGTATCACGCCTTTGGGTATCCACCGGTAATAGCGTGGTGCCTTGGCGCGGAGCACGGCATCGACATCGATTTTGAGCTGTTGGTCGGGAGCATTCATAATTAGAGATGCAAATGTAGTGAAAAATCACTATATTTGCTCGCGTATATGAAAACAGCTTCCATTACATCGTGGTGCCAGAAAGCAGGCAATACAGCCGTAGGGCTGGCAAAGGTAGCGCTGCTCACAGGCAAATGCGGCATAACTCCGGTATCAGACGGAGCCGAGACGCTGATAATCATGGCCAACGGCCCTTCGCTTTCCGACACTATCGCCAACCATACGCCGTCGCTCGACGCGCACCGGCTGCTCGCTGTGAATTTTGCAGCCAATACCGACGAGTTCTATCGGTTTAAGCCCGAATACTATGTACTGGCCGATCCGGCCTTTTTCGTAGAGAAGGGCTACGAGAATGTGGAGCGTCTGTGGAGCAACTTCGCCGAGCGCGTTACCTGGCCCATGCGCCTGTTTGTGCCCCGCAAGATGCTTGGCCGTATCAATACGGCCGCATTGGGGGGCAATATCACCGTAGAGGGCTTCAACATGGTAGGCGTGGAGGGATTCGGCTGGTTTGAACGTATGGTCTACGGTTCGGGCCGCGCTATGCCGAGACCGCGCAATGTGCTGATTCCCTCGCTGATGTGCGCCATCAAGATGGGTTTTAAGAATATCTACCTCACGGGGGCCGACCATTCGTGGACACGCACTCTCGAGGTGGACGAAAACAATATGGTGGTGACGGTGCAGCCTCACTATTACCACGACAACAACGAGGAGCACTCGCGCATAGCCACTATCTATAAGGATATACGGTTGCACGAGATTATCAACAGCTTTTACGTGGCCTTCAGGGGCTACCATCTCATAGAGCGGTTTGCCCGCAGGCGCGGAGTGCGCATCATCAACAGCACCCCCGGCAGCTTTATCGACGCTTTCGAGCGCGCCGCCCTCCCTCAATAAGAGCTCACCTGTTTTGCCGGTTGTTTTGCCTGAGCACCTCAAGCATTATGGAGAGCACCCGGCGCCGCTCGTCCCATTTTTTATCAGAAAGAGTAAATGCCGGAGCATCAGGCGTCGCCCCGAATACAATGTGGGGTGCTGTCTGTACCGTGAGAAGAGAGCTGAGACGTGATGCGGAGATATAGAACCGCACACGCGAAATCCATCCGTTGCTCTTGGGTTCGCAATAAATAAGCTCGATAGCCGAGGCGTGTACCGATGCAGGAGTGCGCAGGTAAGCCGAGTCGGCGTTAAGCGGCTGCCCGGTATACACTGTGCATGTGAATGAAACGGAGTCGGAGAGTGTATTGGCCGTTACATCGTACTGCATATCGCGCTGTGTCGAGGTACCCTTTACGGCCGCCATCTCCGACGGATTGACAAACACCACGGTGCCTTCGGGAAATGTCTGTATCACAAGTTGTTTCGAGGGGTCGAAAGCCCGGACAGCCGGCATGCAGCACAACAATGTGGCTAAAACAAGGAATTTCTTCATTTACTTGAGGGGTAATGAGAGGGTGTGAAAGATAAACAACTCCGGTGGCGAAGCTAAGTGCTGACCACCGGAGCCGAATGTGTGTATTCAGTGCTGATTAATCGCCATATACATACACGGTGTACTTGCCGTATACGCCGATTACCGACGTTTTTTTGCAGTCGATGTGCGAGATGCGGGTGATACCGGCGTTCTTGGCTGCGGTCTGGATTGAAGCGTCGCCGGTGGTGACGAGACCGAGAATGTTGGTGATTTCGGCTGTGCCTACTTTTTTGCCGAGTGTGTTGGCGGTAACAGCTTCGCCTTCAGATACGCCGGTGTAGAGTACACCCATGCCGCCCTTGGTGGTGAGTGATGCGCAGCTTGTCACGAGCAGACCGAGTGCGAATGCCGAAGCAAGAAATAGCTTTTTCATAAATGAGATGTTTTTTTGAGTTAATGAAAAGGGTTATTTAAGAGTGATGTGTTTTTGCAAGTAAGTGTGCTTTTCATATCGGCAAACTTATACAATTTCGTACTGCGCAGCCGCCGCGGAGCGTAGCGAAATAAATACAGCATAGTAGCATTTATCAAACACTTACGCCTGTATTAGGTGGGAGTGGTTTGATATATTTGCAAACAGACTATGAAAAATCAGTTGGAAAGGTTTGAATGTGTCGGCGAGATAATAAGGCGTGAGCTTGCTAACCGACGTATGTCGATTGCCGAACTCGCACGCGAATTGCACTGTTCGCGTTCGTCGTTATACGCCATGTTTCGCGGATACGACGTGAGCGTGCAGCGTCTTATACTGATAGGCAAAGCGCTCGACTACGATTTTTTAGGGGAGATAGCCGATACCAATCCCACGCCTCAGGCATTGCCGATGCTCACCATACCTATTGTCGACGGGCATCCCGATGTTACACACCTGCCTGTGGAGATGGTAGAGATGCTTAGGCGCGAACTGGAGCGCAGATGAAGCTGCGCGGATTCTATCGGAGCATTATCAGCGTGAGGGTGCGCACCGAAGCGGTGCCTATGCGACGTGCCGATGGCCATGCGCCGGCAGAGTGGTAGCTGCATATCGCGGGAAGCTGAATAGCCAAGGGGTCGAGGCCGGCACGTATCAGGTTGATGGCTACGGCACGGCCGAGATTGATGTGGGGTGTACGGTCATTGTATTCCACCACGCCCGAGTCTGCACCGTAACGCTCTGTAAACTGCCGGGCTACATCGGCGCCCACATTGTAGCACTGCGCGCATATCGACGGCCCCATTGCAGCCTTGATACGGCGCGGCGACGCGCCCAATGCCTCCATGGCTCTGACAGTGGCGCCCGCTATGTCGGAAATGGTGCCGCGCCAGCCGCTGTGGGCTATCCCGATTACTGAGGCTTCGGGGTCGGCCAATACCACGGGTACACAGTCGGCGGTGTTGATGCACAGCGCTGTGCCCTTGCGGTCGGTGACAAGAGCGTCGACGCCGTCGAGCGGTTGCGGCTCGTCGGCTATTGTGACCACGCGGTTGGAGTGTGTCTGGGTCGGTATGACTATATGTGCAGTGTCGATGCCGAGATGCTCGGCAAGGGCTCTGCGGCAGAAGTCGACATGCTCGGGGGAGTCGCCTACATAGTGGCAGGCGTTGAAGCCGCTGTAGGGCGCGGAGGGGTCGGAGGGCCCGCGTTGCAGACTCCACGCTTCAACTTCGGGGCAAAAGGGGAGCAGCTCAGTTCTTTCGGGTATCGCCATCGGAATCGATCATGTCGATATTGTAGTCGTCGTCCCAGTCGATATCATCGTATGAATCGTCGAAATCGTCGTCGAAGTCCTCCTCGTTGTCCTCGGCCTCCTCAATGGCGGGAGGTGTGTCGAAAACAAATTCATCTTCCTCGCGCACACGGTGGTGTCCGTCGAGTGGACGGTGTGTGATATTGGGCGTGGCTATGATATTGCGCTCGTCGGTGATGGAGCTCCAGAGCACATCTTTGAGTTCGTCGAGACCCATGCCGGTCACTGCCGATATGAATACGTGCGGTATGTCGTCGGGAAGGGTCTTTTCAATTTCGGCGCGCAACTCGTCGTCAAGAAGGTCGCTCTTCGATACGGCAAGTACGCGCTGCTTGTCCATGAGCTGCGGGTTGAACTGGCGCAACTCGTTGAGCAGCGTCTCGTATTGGGCTTTGATGTCGTCGGCGTCGGCGGGTACCATAAACAGCAGCACCGCGTTGCGCTCTATATGGCGCAGGAAACGCAGCCCAAGGCCTTTGCCCTCGCTTGCGCCCTCGATGATGCCGGGAATGTCGGCCATCACAAAGGAGCGGTTTCCGCGATATGACACGATGCCTAACTGCGGTTCCATTGTGGTGAATGGGTAGTCGGCTATCTTGGGGCGTGCGGCCGAGAGTGCTGAATGCAGTGTCGACTTGCCGGCATTGGGCAGACCCACCAGACCTACGTCGGCGAGTAGCTTGAGCTCGAGAATCACGGTGCGTTCTATGGCCGGTTCGCCCGGCTGGGCATATCGCGGCGTACGGTTGGTAGCTGTCTTGAAATGCCAGTTGCCCAGACCGCCGCGGCCGCCGCGAAGCAGTTTTATCTCCTGACCGTGGTCGTTGACCTCGCAAAGATATTCGCCT
>JAGAUN010000099.1 GCA_017620715.1 Muribaculaceae bacterium | reverse complement strand
CGCAAAGCGCTACAAATTCCAGGGCAACTTCAACATCAGTTTCCTCAAGACAATATTGGGCGACAAGGGACTGCCCGACTACTCCAAGCAGACCAACTTCCAGGTACTGTGGAGCCACACCCAGGATCAGAAAGCCAACCCGATATTCAACTTCTCGGCCTCGGTCAACTTCACCACCTCGGGCTACTCGCGCAACGACCTCGGCAGCTACTACTCCAACTCCTTCACCGAAAACACCAAATCGTCGACCGTCAACGTCACGTACCGCCCCGCCGGCTCCAAGTGGTCGTTTTCGGGCACAGCCAATATAGCCCAGCGCTCGCAAGACTCAACGCTGGCCGTATCGTTCCCCAACATCACCGTGACCATGTCGCAGGTATACCCCTTCAAGCGCAAGCATGCCGTGGGAGCCGAGCGGTGGTACGAGAAAATCAGGCTGTCGTATTCGGGCCAGTTCAGCAACTCGCTCACAGCCAAGCAGGATGAGTTTTTCAGGAAGAACCTCATAAAAGACTGGCGCAACGGCATGCGCCACTCCGTACCCGTATCGGCCACCTTCAGCCTCTTCAAATACTTCAACATCACCCCGAGCGTCAACCTCACCGACCGCATGTATACCACCAAGGTGCGCCGCCAGTGGGATCCCAACGCCGCACGCGAGATATGCGACACCACATACAACTTCTACAACGTGTGGGACTTCAACGCATCCGTTTCGCTCTCCACCAAAATCTACGGCTTCTATAAACCGTTGGGCTTCCTGGGCAAGAAGGTCACAATGATACGCCACGTCATCACCCCCACAATCTCGTTCTCGGGCGCCCCCGATTTCGGCTCCTCATTTTTCGGCTACTACGGCACCTACATGAAGCCCGACGCCAACGGCAACATGGTGCCTACCCGCTACTCATACTTCCCCAACACCCTCTTCGGCGTGCCGCAGGAGGGAAAGAGCGGAATTGTCAACTTCTCGCTGGCCAACAACCTCGAGATGAAAGTGAAGCAGGACAACGACTCTATTGACGAGAAAAAAATCTCACTCATAGAGAATTTCACCATATCGCAGAGCTACAACTTCGCGGCCGACTCGCTCAACTGGAGCAACATCAACACCTCGCTAATGCTCAGGCTCGTGAAAAACTTCAACCTCAACCTCTCGGCCGTGTGGGATGTATACACATACCAGCTCAACGCCGCCGGCAACCCGGTGCGCGTGAACATACCGCGATGGAAAGCAGGTAAGGGATGGGGCCGCCTGTCGTCGACCGGCACATCGTTCAGCTATACCTTCAATAACGATACCTTCTCGAAGAATAAAAAGCAGAACGGCAACAACACCGACAATCCCGACGAGAGGCCGCGCACCATGAACGACCGCATGACCGACGGCTCCCAGGGGTCGGGCGACGGCGATATGGTGTTCAACCCCGACGGATATATGAAATGGGAGGTGCCGTGGAGCCTCACCCTCAACTACTCCATACAGTACGGCTACGGCGCCTTCAACAAGCAGAAGATGGAATACGACGGCAAGATTACCCAGAATCTGTCGATGTCGGGCAACATCCGCCCCACCAAAAACTGGAACTTCAGTTTCACTGCGAGCTACAATTTCGACACACACAAGCTCGCATACATGAACTGCAACATCTCGCGCGACCTCCACTGCTTCACCATGACCGCAAGTTTCGTACCCGTAGGCCCTTACAAGTCTTACAACTTCCATATATCGGTCAACTCATCGATGCTCGCCGACCTCAAATACGACAAACGCTCGTCGTACTCCAACGGTGTCAACTGGTATTGAAACTGGTATTGAGAGCAAACCATTCGGCCGATAGAGGCGTTGTAATATCATTCATCACCTGCACATCACATAATCAGTTTGGGCAAAGCAACAACTCATAAGGCTTGGAAAGTGACAAGGCGAATACTACTCGCTCTGCTACTCGTTGTGCTGCTCATACCTGCACTGCTATATATACCTTTTGTTCAAGATTTTATAGCCGATATCGCCATTACGAAAGTGTCGGAGTCGACAGGCTGGCAAGTGAGCCTCGACCGCTTCAGGTTGCGCTTCCCCATCAAAGTTGAGCTCGACCGGCTCTGCATCTCCGACCACGCCGACACACTCATTTACGCCGCCGACGCACAGGTAGATGTGTCGGTGCTCAATCTTTTCAGAGGACGCATACAGGTCGACGAAGCCACCCTCACCGACGGTCTTTACCGACTCGGCACAGCCGACTCGGCCATATACCTCAAGGCACGCATCGACACCTTCAGCACCCGCGGCACCTCGGCCGGATTTGCCTTTGACCGCATCGATGTAGGGCCTACCGCGCTCCGCGGCGCCCATATCTGCCTCAACATCAAAGACACCGTGACGGCTCCCGCCGCGGCGGCCGACACCACTCCGCCCTCGGCACTCCGCATCACGGCCGAGAAGCTCGATTTGGCCGACGTTGACTTCCACATGGCCATGCTCCCCGCCATCGATACCCTCGATACCCACATAGGGCATGCCGCACTCGAAGACCTCGACATAGACATGAGCGCCCACAGCATAGCCGCGGCACTGCTGCAGATCGACCCTGTCAACGCCACTTATCTCACCCCATCCGAGGCCTTCCTTGCCACATATCATTCCCCCGCGGCCGATTCAACCGCAATAGCCGCCGAAGCCCCGTCGGCATCCCAGCCGTGGACCATCAGGGCCGACAAAATAAAAATCTCGGCTCCCGATGTGCTGTATGGCGTAGCCGGCGCTACGGCAATGCCGGGGCTCGACCTCAACCGCCTGCGTGTACAAAACATAGCCATAGAGGTAGACTCGTTCTACAACCGCGGCGCCGAGCTCAGAGTGCCGCTCAAACGACTTGCAGCATCGCTCCGGGGCACACCGCTCGCTATTGAGGGGAAAGGATTGTTTGCCATGGACTCCACCGCACTCTCCGTGGAGGATTTTGACATTACCACACCTAACTCGCACCTGCAGATAGACGCCCGCATGGGTCTTTCGCCAATACCCTCGCAGACACCCGTTTACCTCAAGGCCTCGGGCTACGCCGGACTGACCGAAGTGAGCGGCACACTGCCTGCCCTGGCGCCTACGCTGAAAGGTTTCCCTTCCGGAAGCCGCGCGTATGTCGAGGCCAAAATACTCGGCACCATGGCTTCGGTGAATATCGACATGCTATACGCCGAGATACCCTCGGTGGTGTACATCATGGCCGAAGGCACTGTCAACAATCCTACCGATGCGGCGCACATCGACGGCAATATAGACATCGACGGCCGACTGTACGACGGCAACGCCATAGCCTCGGCTCTGCCGCGCGGCACTCTCGGCTCAATGAAGATAGCCCCTATGAGCATCAAGGGCAATGTGAAATACCGTCCGGGCACCGTAGACGGCGACGTGAAGGTGCACAGCGCCGGAGGTACTCTCGCCCTCGATGCCCTTTGGAATCAGCGTGCCGAGGGCTACGACGCCACTGTCGATGCCCGCGCTTTCCCGCTGCAGCGCTTCATGCCGGCATTCGGTATTGCCGATGTGAGCGGCTCTGTGAAAGTGAAAGGGCGCGGCTACGACCCTATGCGCCGCTCCACCTCTGCACATGCCGATGTGCGGATTGACCGGCTGCTTTACAACGGCGAGCCGATTGAAAATCTGTCGGTTACGGCCGACCTCGACACATGCCGCCTCACCGCCCGCGTGATATCTGACTGCCCCAACCTCAATGCCGACGCCAATATACGCGCGTGGCTCTCGCGCGACAGCTACGAATGGGATATGGACGCGCTTGTCAACCGTGTCGACCTTCAGGCCCTCAAGCTGTCGGAGACGCCTATGGGAGGAGGGATGGAGATATACAGCTCGGGAGCGTACAATACGCGTACCGGAGCTATCGATGCCCAGGCGCAGGTCGACAATCTGCACTGGCAACTCGACTCCATCGACATTGATGTGCCCTCGCTCACAGCCGATTTCGCCGCGGCCGACTCGCTCACACAACTGCATCTCGTATCGGGAGCGTTCAAGGCCGACCTCGACGCGCGCATCGGGCTCGACTCGCTTATGGCGGGTGCGACTGCGGCCCAGTCCACCCTGCAGCGTATCATCGACACAAAGTTTGCCGATATCCCCGCGCTGCAGCGCTCCCTGCCACCGCTCAACATGAGCGTGAGCTCGGCCGCCGGCGACCCAGTGGCCCTGCTGGCCAAACGGATATCGGGCATAGGCTACCGCTCGGCCGCTCTTACCGCCTCGACCGACACGCTGATAAACATAAGCGCATCGGCACTCGGAGTCACCTCGGGCGCCACACGCATCGACTCTCTCACCTTCGAGGCACACCAGAAGGGGCGCTTCCTGCAATACGACATAACGATGGACAACCGCCCCGGCACGCTCGACGATTTCGCTCATGTGGTGCTCCGCGGCTTCATAAGCGAGAACAAACTTGCGGCACGCCTCAACCAAAGCAATATAGAGGGCAAGGAGGGATTCATAATCGGACTCAACTCCACCCTCACCGACTCGACCATAACGGTGCGTCTGGCGCCCTACAATCCTACCATAGCCTACAAACAATGGAGCGTGAACCGCGACAATGAGATAGCTTATAATTTCAAGCACAGGCACATCGACGCCAATCTGAAACTGATGTCGGACAGTTCGTCGCTCCACCTCTATACCGAGCATGTTGACTCTCTGCCGGGCCACCAGGAGGATGTGATAATGCGTCTGGAGAATATCTCGCTGGCCGACTGGCTGTCGATATCGCCCTTCGCGCCGCCCATCAAGGGCACATTGGCGGGCGATATGCGTTTCCGCTGGGATGCGAGCGTGATAACGGGCCGCGGCAACCTGTCGCTCACCGACCTGTATTACGGACGCGAGCGCGTGGGTACCTTCGATATAGGGCTCGACCTGAGCAACAACGCCCAGACCGGTGCGGTATATGCCGACGCCTCGCTCCTGGTCGACGGCCAAAAAGTGATTACGGCACGCGGCAATCTCAACGATTCGACGGCCGTGCATCCCTTCCTGCTTGACTTCTCGATGATACACTTCCCGCTGCGCACCCTCAATCCGTTTATAGGCAAGGATGTGGCACAGCTCTCGGGTATGCTCAACGGCAAGATGGATATCACCGGCACCATGGCCGAGCCGATATTCAACGGCGAGCTGCAGTTCGACTCCACGGCCGTAAAAGTGACTTTTACGGGAGCATCGTACCGCTTCTCCGACGAGCCGCTTAGGGTTGACAGCAACATAGTGAAGTTTGACAACTTCTACATAGCGGGGCTCAACAACCACAATCTCACCGTAAACGGTACGGTAAACGCACGCAAGCTATCGGATGTGTCGCTCAATCTCGCCCTGCAGGCTCGCGACATGCAGATAGTGAACAGCAACCGCCCGCGCGGCGCCAATCTCTACGGCAAAGCGTTTATAGACCTCGATGCCAAGGTGCGCGGCAATATGAGACTTATGATAGTCAACGCCGACCTCGACATACTGGCGGGCACCAACGTGACATATATGCTGACCGAGTCGCAGCAGTCGCTCGCGGCGCCGCGCTCTACCGACGATATGGTGCATTTCGTGAACTTCGCCGACACATCGGCGGTGTCTGTGGCCGACACCGTCCAGCCCTCGGCTTTCGCCGTGGCTCTCGATGCCAATCTGACCATCTCCGAGGGATCGACCATCAACGTAGACCTGTCGACCGACGGCAAAAACCGCGTGCAGCTCAACGGCTCGGGCTCGCTGAGCTACTCGATGAATCCTACCGATACCGAGGGCCGGCTGACCGGACGCTACACTATAAACAGCGGATTTGTGCGCTATACACCGCAGCTGTCGGCCGGCAGCTACTCAATGGCGATAATGTCGGAAAAGAATTTCAAGTTTACGCCCGGGAGCTATGTGGCGTTTACGGGTGCGATGCTCAACCCCACACTGTCAATCAAAGCTGTAGACCGTCTGCGCGCCAATGTGACTCAGCAGGGGCAGAACTCGCGCCTTGTGAACTTTGACATAGAGGTATCGGTGAACGGCACGCTCGAGAATATGAATGTGGCGTTTGACCTCTCGACCGACGATGATATAACCATAGAGAACGAGCTGCAGGGCATGAGCCCCGACCAGCGCGCCAATCAGGCCATGAACATGCTGCTCTACAACCAGTATACGGGCCCGGGCACCAAGGCCAACGCCAATCTGTCGGGCAACCCGCTGTATTCGTTCTTAGCGTCGCAGCTCAACTCATGGGCGGCCAACAATATACGCGGCGTTGACATATCGTTTGGCGTTGACCAGTACGACACCACTACCGACGGCTCCCGCTCCACCACCACGAGCTACAGCTACCGCGTGAGCAAGACCCTCTTCAACGACCGCTTCAAGATTGTGGTGGGGGGCAACTACTCGACCGATGCCGACGCCGACGAGAATTTCTCGCAAAACCTTATCAACGATATCTCGTTTGAGTACATGCTCAACCGCTCAGGGTCGATGTATGTACGCCTGTTCCGCCATGTGGGCTACGAGTCGATACTCGAGGGCGAGATTACCCAGACGGGCGTGGGCTTTGTGATGAAGCGCAAGTTGAATTCGCTTCGCGACCTGTTCAGATTCGGCTCCGCCACCAAACCGCAAGAAACACCCCAAGATGAGAAGTAGCATATCAGGCATATTGGCGGCTCTGACTGCCGCGCTGGCATTAGTATCGTGCTCGACCACCAAGCGGCTCGGCCCCGACGATATACTCTATACCGGAGTGAAGAAGGTGGAGTATGTGACGCCCAAGGGCACCAAGCTGCCCGCCTCGGTGACGGACGCCGTGAGCACTACCATAAATGTGGCGCCCAACAATTCGCTCTACTCTCCGTATGTTCGCTGGCCGTTTCCGTTAGGGCTGTGGGTGTACAACAACTGGCCCAATCCGCCGAGCGGCTTCAAGCACTGGATATATGAGAAGCTGGTATCTGATCCGGTGCTTATATCGGATGTGCGGCCTGAGGTGCGTGTGCAGATGATAGACCGCAATCTGCGCGACAACGGCTATTTCCGCGGGCGTGCGTCGTATGCTCTCGTGCAAGGAAAAAACAAGAAAAAGGCGCGAATAACCTATACGGTAAATCCGGGCCCGGAATACCTGATTGACAGCATTGAGCTGCTGCCGGATACGTCGCGTCTGTGCCATCTCATTGACTCGGTGGCGCGCAAGCAGAAGTATCTTACAAAGGGTACGCGCTATTGCGTTGACTCGCTGGCGCAGGTGCGTGTGAATATAGCCAATGCGCTGCGCAACCGGGGCTACTATTTCTTCCGTCCCGAGTACGTGGAGTATCTGGCCGACTCTGTCCGCAATCCCGGCTCGATAGCCATGCGTCTCGATTTAGCATCGAACATTCCTGCCCTGGCCGCACAATCGTACCGCACCGGCAGCATCACTACCATTGTGCACCGCAACGAGGGGGGCGGCACGCCCGATACTATCCACACCTCGCGCGGAGCGGTGGTGAGAATGATGCCTATGCGTCTGCGCGACAGTCTGCTCACCGAGTGCATAAGGTTTCGCACGGGCAAGACGCTGACGGTGCGCGATATGAACCGCACGCAGACTTACCTGTCGCGTCTGGGCATATTCAACGGCATCGACATCAACGCTATACCCGACTCGCTCCATCCCGGCACGCTCAATGTGCTGATAGAATGTACGTTCGACAAGTCTATGGAGGCTTCGATAGAGGTAAACGTGACTTCGAAATCGAATTCGTATCTGGGCCCGGGCGTTGACCTTAAGCTCACCAACAAGAATATTTTCGGCGGGGGAGAGCAGTTTTCAATAGACCTGTTCGGGTCGTATGAGTGGCAGACGGGCCGCGGACGTTCGTCGGTATTCAACTCGTATGAGGTGGGCCTGAATGCGGGGCTGTCGTTCCCGCGTCTGTTGGCGCCGCATTTTATACCGCGCTCTCGCCGCCAACTCAACTGGACGCGCATCACCTTAGGGGCCGACCTGCTCAACCGGCCGCACTATTTCAGTATGGCTCAGGTGAATATGGGCTTTACCTACGATTGGCGCGCGAGCCGGCATGTGAACAATTCGCTCACTCTCTTCAAGCTCACCTACGTGAATCTGATGCGCACTACCTCGGAGTTTGACTCTATCATGGATGCCAATCCGGCTATAGCGCAGAGTTTCCGCAGCCAGTTCATACCCCAGATGAGCTACAGCTATGTGTATGACCGCGCTATCGATGCCGACAATGCTATAAACTGGCAGTTCTCGCTCACTGAGGCGGGCAATATTTTCTGGGCCATATACCGCGCGTGCGGCAAGAAGGGTGAGAAGGAACTGTTTGGCACGCCGTTCTCACAGTTTATAAAGGGGACTGCCCAGCTTGTATACAACCGGCGTCTGGGCCATGGCGACCACTGGCTTGTGAGCCGTGTGGCCGTGGGAGCGGCGCACGCCTACGCCAACTCTACGGAGGTGCCTTACAGTGAACAGTTTTACTGCGGTGGCGCCAATTCGGTGAGAGCGTTTACGGTACGCTCTATCGGTCCGGGCAGCTATCGTGTGCCTGCCGACCAGATCAACGGCTATTTCGACCAGACGGGTACTTTTAAGTTTGAGTTTAATGTGGAGTACCGTTTCCCGATTTTCGGGCCTGTGCACGGGGCGTTTTTCCTCGATTCGGGCAATGTGTGGCTTCTTAAGGAGGACCCGGCCCGACCGGGCGGTATGCTGCGCGGCAAGACGTTTTTCAAGGATTTAGCTGTGGGTACGGGTGCCGGACTGCGCCTCGACATTGGGATGCTGGTGATACGCGGCGATCTGGGTGTGGGTATTCATGCGCCCTACGACACGGGCAAGCGCGGCTATTATAATATGAGGAAGTTTAAGGACTCGCTTGCTTTCCACCTTGCTATCGGATACCCGTTTTGATGGCATCAATGCTCAATAATTTGGGGTGAGGGTTCGGGGGAAGGCGCTGCGCGCTGTATCCCCGCCCCATATTCTGACAATGCACAAAAAGTTATGGGGCGAGCCGCGCAAACTCTCGAGCAGGTCGGGCATGAGCCTGCGAGAACCGCCCGAGAACACAAAGCAACACCTTCGGCGTTGCCTTTGCCTGACCTGCTTACCTCACATAGCCGCGCGCTGCGCGTCAATGTGAGGCTATATACAAAGCAACCGCTTTCAGCGGTTTCACCTACTCAGATGCAATATCCAGGGGAGTGCATTCGGGGGAAGGCGCTGCGCGCCATATCCCCCGCTCCATAGCTCAATTCACAATGCACGATGCAAAATTATATGGGGAGAGGGTTACAGCGCCCCGCAGGGCGCTTACCCTCGGGTGGCGGCAAGGTTGGTGTAATCGTCAGACCTGTCAGACGGGTCGGACGGGTCGGACTTTGGGTGGGATTCGGGGGAAGGCGCTGCGCGCCATATCCCCCGCTCCATATTCTGGCAATGTACAAAAAAAGTTATGGGGCGAGGGTTATAGCGCCCTTTGGGGCGCTTACCCTCGTGTGACAGCCTCGTGTGGATTCGGGGGAAGGCGCTTGCAGCGCTGTATCCACCGCTCCATAGTTCCGATGTGGGTGGTTTTTGAGGGGGAATTTCTGAAATTGTTACGGAATTGTTACGGCAAAGTTTGTTATGTTGTTTCATACATGTTACAGCGGTTTGTGTTGATTGTGTGGCGTTTATAAATTTTTGATTTATATTCGCCATATTTTTGTAACACGTTTGCCAAACCAATGTTACAAAGTTGTGGTTTTATATTCAAACGCCCAACGGGGCGGTTGTTTCATCAAAAAAAGTTCTCCAATTGCTATTCTGCCCACAAGGCCCTTCATTATCATCATCAAAAAAAGCTCTATCATCAT
>JAGAUN010000098.1 GCA_017620715.1 Muribaculaceae bacterium | reverse complement strand
TTTTGCGGACGGTCGGCTCGCCAAACCGGTTGTATCTGATAGCGCTTGAATGGCATCTGCAGTTCGTTGCGATGTTGAACAACAAACCGGGCAAACGGTACGGTGAGGTCGTATCGCAGACCCTTTTCAGCTATGCGCGGGTGCCATATATGGTGTGCTGCTTGCCTTTGCCATGATATTCCCCAATCTTCCCATCTACTTTATATTCGTACCAATACCCATCAAGGCAAAATGGATGGTATTGATTTGGGGCGGTCTGGAACTTGTGCTCGGCATGAGCGACGCCCCCGACGGTGTGGCCCACTTTGCACACCTTGGCGGCATGATATTCGGCTTCATGCTCATAATGTACTGGATGAAGAAGGGCATAGTCTGGCGCCACTAACCTCAGTATCGCAGAAAGAAAGATGAATCGCATCGTCAGAATAATACGTTCACTCACAGCGCCCGGTTGGATTATAGCCATCAACGCGGCGGTGTTTGTGTGCATACATATATTCGGCGATTGGTCAAAGTGGCTGCTCAATGAGCTCACCCTACCTGCTTCGCCTGCCGACCTGCTCGGCAAGCCCTGGACGGTGGTGTGCTACATGTTCACGCAATACGCTCCGATGCATCTGCTTGCCAATATGTTGTTGCTGTATTTCTTCAGCTCGCTGGCGCGGCATATCGATGAGCGGATGCTGCGGTGGCAATTCTGGGTGCTCTATCTTTCAGGAGGCGTAGCCGGCGCTTTGGCTTTCTACATGGCCTGCGGAGCAACCGGCTATCAGTCGGCCGGCCTGGTTGGGGCATCGGCATCGGTTATGGCGCTGATATCATACACTACTTTCATGATGCCGCGCGTAACGGCGCCTCTCATATTCTTCGGACATGTGGAATTGCGCGTTATCACCCTCATCATCGTGCTTCTGAGCATTATAGCTACCGGCACCTCGGCTATCGACATACAGGGAGCCCATGCCGGCGGATTCCTTTTAGGCATAGCCGGTGCACTATATACAAAACACCGCATCAGGGTAATGAGTGCCGCTTATGCCGGACGCCCTACGTCGCCGCCGGCACCCGAAAGCACCCCTGCGGCGGTTGAAAGCGACGCCTATGCCGACCTCTCCGATGAGGAGATTCTCGACATATTGCTTGACAAGATCCGGCGGTCAGGCTACAATTCCCTGTCGGCCCGCGAACGCGCCGACCTTAACGAACTCAGCCGACGTATAGAGCTATGACTAAATCCACTGCACCGGCATCAACCCGTTCGAAGATAGCCTCAATAGCAGGCATAGCCATCAACATTATTGTGGCTCTGCTCACACTGCTATCGGCCTACGGAGGCACGGTCAATCCCGCCACGTCGGTCATACCGGCGGCCATGGCAATGGTATTCCCGGTATTTCTCTTCCTCACCCTCGGCCTTACGGCCATCAATCTGATATGGTGGCGCCGCAGAGCCCTCATCGGAGCGGCAACGCTTCTGATATGTGCCGGGCCTGCTCTCACCTACTGCCCGCTCAACTTTTTCCGTCCGTCGGCGGCCTCACTCGAAGCGAAAGGCACTAAAGTATTGAAGGTAATGAGTTTCAATACATTAGGATTTCACGACTACACCAATACGGAGCGCGACACCTCGCGTCTCAATCCCACACTGAGTTTCATTCTCGAACATGACCCCGACATAGCGCTGCTACAGGAGGCCACTCCGCTCTACGAAACATATCTCACCTCGCTCACCGACACCGACCGTGCGGAACTGTACAGGCGCTACCCCTACACATTCTGCACACGCCGCGGCATAGCATTGCTGTCGAAATATCCCTTTAAGCGCATCGAAGTGCCCGTGAGCGATGAAAACGCATACGACGTGTGTCGCTACGATGTGGCCGTAGGCGCCGATACAATTCATTTCTTCAACGTACACCTGCAGTCGATAGGGCTTAACGCCTCCGACAAAGCCACTTATCGCAATATGACCAAGGGCGACGCCCCCGGCGGAGGTATCTCCGAACTGCGCCGCGGACTGTTGCGTAAGCTCGGAGCGGCATTCAGAGCACGCGCCCTTCAGGCCCACGAGATACGTCAGGCTCTCGATGCCGTAAGCGGCAACATAATACTGGCGGGCGACTTCAACGACATACCCGACTGCTACGCCTCGCGTACCATACAGGGCGATGACATGACCGACGCATATCGTCATGCAGGCCTCGGGCCGGCCATCACCTATCACGCCGACCGCTTCTACTTCCGCATCGACCAGATGTATTACCGCGGCAATATAGACGCCCGGCGCATTGATGCTCTGAGCGGCGCCACATCCGACCATTACCCTCTTTTGGCCTACTTCACTTTCACCTCCGAATAATTTACTAAACAAACTATTATATACACATTTCATGAAAAAAACAGTAATATCAATGCTCGCCATTGCTCTTGCAGCGGCATCGCCGATGCTCCGGGCCGCGGAGACTCAGCCCGCCAATCCCTTTATGGCCGACTATCCCGACCCCATGAATATTCCCCCCTTCGAGTCAATCACTCCGGCTCACTATATGCCTGCCTTCAACGAGGGTGTGGCCCAATATCGTGCCGAGGTAAAGGCTATCGCCGACAATAAGGCCAAGCCCACCTTCGACAACACCATTCTCGCCCTCGAGAAATCGGGAAAACTGCTCAACCGCGTGATGTATGTATTCTCGTCGCTCAACGAAACCGACAACTCTCCCGAAATGGAGAAGCTGGCCGAAGAGATTATGCCTGCCTACACTGCCCTGATGGGTGAGGTGAGCATGAACCCCAAGCTCTTCAAACGCATCAAAAAACTTTACGACAACCGCGCCAGCCTTTCGCTCACACCCGAGCAGCTGCGCGATGTAGAGGAGACATACAAGAGCTTCACCCTCAACGGCGCATTGCTCAGCAAAGCCGACAAACAACGCCTCAAGGAGCTCAACGCCGAACTCGCCGACCTCTATATCAAGTTCAACCAGAACTTGCTGAATGCCACCAACGAGTATGCGTATTTCGTATCCGACACCGCACTTCTGTCGGGTCTGCCCGCAGCCAGCATAGCAGTCGCCGCCGAAGAAGCGGCTGCGCGCGGTAAAGAGGGCTCATGGGCGTTCACTCTGCACGCTCCCAGCCGTTTGCCTCTGCTCCAGTATGCCGACAGCCGCGACCTTCGCCGCAAAATCTACGAGGCTTACACCAATCTTGCATTCTCGGGCCAATACGACAACCAGCCCATAGTTCGTAAGATTCTTGCCGCCCGCGCCGAGAAAGCGCGTCTGCTCGGATTCCCCACATTCAGCGCCTACATGACATCGAATGTTATGGCCAAGACTCCCCAGGCTGCACGCGACCTCCTGATGCAAATCTGGCAGCCCGCCATTGAGCGTGTCGACACCGAGGTGGCCGAAATGCAGGCCCTGGCCGACAGCGAAGACGCCGGCATCGTGATGAAGCCCTGGGATTATTACTACTACGCCGAAAAGGTGCGTCGCCACAAATATGATCTCGACGAGGACGAAGTGCGTGCTTACTTCCCGGTAGAAAACGTTCGCAAAGGCATCTTCAATATGGCTGAGCGTCTTTACGGCGTGACATTTACCGAACTCCCCGACGCTCCCAAATATAATCCCGAAGTGAAAGTATATGAGGTGAAAGACGCCGACGGCAACCATGTGGCCGTGTTCATGACCGACTATTTCCAGCGTCCCTCGAAACGCCAGGGCGCATGGATGAGCGAATTTCAGGGAGCCTTCGTCGACCCCGACGGCACCTCGCAGCGTCCCATAGTATACAATGTAGGCAACTTCACACGCCCCACTGCCGAAACACCGGCACTCCTCACACTCGACGAGCTCGAGACCATGTTCCATGAATTCGGCCACGGCCTGCACGGCATGCTCACCAAAGCCAAGCTGCGCAGCCAGGCAGGCACCAATGTTGACCGCGACTTCGTAGAACTTCCCTCGCAGATACACGAGCACTGGGCTCTTGAGCCTGAATTGCTCAAAACCTACGCACGCCATTACAAGACAGGCGAAGTGATTCCCGACAGTCTCGTTGAGAAACTTATTGCCGCATCAACCCACAATCAGGGCTTCATGACAACCGAACTTGTTGGCGCCGCCCTCCTCGACCTCGCATACGGCGACCTCACCGAGGGCAATACCGATGTGGATATACGTGAATTCGAGGCTCAGGTTGCCGCCGACCTCAAAATGCCCTCACAGGTACAATACCGCTACCGCACACCCTATTTCCGCCACGTATTCGGATCCGACGGCTACGCTTCGGGCTACTACACCTACCTCTGGGCTGCAGTGCTCGACTGCGACGGCTTCGAACTCTTCAAGGAGCGCGGCATCTTCGACCCCGCCACCGCAGCATCGTTCAAAGCCAACGTGCTCGAAGCAGGCGGCTCTGCCGATCCCATGGAGCTTTACATCAAATTCCGCGGCCACAAGCCCGATGCTTCGGCACTGCTTCGCAGCCGCGGCCTTGCCAAGTAATCAGATTACCTAACGCCTGAAAAATCACTGCGGCGCATCCCGTTTGACGGATGCGCCGCAGCTGTATTCTGTAGCGTAGGTTTGCTACCCGAGCAAGGGTGCAATCACCGGTTTCATTTTTGCGGCAATCTCATCGATAGCCGGATTGCCTATGCTGCCGAGATGTGTATGGTGCACTTCGCGCACAGGGCGATATGTGCCGTCCTGCACTTCCGCGCCAACCTTACGGTAGGCGTCGCGGAAAGGCACGCCCTGAGACACAAGGCGGTTAACCTCCTCAACGGTAAAGATGTAATCGTATCGCGAATCTTCAAGAATATCTTTCTTGACGCGTATGTGCTGAAGCATGAAGTCGGCCATCTCAAGCGATTCTATTATCTCGGTGGTGGCGGGGAACAGGATATCTTTCATAAGCTGCAGATCGCGGTTGTAGCCGAGCGGCAGATTGGCCGTGAGTATGGTGAGCTCGTTGGGAAGCGACTGCAGGCGGTTGCACTTGCCGCGCATTATTTCCCACACATCGGGATTCTTTTTGTGGGGCATGATGCTCGACCCCGTAGTAAGCTCGTCGGGGAAAGATATGAACCCGTAATTGGGGCACATCCACATACACATATCCATGGCCATGTGTCCGAGAGTAGAGGCTATGGCCGCAATGGCCGATGCGACGGCGCGCTCCGTTTTGCCACGACTCATCTGTGCAGCAACCACATTGTAATGCGGGCGTGCGAACCCAAGCGCGCGGGTGGTCATGAGCCTGTCGAGCGGGAACGACGAGCCGTAGCCGGCAGCCGATCCGAGCGGATTCTGATTCGTAATATTGAATGCGGCCGAAAGCAGCTCTATGTCATCGATAAAACTCTCGGCGTATGCTCCGAACCACAGACCGAACGACGACGGCATGGCCACCTGCAGATGCGTGTAGCCCGGCATGAGCACATCCTTATGCGTACGCGCCAGCTTAAGAAGCCGCTCAAAAAGCTGATTGACGGCGGCTGCTATATGCCGCAGCTCGTCGCGAAAAAAGAGTTTGAGGTCAACAAGCACCTGATCGTTGCGCGAGCGCCCGGAGTGAATCTTTTTGCCTACGTCGCCCAGACGTTCGGTAAGCATCAGTTCCACCTGAGAGTGCACGTCTTCCACGCCATCCTCGATTGTGAAACGACCCGCCTCTATTTCGGCGGCGATTTCTTCGAGAGCCGGAAGGAGTATCTTGTACTCCTCATCGGTAATCAGGCCGATGCTGCAGAGCATTCCGATATGGGCTATCGAGCCCTGCACATCGTAGCGGGCGAGACGCAAATCGAGATTGCGGTCGTTGCCCACGGTATATTTTTCAATCATTTGATCAGGCTCGAGGCCTTTGTTCCACAATTGTTTAGCCATTTTCCGTAATAATTTTGGCAGCCTGACAGATAAGCTGCGGATATTTGATTAAAGCGTCGTTGAGCTCGTTGATGTATATAAATTCGTCGGCCGAATGCGAACGCGACGAGCTGCCGGGGCCGATTTTAAAGGCGGGAATGCCTCGCATAAGCGCCATATCGGAGGTGGTAGGCGACACAAACGGGGTGAGATGCATTGCCATAGCAGCCTGCACCAAAGGATGCGACTCCTCAAGTGCCGAGGCCTGAATATGTGTGGAGCGAGGAGTAAGTACGGTGTGGTGCACTACCTGCCGGAGAAGTCCGAGCGTAACCTCGTTGGAATAAGCGTCGGTGGTACGCACATCTACCGTGTAACGGCACTTGTCGGGCACCACGTTGTGCTGCGTTCCGGCCTCAATCATTGTCACGCTCACCTTTATCGGCCCCAGGCAAGAGCTCCGTTTCGGAGGCTCCCAGGCACGGAGGCGTTCAATATCGGCAATGGCACGGTATATGGCATTGATGCCCTCGGAGCGTGCGGCATGCCCGGCCACACCCTCGGCCACGCCGTCGAGCACCATCAGGCCGCGCTCGCCCACGGCCGGCTGCATGTCAGTGGGTTCGCCCACTATAGCCATGTCGGGAACAATTGCCGCCTCTGCGAGATGCGGCAATAATGCCCGCATGCCCTCGGGCGCCATCACCTCCTCAGCGGCCGATAGCGCCAGCAAGAGATTAAAGGGCAAATCGGTGTTGTCATACAGTTCAACAAAAGTGGAGGCCAAAGCCACACATGCTCCGCCGGCATCGTTGCTACCCAGACCGTAAAGACGTCCCTGCTCTATTGTGGGCTCATAAGGATTGCGGGTATACGAAGCCGATGGGCGCACCGTGTCGTGGTGCGAATTAAGCATCAGCGTAGGCTTGGTTCTGTCGAAGCGGCGGCAAAGCGCAAACACATTATTGTGTATACGGCGCACATCCTCCACGCCGGCATCTACAAGCCACTGCTGCAGAATGTTGGCGGTAGCGCCCTCCTGTCGCGATGGCGACGGAGTGGCTATAAGCTGCTTAAGCAGCTCTATGGCGGCTGTCAGGCGCGGCGATTTTTCCTCCGTCATCTCTCCGACCGTATTATGGTACCGGAGCTTCCGAGGAGAGCCTGCGACGAGCAGATTCTCACTTCCGAAACACCTGAACGGGCACACCGGAGCGCATTGTGCAGCTTCGGTATCATTCCCTTATCAACTATACCGTCGGCGCGCAGCTGCTCGAATCCGGCCTCGTCAATCATAGGTATCACCGAATTGCTGTCGGCCACGTCGCGCATCACACCGGGCTGCTCGAAGCAATAGGTAAGCCGTACGGAGCCGAGGCGAGAGGCTCCAACAGCCACGGCACCGGCCACCGAGTCAGCATTGCAATTGAGCAGAAGCCCGTTGCCGTCGTGGCAGATGGCGCAAACCACGGGCGTAAATCCGCCGTTGAACAGAGAGTAAAGCATATCGGAATTAACCTTTGCGGCATCGATATCGCCTACAAAACCATAGTCAACAGGCTCGGGGTTACGGCGCTTTGCCGGAATAAGATTTCCGTCGGCGCCGGAGAGGCCCACGGCATTGCAGCCGAGGCTTTGCAAAAGCGACACAATACGTTTGTTGATTAGTCCGGCATAAACCATAGTCACCACTTGCAGTGTGTCGGCATCAGTTACCCGGCGACCTTCTATCATGGTGGTTTTTATGCCAAGCGTCTTGCTTAGCCTGGTAGCCTCCTTGCCTCCGCCGTGTATCAATATTTTGGGCGAGGGCAGCGAGGCGAAGTCGGCAAGAAAAGCGGATAGGGCGTCCGGATTGTCAACCACGTTGCCGCCTATTTTCACTACCTCTATCATAAGGCGTTGAGCATCTTCATCAATACTGTCTGGGCTGAAATCTCGCGGTTGGCAGCTTCGGGTATCACAATGCTGCGCTCCGACTCTATCACGTCGTCGGTCACAATCATATTGCGGCGCACCGGCAAGCAGTGCATGAAGTAGGCATCGTTGGTAAGAGCCATTTTGCGGGAGTCGACGGTCCATGAGCGGTCAGTCGACAATACCTTTCCGTAGTTGGGATCGGCATAGGCCGACCAGTTTTTGGCATAGATAAAATCTGCTCCTTCAAAGGCTTTGTCCTGGTCGTACTCTATTTTAGCGCCGGCGGTAAACGAACTGTCGAGCTCGTAGCCGTGCGGATGGGTTATGGTCAGCTCATAACCCGCAGCCACAGCCCATTCGGCAAAGGAGTTAGGCACAGCCTGAGGCAATGCCTTGGGGTGCGGAGCCCAGGTGAGCACCACTTTGGGGCGCTCGGTACGCTTGTATTCCTCGATGGTGATGAGATCGGCAAAGCTCTGCAACGGATGGCGTGTAGCCGCCTCCATACTTATCACGGGTCGGCCCGAGTATTGTATAAACTGACTGAGCACACGCTCCTCGTAATCGGCTTTTTTGTCGGTAAGCCCTGCGAATGAGCGCACGCCTATAATGTCGGCATACGAAGCCATAACGGGTATTGCCTCGAGCAGATGCTCCGCTTTGTCACCATCCATCACTACACCTCGTTCTGTTTCGAGTTTCCATGCCCCCTGATTCACATCGAGCACCATCACGTTCATGCCGAGATTCATGGCGGCCTTCTGCGTGGAGAGACGGGTACGGAGCGAGGAATTGAAAAAGAGCATCAGCAGAGTGCGGTTTCGGCCCAGATCGGTCAGGGCATACCTGTCGGCCTTTATCATTTTGGCTTCAGCAAGAGCCTGACTCAAAGAGCCTATATCGTCAACGCATGTAAACTTCTTCATTGTTTTATAGCTTTTGTAAATTCGCTTAAAAATTGGTCGGCCTCGGCTTTGCTGAACGACAGAGCCGGGAGCAGACGCACAGTATTAACACCGGCGCCACCGGTAAAGATGTGATGGTCGAAGAGCAAACGGCGCCGAAGCTCCGAGCCGGTGAATCCATCCACCTCCAGACCAATCATCAGTCCGCGGCCGCGCACCTCCTTCACACCGGGTATAGCTCGCAGGTTTTCAATCAGATACTCGCCTACACGGGCGGCATTCTCTATCAGATTCTCCTCAGCCATCACCTCAAGCACGGCCAAAGCGGCGGCGCAGGCAAGGTGATTGCCGCCGAAAGTGGT
Source organism: Muribaculaceae bacterium (assembly GCA_017620715.1). Classification (GTDB taxonomy): domain Bacteria; phylum Bacteroidota; class Bacteroidia; order Bacteroidales; family Muribaculaceae; genus Paramuribaculum. The sequence goes on along the minus strand of JAGAUN010000098.1, from coordinate 1,600 downwards.
ACCGAGCATACCCTTGCGAGCCTCTATGGCGGGCGAAATCAATACAGCACCCATAGGGAAACCGTTGGCTATGCCTTTGGCTACAGTGATTATGTCGGGGCGCACTCCGGCATGCTGATGAGCAAAGAATAGTCCGCTGCGGCCGTAGCCCGACTGTATCTCGTCGGCAATGAGCAGCGTTGCGTGCTTGTGGCACTCGCTCTCAAGCAAACGAAACAGTTCGGCCGAGGGTTCGTGTATACCCGACACGCCCTGTATTCCCTCTATGATTGCGGCAGCGTAAGTGCCGGTAGCCAGTTCGCGGCGCACGGCATCCATATCGTCGAGCGACACGAAGGTGATTCGGTCGGTGCAGTTGAAGGGTGAACGGATAGCCGGATTATCGGTAGCCGCAACGGCACCCGATGTGCGTCCGTGAAAAGCGCCGCCGAATGCAAGCACGCGTTCGCGGCCGGTGACGAACGAGGCGAGCTTGAGAGCGTTTTCGTTAGCTTCGGCGCCGGAGTTGCACAAAAAGAGCGAATAGTCAGAGTAACCGGACAACTTGCCGAGCGCTTCGGCGAGTTTCACCTGCAGACTGTTTACAACCGAATTGGAATAAAAACCGAGACGCGACACCTGGTCAGCGATGGCCTTCACATATCGCGGATGCGAATGGCCTATCGAAATCACGGCATGACCGCCGTAAAGGTCGAGATAGTCAGTACCATCGGCAGTAAAAACATGCGAGCCGCGGCCACGCACCGGTTCTATATCGTATAGCGAATATACATCGAAAAGATTCATGTCAGAAAGCTGAGGGTTTGAGACGGAGGCCCGTACGCTGGTCGAGCCCCGTGATAATATTGAAATTCTGCACCGCCTGCCCCGACGCGCCTTTAAGCAGATTGTCGATAGCGGTGGTGACGAGCAGTTTGTTGGCATGGCGTTGCACACCCACTATAGCCTTGTTGGTGTTGACAGCCTGCTTGAGGTCGACCGGCTGCCGGGTTACCACCGTAAAGGGGGCATCGCGATAGTAATCGGCATATAGTGCGAGCACATCTTCCAAAGAGAGATTGCAGTCGAGATGCACGGCGCAAAATATGCCGCGTGCAAAATCGCCCCGCATGGGTATGAAGTTGATCGACGCCCCGTGATTGGGCTGCAAATGGCCGAGGGTAGCGCCTATCTCTATAAGATGCTGGTGGGTGAAGGGTTTGTATACCGAAACGTTGTCGGTACGCCAGCTGAAATGGGTGGTCGGTCCGGGCTTCACGCCTGCACCGGTAGAACCGGTGAGCGCCGTGATATTTATTTCGCCCCCGGCGGGCAGTAGTCCGGCAGCGGCCATCGGCAACAACGACAGCTGAATGGCGGTGGCGAAACAACCCGGGTTGGCTACAGACCGGGCGCGGACTATCCGGTCGAAATTGAGCTCTGGCAATCCGTAGACATATCCCTCCGACTCATCGCGGAAGTCCTGTGCCAAATCAATCACCTTCAGACCTTCTGGTCGAGTGTGTTCGCTCCAGAAACTGCGACTGTGACCGTGGGCCGAGCACATAAAAAGCACATCGATACAGTCGAGGGGGGCATCGGAGCTAAACACCAGATCGGT